>NZ_JBSOPZ010000002.1:0-308406 GCF_053763515.1 Streptomyces mabaensis
GAGAGACCGAAGTGGCCTGACGTCTGGGGACGTTCGTCTGTACACAACTGGGGAGCTAAGGCCGTACGCCGACACGGAGAGATCCGCCGGCGCGGCTCCATGGGCCCCGAACAGCGGCCCGAGCACCAGCGGCTCACAGCTGTCCGTGGCCGCGTTGGGGTCGCCGGTGACCCCGTACGCCGGGAAGCCGGACTTGAGGACCATCTGCGGCTTGGCACCGAAGAAGGGCGGGCGCCACAGCACGATGTCGGCGAGCTTGCCGACCTCGATCGAGCCCACCTCGTGGGCGAGCCCGTGGGCGATCGCCGGGTTGATGGTCAGCTTGGCCATGTAGCGCAGCACACGGGCGTTGTCGTCGCCCTCGACATCGCCGCCCTCCCCGTTATGGGGAAGAAGGGGCCCGAGCTCGGCCTTCATCTTCCCCGCCATGGCGAAGGTGCGGCGGATGGTCTCACCGGCGCGCCCCATGCCCTGGGCGTCGGAGGAGGTGATGCCGATAGCGCCCAGGTCGTGCAGCACGTCCTCGGCCCCCATGGTCCCGGCCCGGATCCGGTCGCGTGCCATGGCGTCGTCGCCGGGGAGATCCGTCTTGAGGGCATGAACGGAGACGATCATGCCGTAGTGCTCCGCGATGGCATCACGGCCGAACGGCAAGGTGGGGTTGGTGGAGGAGCCGATGACGTTCGGCACGCCCGCCATCTTCAGCACGTTGGGCACATGCCCGCCGCCGCAGCCCTCGATGTGGAAGGCGTGGATGGTCCGACCCTCCAGGACCCGCAGGGTGTCCTCCACCGACAGGCACTCGTTCAGGCCGTCCGAGTGCAGGGCGACCTGCACATCGTGCTCCTCGGCCACCCGCAGCGCGGTGTCCAGAGCCCGGGTGTGCGCGCCGAGGTCCTCGTGGACCTTGAAGCCGCAGGCACCGCCCTCGGCAAGCGCCTCGACCAGCGGCGCCTCGTGAGAGGAGGAGCCGCGGGCCAGGAAGCCGATGTTGACCGGCCAGGCGTCGAAGGCGTTGAACCCGTGCTTCAGCGCCCACGGGGAGTTCACGCCGACACCCCAGCTCGGCCCGATCTCCTGACCGATGATCGTGGTGACCCCTGAAGCGAGGGAGGCCTCCATGATCCGCGGGGAGAGCAGGTGGACGTGGGTGTCGATGGCTCCGGCGGTGGCGATCAGGCCCTCACCCGAGACGATGGTCGTGCCGGTGCCGACGACTACGTCCACCCCGTCAAGGGTGTCGGGGTTACCGGCCCGGCCGATGGCGTGGATCCGGCCCTCGCGGATGCCGATGGACACCTTGCGGATGCCCAGGACGGCGTCGATGACCAGGACGTTGCTGATGACGACGTCGCAGGTCTCCCGGACCGCGGCGGCCTTCAGGTGCAGGCCGTCGCGGGCGGTCTTGCCGAAGCCCGCCAGGAACTCGTCGCCGGGCTTCTGCGCGTCGGACTCCACCCGCACGACCAGACCGGAATCGCCCAGCCGCACCCGGTCCCCCACGCGCGGGCCGTGCACGGCCGCGTACTCGTGGGGATCCATGTGCCGGCTGCCGGGGGCGCAGTGGTCGCTGTGCTTCGTGGGCTTGCTCATCTCTGTGTTTCCTCTGCTCCCAGGTAGCCGCAGGCGGTGGCGCGGCGCAGGGCCTCTTCCTTGACGCCGGGGGCATCCAACGGCCCGTCGACCAGGCCGGCGAAGCCGATCGCGATGCGGTCGCCGCCCATCGGTACGAGCCCCACCTCGACCACCGCGCCGGGGTCGAAGCGGGTGGACGATCCGGCTGGAACGGCGAGCCGCATCCCGTAGGCGGCGGCCCGGTCGAAGTCCAGGCGCGGGTTGGATTCGAAGAAGTGGAAGTGCGACGTCACGCTCACCGGGACGGGGGCTGTGTTGCGGACCTCCAGGGTGATCACCGCTGCCAGATCGGGCACGGTGTCCGAGTGGGGAAGGACGGCACCGGGGGCATCGTCCTCCCGCTCCACGTCGCCGAACGGGGAGCTGATGACGGCCAGCCGGGTGCCGTCGTCGAACACCGCCTCGACATGGATCTCGGTCACGACATCGGCGACCCCGGGGAGCACGTCGTCCGGGCCGAGTACGCTGCGGCCGCGCTCGATGGCCTCGGCCAGACGCAGGCCGTCACGCGCCGCCTCGCACACTGTGTCGGCGATCAGCGCGGTCGCCTCCGGGACGTTGAGCCGAAGCCCGCGCCCCAGACGCGAGCGCGAGAGTTCCGCGGCCGTGAAGAGCAGCAGCCGGTCACGCTCAGTGGGAGTCAGAGGCATGCCGCCCCCTGGCTCACGGGCCTGTTCACAAGCATGGTGTCCCTTCTTTTTTCGGAGTGTCAGAGCCGCTCGGTGAGCCGGCCGTAGAGCTCGGGGCGGCGGGTCTGCATGAGGCCGAACTCCAGCCAGTCCCGGCGCTGGTCGAGGTCGAGGTCGGCGACGAGGACGGCGGGTCGGTCGCGGGGCGCGCGGAGCATGATGCGGCCGTAGGGGTCGGAGATGAAGGAGGACCCGTAGAAGGTGGAGCGGCCTTCGGTGCCGATGCGGTTGGGCACGACCATGAAGAGGGCGTTGGCGAGGCCGTTGGCGCTGATGGCGTGCTCCCACATGGGCCGGGTGTCGAAGTCCGCCGGGTCCAACTCGGAGCCGATGGCGGTGGGGTGGACGAGGATCTCGGCGCCGGCCAGGGAGTAGGCGCGGGCGAGCTCGGGGAACCACTCGTCCCAGCAGGTGGGGAAGCCGAAGCGGGCGCCCACGTGGGCGACGATGGGGAACCCGCTGTCGCCGGGGCGGAAGCACAGGTCCTCGCGGTAGCCGGGAAAGGCGGGGATGTGGTTCTTGCGGGTGCGTGCGATGAGCTCCCCGTCGGAGGCCACGCAGACGGCGGTGTTGTAGCCGAGGCCGCCGTCCTCCGCGCGCTCGTAGAGCGAGGCGTGCACGGTGATGTCGAGGCCGGTGGCCAGCTCGGCGGCGAGCTGGACGGTGGGACCGTGCTCGACGTCCTCGAGATAGCGGGCGGCACCGTCTGCCATCGGGTCGTCTGTGTTGCAGAAGTACGGGCTGCGGGTGAGCTCGGGGAGGCAGACCACCTTGGCGCCCTGGGCGGCGGCGAGGGCCACGCCCTCGCGCAGGCGGTCGTCGTGCTCGTTCTGGTCGGCGTACCAGCGCATCTGGACGAGGCCGACGCGCAGCAGGCCGCGCTCGGCGGGCTCCGTGCGGGCTGGGGAGCCGAGCGGGGAGCCGTAGGAGGTGAGGAGTTCGTACGAGGTCACGGGCGGGTCGCCTTCGGGAGATGGTGGGTGCTGCTCGGGCAAGGGTCGCGTCCGGCCTGTTCGGCTGCCGTGCGCCCCGTGGTGGTCCGGTCGTACGGCGTGCGCCTGGGGCGTGGATCGGACGGCTTACCCAAACTTACTGAAGTTTCAGTCAGGATGCCCGACGGTGAAATGCCCAGTCAAGGTGGGCCAGGGCGCGAGGCCGCAATGACACTTGCAGCGTGACAGTGCCTGGCGGTTGGTCTGGGTTGTCGCTCGGTCCGCCGCGACCGTCTGTCGGCCTCCCCAAGCGCATGGGGTTGCGTGCCGTCCGGCCGGTGATTGCAGGTCAGGTACACGGCGGGAAGGCCCGGGTCTCAGAGGTGAGACCCGGGCCATTGCTCAGCGGTTGGGCTCCTGCATCGTGACGCAGTGCGCGCCACCGCCCCCGTTGCCGTAGAGATTGTCGAGGTTGAGCTGGATCACGGGCCTGCCGTAGGCGGCAGCGATCGCCGCCTTGGCCGCCGCGTCCTTGGCGGTGTCGCCGAACTGCGTCGTGATCACCGCCCCGTTGGTCACCGTCCAGTTCATGTACGAGCTGAGGAAGTCCTGCCGCTTGCCCGGCGATATTCGCGGCAGAGTGTCGGGACCCTCGATGGTGAGGACCTGCAGCCGGCGTCCCCTGGCGTCGGTCGCGTTCACCAGGACGTCGTGCATGGCCTGGGCGTTCTCGGTCCAGACGTCCGGCCGCACGGCGCCGCCCAGCTGCACCATCACCACGCCGGGTCCGATGTAGCGCGCGGTGCCGTCGATGTGGCCGTCGGTGACGTCCTGCCCGGTGACGCCGGGCAGCCAGATCATCTTCGAGGCGCCGAACCGTGACAGCAGCTCCGCCTCGATCTGGCTGCGCGACTTGCCGGGATTGCGATTGGCGTTCACCCAGCAGCTCTCGGTCGCCATCAGAGTGCCGTCGCCGTCGTACTCCACGCCGCCGCCTTCGCCGACCACGGCCGACTTCGCGAACGGGACGCCCGTGTAGGCGGCGAGCTTCTGCGCGACCGCGCGGTCCTTGTCATAGGCGGAGGCGGGGATGCCGTAGAAACGCGTGGCGTTCTCACCCCAGGCGTTGAAGTTCAGGCCGAACGCGTCCAGGCCACCGGCCCCATCGACGCGGAACAGCGGGCCGGTGTCCCGCATCCAGCAGTCCGAGACGGGAACGGAGCTGATCACCGTGACGGTGGACCCGCACATACTCCTGGCCCTCGACGCGGCCGACGAGCCGTCCGCGCACATGACGACCGGCTCGTACCGGGCGATCTCCTTGGCGAGCTTGGCGATGTCAGCCTGGATCTTGGACAACAGACTGCCCCAGATCGTGGAGCTGGACGGCCAGGACATCCAGGTCCGCTTGTGCGGCGACTCCTCCCCGGGTACTCGCCAGGACGCGGCCATGGCCGGCTGGATGCCGCCGAGTACCGGCCCCGCCGCCAGCGCGGCCGCGGCCGCTCCGGTTCGGGCCAGGAGAGTTCTGCGGCTGATGCCCGGCCTGTCGCCGTCGTGGTCTGTCTTCACGTGGTGCTCCTTCTCACGGAGGTTCTGTACGTGCGGGCGCGGGTTGCTCAGTGGAGTGGTGCCAGCAGCCCCTCCTCCCGGACCATCCGGCGTTCGGTGGCCAGATCGAGACTTCGGGCGAAGGCCCAGTAGAGGCCGCCCGCCACCGGCAGGCCGACGAAGATCGAGCAGTCGACGCCGCCGAGGAACTCCGCGACCGGCCCGACGTAGAGGCCGGTGATGACCATGAACGGAGCCATGCAGGCCAGACCGATCCCGTACGCGAGATTTCCCCGCCAACCCCATTGGCCGTAGATGCCGTGCGGGTTGAAGATCTCCCTGACGACGTACTGGCCGCGCCGGACGAAGAAGAAGTCGACCAGGTTGATGGCCGTCCATGGGATGAACAGGTACGTCAGCACGACCACCACGTTGGCGAAGAACCAGTTGAAGCGATCGATTCCGACGAGGGTGGAGATCGCCCCGACGGCCACCAGCATGATCCCGATCGTCGCGACCCGGATGGTCCGCGTCGGCTTGACCGGCCGGAACGAGTCCATGATCGAGATCATGGTGAGGCTGCCGCCGTACTGGTTGATCGCCATGATGGAGAGCAGCCCGACCAGCAGTACAACGACCGCGACCGTGCCGAACCCGCCGAACAGCCGGTCGGCCGCCAGCTTCAGCGCGGTCACCGGGTCGGTGCCCTTGGGGGCACCGGCCGAGACCACGGCACCGAGGATGAACACCCAGATCCCGGAGATCGCACTGGGCAGGTAGGTCCACCAGAAGGTGCTGCGGACAGGGACGTCGGGCCTGAGGTAGCGCGAGTAGTCCGAGACGTACGGCGCCCAGCCCAGCTGGAAGCCGGCGACGAAGACGAACACGAGCATGAACGGGGCGAGTTCGAACGGGCCGGCGTCCCAGACGCCGTCCGGTAGTCCCCCGCCGAACAGGGCCGCCACTGTGATGGCAGCGGTGATCACGACGAAGGGCCAGGTGAGCCACCTGTTCAGCCGGTGGATCCACTCGTATCCGAACAGGGCGATCACGGTCGCGACCGCGGCGGCCAGCAGATAGCCGAGCTCGTTGGGGATCCCGGTGAGCGTGTTCATGGCTTGACCGGACAGCAAGGCATCGGATGTGTTGAAGCCCACGTAGTTGACCAAGGCGAACACCCACACGGTGAGTGCGGCACCCAGGTATCCGAACTGCGGTCGGGACTGCACCAGTTGGGGTAGGCCCAGCTGGGGGCCCTGAGCCGAGTGGAACGCCATGAAGAACGTACCGAAGAGTGAGCCGAGGACGGTGGCGACCACCGTCCAGACGAGCGAGGCCCCCATGGAGAGCGTCACGACGCCGGTCGCCAGGCCGGTGAGGTTGAGGCTGCCGACGAACCAGATGGCCCCGACGCTGGAGGGTTTGCCGTGCCGTTCCGAAAGAGGCACCCAATCGATCGAGTGCTGTTCGATGCCCGCAAGAGGTGCGGAATCATGCGACTGTGAGGCAACTGGCCCCATATGGCCTCCTGTAGACGGGTGTGTTCGCATGCCCATTCGGCCGCCCTGACCTTCAAAGCCGGTCAGGCTGCGCTCACCCTAGAGATTGACTCAAAATTCAGTCAATGCCTGTGTCAGGTGCGGTTCAGATGAGGCGGCGAAACAGAGCCCCCCTGGACAAGTTATTCCGAATGCTGACGGTATGTCCGGATCGCCGACTCCACGTCGGTGAAATGCGGCCGCTCAGGCTCGACAGAGAAGCGCTCGGGCCGGGCCGGCCGGGCCGGATACGGGTACTGCGCCAGGTCCACATACAGTCTGTTGACTGAAGAATCAGTCAATCTATGGCCGGGCTCACAGGGTGCACTGGCTTTGTCCATGAGAACGGACAGCGGATGTTCACCACTTCGGGAGGCGGCATCGCCCACCGAAGGATTCGAACGGCGCGTGAGTTTCAAGTCCGGAGCAATGCCAGTTCTGCAGAAGGCTCCGTGAGCGCTGTCCCCCCGGGAGGCTGTCAGTCCCCGTTCATAGGATCACGGCATGTCTGATGCCTTCACCGTCTTGTGGACCCATGACACGTGCCGTGCGCTGCGCAAGGCGGGCCGCGTGGGCGAGCGACCGCCGGTCGCCTTCAGCGGCGCTCACTCCTCCCTGCCCGCGTGGACGGCTGCTCGTGCTGGGGACGAGGTGTACGCGCTGCACGTTAACCGGCGCGAGGTGTTCGTGGTGAGTCAGATGCGAGTAATCGACGTGGAGCGACGCGACTGCTGTGGCACGGCCCCTGCAACCTGGGAGGACCCTGCGTATCCCGGGCACGGGGACTGGTCGATGCTCGGCGCCGGCGGCTGCGGCGCCGAGGCGGTGCACGTGGACGCGACGCCCGTACGCTTCGATGTGACCATCCCCGGTGAACTGCTTGCGCGGCTTACCTGGCGCAACCGCCGAGGCCAGACCCGCGGTCTGAAGTACGTGGTGGATGGCCGTCTCGAGAACTCGGTCAGCCTCCAGGGGTTCTACCGTCTGACCCGCGAGGCCGCTGACGAGTTGGCGGAAGCCGTCGGCAGCCCTGCCCCTTGACGCTGACGGACGAGCGAGGCATTAGGGCGCGTATCGAGTCATAATCAATTTGCGGGATGTGCCTTCGTGGCACGGTCCGGTCCGATAGACGGTCTTACGTGACGCGAGTGCAACTGACCGATCCGGATTGGGAGTTCATCGAGCCGTACCTGCCGATCGGCGAGTACGGCCCGTACCCCGAGCGACTGCGGCAGCAGTTCGAGGGCGTGATCTGGCGGTTCAAGACGGGCGGGCAGTGGCGGGAGATGCCGACGGAGTTCGGCGCCTGGTCGACCGTCCACAACCGCTTCCGGCAGTGGCGTGACGCCGGCGTCTTCGAGCCCCTGCTGGAGGGCCTGATCACGGAAGCCGCGAAGCGGGGTGAGGTGGACCTGTCCTGGTCAGCATCGACTCCACCACCGCCCGAGCCCACCACGACGCGGCCGGGATGCACCTCGACGAGGACGTCGTCACCGCCCTGGAGAAAGAGGACGTCGTCACCGCCCTGGAGAAAGCCGCGGCCGAGGAGGAGACGGCCAGGTCAAAGGGGGCGGCCTCGAAGAGCAAAACGCGCAAGAGACCGAAAGTGATCCCGCGCTGGAAGAACGACGACGCATCCGGCGTCGGCGGAAACTCCGGCTGAAGGCCGCCCTCCTCGGACGTTCCAGAGGCGGGCAGACCAGCAAGGTCCACCTCGCCGCCGACCGCAAGTGCCGCCCGCTGGCGTTCATCCTGACCACAGGCCAGGCAGCGGACAGCCCGCAGTTCATCCCCGTCCTGAAGAAGGTACGGGTACGCGGGCCCGTCGGCCGACCCCGCATCCGGCCGGACGCGATCGCCGGGGACAAGGCGTACTCGTCCCGCGGAAACCGCGCCCACCTGCGCAAACGCCGTATCAAGGCGGTCATCCCGGAGAAGAAGGACCAGGCCGCCAACCGGAAGAAGAAGGGCTCCAGAGGTGGCCGACCCGTCAGCCACGACGCCGATCTCTACAAGGAGCGGAACACCGTCGAACGCCTGATCAACAAGCTCAAATCATGGCGAGGCATCGCCACCCGATACGACAAGACTCCCGACAGCTACCTCGCCGGTCTCCACCTGCGCGCCTCGATGATCTGGATCAAGGACCTCACCAGGGCCACCCGATGATCACGACTCGATTTGCCCCTAGGTGACGCGCTGAGGTGCCGGACGCCAAGGGCGGGCAGGAGTTGAGTCAACGGTCAACCAGCCGTGGACGCGGGGCCTCACCCGTGGATTCCGCGTCGGTGTCGTCGGTGTCGTCGGTGCCGACCGGGCCGCGGGGAAGCATCCAGTCCAGCCACTTCGGCAGCCACCAGTTGGTCCGGCCGAGGAGTGTCATGGTCGCCGGTACCAGCACCATGCGTACGACCGTGGCGTCGATGAAGATCGCGGTGGCCAGGCCGAGCCCGAACATTTTGGTGGAGGGGTCCTCGGTGACGGCGAAGGACAGGAAGACCGCCACCATGATGAGGGCGGCCGAGGTGATGATCCGGGCGGTGCGCGAGACGCCCTCAACGATCGCCGTGCCGTTGTCGCCGGTGCGCAGGTACTCCTCGCGTACGCGGGAGAGGAGAAACACCTCGTAGTCCATCGACAGGCCGAACAGGATGGCGAAGAGGAACATCGGGATGAACGACACGATCGGAACCGTCGCTTCCAGCCCGATGAGTGCGCCTCCCCAGCCCCACTGGAAGACCGCGACCATGATGCCGTAGGCCGCGCCGATGCTCAGCAGGTTCAGCAGTACGGCCTTGAGCGGTACGAGTATCGAGCGGAAGACCAGCATCAGCAGCAGGAACGACATCGCCAGCACGGCGGCGACGAGCACCGGCAGGCGTTGGCTGGTGCGTTGGCCCACATCGGACAGGCTCGCGGTGGCGCCGCCGACGTGGGCCCTGGCCGGGCCGTGCCCGATCGCCGTGGGCAGCACGTCGGTGCGCAGCCGGGCGATGGTGTCGGCCGTGGCCTTGTCCTGAGGGCTGGTGGTCGGGAACACCACGAGGGTCGCGATGCCGGTGGCCCGATCGATGTGCGTCGGCACGACGGATGCGATGCCCGGATCCGCCGCGACCGTTGCGACGAGTCGGTCCAGCACTCCCGGATCACCGGCGGGGTCCGCGGCGATGACGAAGGGACCGTTGGTGCCCGGGCCGAACCCCTCGGCGACGAGGTCGTAGGCCCGGCGCTCGGTACGGCTGTGGGGCAGTGAGCCGTCGTCGGGCAGGCCGACGCGCAGGCCGAGCACGGGCAGCGTCGCGGTCAGCAGCAGCCCCGCCGCGCCGACCGCGTACGGCACCGGGTGCCGGCTGACGTGCCCGATCCAGCGACGCCACCCGGCGGCCTGGGCGGCGCCTGCCGCCGGGTCCCGCCGCCGTGCGAGTCGGCCCAGCTTCCTGGTCTGCAGAGCCCGGCCGATCCGGCCGGCCCGGGCCAGGCGCGGGCCCGCCGCGCCGAGGAAGGCCGGCAGCAGCGTCACCGACGCGACCACCATGGTCAGGACGACGATCGAGACGGCGAGCCCGCCCACCGTCATGAACGGTACGTTCGCGACCGCCAGGCCGAGGATCGATACGACGACGGTGCCGCCGGCGAAGACCACGGGCCGCCCCGCCGTTGCCACCGCTCGTCCGGCCGCCGCCTGCGGATCGAGCCCGCGCGCGAGGTACTCCCGGTGCCTGGCGAGCACGAACAGCGCGTAGTCGATGCCCACTCCGAGCCCGACCATGCTGCCCAGGACCGGTGCGAAGGTGGGGACCTCTGTCACCCCCGCCAGTACCGTCATCGTGGCGACCCCGACGGTCAGTCCGAAGACCGCCATGCCGATTGGCAGCGCGGCGGCGACGAGCGAACCGAACGCCAGGAACAGGATCGCGGCCGCGGCGAGGAGGCCGATCAGCTCGCTGGCGCCGCCGTTGGGGTCGGAGAAGGCGTAGAAGAGGTTCCCGCCCATCTCGATGCGCAGCGGCAGCTCAGCGCGCAGCCGGTCGCCGAGATCGACGAGGGCGTCGAGGTCTTTGGCCGACAGCCGGCTCTGGTCGGGGTACTGCACCCGGACGACGGCGATCCGCCCGTCGGCCGAGACGAGGCCGCCGCGCACGGCGGTTTCCCCGCCCGCGTCGAGCGCCCCCGCCGGGTCGCTCGTGCCGAGCACGTGCGGCAGCCGCTTCACCTCGGCCCGCAGCCGCGTAAGAGCGGTGCGCGCGCTGCCGTGGTCGAAGAACGTCGCACCGTCGTCGAGGGGGGTGACGACCACTTGGGCGGTCATCCCCTCCTGGCCGGTGCCTGCCCGCTCGATCAGTTCCGCGGCCCGTTGGGAGTCCAGCCCCGGAGCGGTCATCGAGTCCGCGGTCCGCCCGCCGAAGGCGACGGCGGCGAGGACGGCGAGCGTGGCGGCGATCAGCCATGCCGCGATCACCCGCCAGGGATGGCGGGCGGCGATTGCGCCCAGGCGCAACAGGGCTTTCGAGAGCATCGGGTCCTCCAACCACCTCGTCGGCCGTCCTTGTACGGCCGCCGATGCCGAGGCTCGTCGCCACGGCGCTCCGCGGCATCGGCCCGCGGGCCGCGGATCCGTCGGCCCCGGGGCGGAGTGACGACCCGTCCTTTCGGCCGATGCGCGGCACGCCGCGGTCCCTAGGCTGAGAACCGTGCTCCGAGACGACCTGCGAACCCTGTGGACCGAACCCCGGCCGCCCGACGCGCCCGCCCGGGTGCGGCGGGACTGGGCGCTGCTCGCCGCGGGCCTTGCCGGTGTGGCGCTGGAGGCCACCCTGCGCGAGAACGTCGTGTGGCGGCCGGTGGCGGTGGTGTTCGCCGTATGGCTGTGCCTGCTGCCCCTGTGGCGCCGGACCCGCCCGCTGGCGATGGTGACGCTGGCGTTCGGCTCGGTGATCCTGCTTCCGGTGGCCTCGCTCGTCGCCGCACCGCGCGAGCCCGTCGGCCTGTACACCGGCGCGGTCGTGCTCGTGCTGGTGTACGCGCTGCCCCGGTGGGGATCGGGACGCGAGATCGTGCTGGGCGGCGCGGTGATCCTCGCGGCCGGCGCGCTGTGTGTCGTCACGGACGAGACCCCGGTCGTCGAAAAGGTCGTGGGCTTCGTCTTCCTGCTGCTGCCCGGCGTGGTCGGGGCTGCCGTGCGGTTCCGGGTGACCGCTCGCGAGCGGCAGTTGGAGCAGGTGCGCTCCCGCCAGCGCGAGCAGCTCGCCCGGGAACTGCACGACACGGTGGCCCACCACGTGTCGGCCATGGTGATCATCGCCCAGGCGGGCCGGGTGCTCGCGGGCACCGACCCGTCCGCCGCCGTCGAGGCGCTGGAGGGGGTCGAGGAGGAAGGGGCGCGCACGCTGGAGGAAATGCGCGCCATGGTCGCCGCGCTGCGCGACCGCGGGGTCGGCGCCGAGCTGGCGCCCCCTGCCGGAGTCGCGGATCTGGAGCGCCTGGTGCGCACCCCGGGTGGTCGCCTCAGGGTCGACCTGGGGCTCGACGGCGAACTGGACGCGCTGCCCCCGGCCGTGGACGCGGCCGTCTACCGGATCGTGCAGGAGTCGGTGACCAACGCGCTGCGCCATGCGGTCGACGCGACCGAGCTCGTCGTCCGGGTCGCCGCGGAACGGCACACGGTACGGGTGAGCGTGCGCGACAACGGCCGGCGCACCGGCCGGGGTCGCGACGGATACGGACTTACCGGACTGCGCGAGCGCGCGACCCTGCTCGGCGGCACACTACGAGCCGGCCCGGGTACCGACCGGGGCTGGCATGTCGAAGCCGAACTGCCGAGAGCGAGGAGCGAGAGCGGTGTCCATTCGCGTCCTCGTCGCTGACGACCAGACGATCATCCGCACCGGGTTGCGGATCATGCTGAACGCCCAGCCCGGCATCGAGGTGGTCGGCGAGGCCGCCGACGGGCGGGAAGCGGTACGTCTGGCCCGCGAACTACGCCCCGACGTCTGCCTGTTCGACATCCGCATGCCCGTACTCGACGGGCTCGAGGCCACCCGGCTGGTCGCCGGCCCGGGCGTCGCCGACCCGCTGGCCGTGGTCGTCATCACCACGTTCGACCTCGACGAGTACGTCTACGGCTCACTGCGTGCCGGCGCCCGCGGATTCCTCCTCAAGGACACGGGACCGGACCTTCTGGCGCAGGCCGTACGGTCGGCGTCCGACGGTGAGGCGCTCATCGCGCCCAGCGTCACCGTCCGTCTGCTCCAGGCATTCGCGGACCTGCCCGCCGGCTGGCCCGTGGCCCAGCCGGTCTCCCCCGTCACCGCCCGCGAGGAGCAGGTGCTCCTCGCCGTCGCTCGCGGGCTGACCAACACCGAGATCGCCGATGCACTGCACATCAGCCTCAGCACGGTGAAGACGCATCTGGCCAGCCTGATGGCCAAACTCGGCGCCCGCAACCGGGTCGAGATCGCGATGTGGGCCTACGAAACGCGCCGTATCCTCCCCGGAACCTGAGCCGGGTGCCGGGCCATGTCCCATGAGTTCCCCGCCCGGACATCAGTGCACCGGTCGGCTCACGTCGGCTCCACGTGCCTCACCCGCCCCAGAGCGTGACGTACCAGGAGGCCGGAACTGGGACGGTGAGACACCCGATACGACAAGACTCCCGACAGCTACCTCGCCAGTCCCCACCTGCACGCCTCGATGATCTGGATCAAAGACCTCACCAGGACCACCCGATGATCACGACTCGATACGCGCCCTAGCACCCGGCACGCGTCGCGCCCCTGTGCCGTGTCCTTGTCACTGATTCCTAATGCCGTTTGTCAAGCCGCGAGGGCGGTGGGAGGCACGGACTCGTAGCAGCGTCCGTCGCGTAAGAGGGCCCAGAGGACGTTGACGCGGCGGCGGGCGAGAGCGAGGACGGCTTGTGTGTGGCGCTTACCCTCGGCTCGTTTGCGGTCGTAGAACCGGCGGGACTCGTCGCACCTTCGGATGCTGAACAGCGCGGAGGTGTAGAACACGCGCTGGAGCCGTCGGTTGTATCGCTGGGGGGCGTCGGAGGTTGCCGCTGATCTTGCCGGAGTCGCGCGGGACCGGTGCGACGCCGCCGAAGCCGGCGAGGCGGTCGGGGGTGCCGAAGACGGTCATGTCGCCGCCGGTGGAGGCCAGGAACTCGGCGCCGAGGATGATGCCCAGTCCGGGCATGCTGGTGATCACGTCGAAGTGGCGGTGGTTGCGAAACCGGGCCTCGATGAGCTTGTCGAGCTCGGCGACCTGCTGGTTGAGGGCCAGCACCTCCTTCGCCAGGGTGTGCACCATCTGCGCGGTCAGCTTCTCCCCGGGCAGGCTGGTGTGCTGGCGTTCGGCGGCCTGGATGGCTGTCTCGGCGAGCTGGTCGGCGTTGCGGACGCTGCGGTTGCGGAGCCAGGTCTCCAGGCGCTTGGCGCCGAGGCGACGCAGTGCGGCCGGGGTCTGGTAGCTGGTCAGCAGGGTGAGCGGGCCGGTGTTGGTGAGGTCCAGGGCCCGCTCCAGGCAGGGGAAGATGCCGGTCAGCTGGGCCCGGAGCCGGTTGACGGTGCGGGTGCGGTCGGCGACGAGGTCCATGCGGCGGCCGGTGAGGATCTTGAGGTCGATGACCGTCTCGTCGCCGGCGCGTAAGGGGTGCAGGTCGCGGCGGATGCGGACCTGGTCGGCGATGACGGCGGCGTCCTTGGCGTCGGTCTTGCCCTCGCCGCGGTAGCTTTCGGAGGCTCGGTGGATGGCCCGGCCGGAGATGTAGTGGACCTGCTGGTCGTGGTTGAGGAGGATGCCGATGGCCAGGGCGGCGCCACCGTCGGCCAGGTCGATTCCCCAGCTCACCTCGTCGCCCAGGGCCAGGACGTCGGTGAGGAGTTCGAGAAGTTCGGGCTCGTCGTTGGCGACTTGCCGGGACAGCAGCCGACGGCCGCTCTCTTCGATCGCGACGCAGTGGTGGTGGGTCTTGCCTGCGTCGATGCCGGCCCAGATCGCGGCCATGTGGTGCCTCCGTGCGGTGGGGTGTGCTGGTGCCTCCCGACGGACGACCTCGCTGTCGATTCCCTACGGAGCGATCATTCGCAATTCCTCATTGGCAGCCGAGTCGTCGTGGGGCGTCGGGCGGCCAATCAATGGAAGCCACAAGCGGCAGAACCTTGAGAACCACACCCGACGCCCCTGGGTGGGAGAACCATACGAAGGGCTCGCCCGGTCCCGCAGACAACGTAGGGAACCTTGAGCGCGTGCCGTCGGAGTTTGAGTGGTCTAGGTCGCACTTGAGCCGGGACACGCTACTCGGAACCCGGCCACGCAACCCGGCGCCAGCGAGGTCGCTTGGCGTCGCGGGGATGAGTTCCGACGGGTGTCAGCAAGCGGTCCCACCAAGCAGAAAGTGCGAGGTAACGGCGGCCGGACGGTGCCAACTATCGCGACCCTCCACAGCACTCGCAGCCCTGGACGTGAGCAATGCCAAGCCGCCACACACAGCTCGGGGTTAGGCAGCGGCAGAGCGGAGATCCGGACGCTTCCGATCTTCGTGACACTCCGCCAGGTGGTTTTTGCCACCGGATCGGATGATCTTCCACGACTGGATTTCGCTGTGATCAACCGACTGCGTAGCGTGATCACCGGGTGGGGTCACGGGACCCCCGGAAGGAAGACGCATCCATGCCGAAGACACCAATCTGTATCGACATCACGTCCGCGAAGAACAGCGCGTGGGTCCGCTGGCTGCCCAACGCACTGCCCGGCGCCGGTTACATCACGCTGCAGAACTCCGGCGGCAAGGACATCAAGGTCACCAAGATCAAAAGTCCGGACTACCAGAGCGTCACGATCTACGAGACCGTCACCGACAGCGAGAGCTCCAAGATGGTCAAGCGCGAGGGCTTCACTGTCCCCTCCAAGGGTGCGTTCTCACTGATCCCGGGCAGCTACCTCCTCATGTTCGAAAAGCCGACCCACCTGATCACCCCAGGCGACAATGCCCGCGCCATCTTCTTCCTGGATACCGGCACGGGCAAGGAGATGGTCTTCAAGGTCCGGATGCCGGTCCGCACCTCGCCCGAGCTGTACTGATCCCACCGACGCCACCAGGAGACCGGACATGGCCACGTACCACCTCGACCTCGGCGACAACCAGGCCGAAGCGCTCGACTCCGTCACCAAGCTCACCCTCGTCGGCGCCGAACTCGACATCGACGCCTTCCTCACCTCCAACCCCAAGGCACCCGTACCCCTGTGGGGAGACGTGGTCCTCACCCGCGGCGACACCCGCCACCCGGCCACCACCACCTGGGTCGAAGACGTCGAGAACACCAACACCCACCAAGACGTCATCCTCATCGCTGGTGACCCCAGTTCCCCCACCTCCCGGCGTGTCCGTCTTACCGACGCCTGGGCCAGCGCCAGCTACCACCTGGACGAGGACGACGACCCCGACGCCTTCGTCATCAGCTTCGCCGACATCACCGTCGAGAAGTAACAGCACGGGTCCCCCTGAAGATCCTCAGCTCAGGGGACATAAACCGCCCCGGGGCGGCGCCACCACCACGCTCCGCCCGTCGTCCAGCCGCCCCGGGCCATCGCACCTTGTGAGCCAGGCCACTCAAACTTGGATGGCACACGCTCAAGAATCGATGGCATGGGACATGCTGCGGTAGTTGTGGAAAATCGAACAGGGGCGGGCTGCGATGCCTCCCGAAGTGGTGAACATCTGCTGTCCGTTCTCATGGACATAGCCAGACGCTCGTAGCGGGGGTGCGGCCACCACGCGCAGCGGCGGGCCATCACAAGGTGACCCGCCGCTGCGGGCACGCTCAGCGCGTCGGACGGTAGGTCGCGATGATCACTCCGCTGCTGGTCGGCCGGGCGTTCACCAACTGCAGCTTCTTCAGGGGGGCGTCGTCGGCGAACAGCTTCTTGCGGCCCTCGCCGGCGACCACCGGGTGGATCAGCAGTACCAGTTCGTCCAGCAGGTCCTGCTCCAGCAGCGAGCGCACCAGCGTCGGGCTGCCCGCGACGGTGATGTTCTTGCCCTCGCCCGCCTTCAGTTCCTCGATCGCGCCCGCCAGATCACCGCTGATGAGCGTGCTGTTCGCCCAGTCCTCGACGCTGTCCAGCGTGGAGGAAACGACGTACTTGGGCGAGTCGTTGATCCACTTGGCGAAGCCGGCGTCCTCGCCGTCGGTGACCGTCGGCCAGTACCCGGCCCACTCGGTGAAGGTCACCCGGCCCAGCAGAATCGTGTCGGCCGTCTCCAGCGTCTCCCCCAGCGCCGCGCCCATCTCCTCGTCGAAAGCGAACTGCCACTCGTCCGGCGACTGGGCGACACCGTCGAGCGAGACGAACAGACTCGAAATGACCTTGCGCATGATTCCTCCGTGATGAGTTCGGGGTCGTCTGCCCGGTCCCGGCCGGGACGGTTCTCCGGCCGGGGCGAGCCGACCCCATCGGCTACGTCAGGAAGACTATGCGGGCACCGAGGATGAGGTCTTGTACAGAAGCGACAGCGGCTCCGCCCCGTCCGGAGCGCTCAGCTGAGTGGCGGTCCGGCCGATGTACCGGGTCAAGGACCGCGCCAGGTGCGGCTGGTCGAAATAGCCCAGCCGGTGCACGACGTCCTGCGCCCGCGCCCCCTCCTGGATCAGTACCGCCGCCTCACGGGCGCGGTGGATCTGCCGTATGGCGCCCCGGGTGAGGCCCGTCGCCGCAACGAAACGCCTCTGAAGGGTGCGTTCGGAGACATCGGAGGTGGCGCCGTTGAGTACCGCGGGCACGATCGGGTCGCAGTCCACGATGCCCTCACGCACCATGCGCCGTACGAACACCTCCGCGTTGTCGTACCCGGGCACGTGCCAGGCGGAGCCCTTCAGCCACACGGACCGCCGCGTCACGTCCGGTATCTCCGCGCTGCCGCCCACGAGCCGGCTGATCGGGACATGTGGCATCGAGGTACCCAGGGCAAAGCTGATGCCGAAGAACGTGGCGTCCTCGGGGACGGGGGCCAGGCAGGCGTTGGCCTCCGGGCCCAGTACGGCCGCCTGCACCTGACCGTGGTGCTCCCAGAAGACGAGTTCCCAGTGCGATGTCGCGATCGACGTCATCCGGCCCACGTCGTCGCTGCGGCTGCGCCACACCCGCTCGATGTACGGCAGCTCCGACGGCCGACTCTCGATCTCCAGACCCAACCGGATCATCCCCCGTTCACCGCTGCCTGAGCCGCCAGTGTGTCACCTCGTCCGGACGGCGGGAGCGCGTGCGAGATGCGTGGGGAGGATCGGCGCGGCTCGGTCTGAACGCGAGCGGCGGCCCGATGCCCGCAGGGGGCGTGTGGAAGCCCAGCCACATCGGGCCCAGCATCGTTCACCACCAGACCCCTCATCAGATCGACGCGACGCCCTTCTCCGCCACGGCGTCGACCGCGACAACATCCACGTCGAAGTCGCCAGTGGCGCGAAGGCATCGCGCCCGAAACTGGACCTCGCCATGAAGCTGCTACGCAAGGGCGACTCGCTGAAGGTCGGCCACCACTGGCCCTGCCGCGCCGTATGGGCTGGGCCGCCCCCGGCCGGCGCCGCTTCGGTCCGGGCCACTCGGCTCTCGGCCGGCCCTCACCCGACGGCAGCCGGGCATGAGTTCACCAGATCTGATGCATCATCAGGTCAGTTGTCCCGGACTATTGACTCCGCTGACGGTGGTCGCGATTCTCAACTCACCAGTAACTTGAATGGACATGTCAATCAAGGTGAGTGATGACCATGGTTCGGCCTCCGCGCCGCAGACTCAGATCTCTCACGGTGGTGTCACTGCTCCTCACCGTGATGGCCCTGTTACTCGGTCCGATGCCCAGCTCCGCGGCGGAGCCCGGCTGGTGGACCCCGGCCGCGCGGCCCACACCCGACTCCCAGATCAACGTCACCGGCGAGCCCTTCACAGGCACCGACGCCCAGGGGCGCGTAAGGGGCTTCGTCGACGCCCACGACCACATCATGTCCAACGAGGGCTTCGGCGGCCGGCTGATCTGCGGCAAGCCGTTCTCGGAGCAGGGCGTCGCTGACGCGCTGAAGGACTGCCCCGAGCACTACCCCGACGGCACGCTCGCCATCTTCGACTTCATCACCAAGGGCGGCGACGGCAAGCACGACCCCAACGGCTGGCCGACGTTCAAGGACTGGCCCGCCCACGACTCGCTGACCCACCAGCAGAACTACTACGCCTGGATCGAGCGGGCATGGCGCGGCGGCCAGCGGGTGCTGGTCAACGACCTGGTCACCAACGGCGTGATCTGCTCGGTCTACTTCTTCAAGGATCGCGGCTGCGACGAGATGACCGCCATCCGTCTCGAGGCGCGGAAGTCGTACGACATGCAGGCCTTCATCGACAAGATGTACGGCGGCCCGGGCAAGGGCTGGTTCCGCATCGTCACCGACAGCGCGCAGGCCCGCGAGGTCATCGAGCAGGGCAAGCTGGCCGTCGTCCTGGGCGTCGAGACCTCGGAGCCGTTCGGCTGCAAGCAGATCCTGGACATCGCGCAGTGCTCCAAGGAGGACATCGACCGCGGCCTGGACGAGCTGCACCAGCTGGGCGTGCGCAGCATGTTCCTCTGCCACAAGTTCGACAACGCCCTGTGCGGGGTGCGTTTCGACTCCGGCGCCCTAGGTACGGCCATCAACGTGGGCCAGTTCCTGTCGACCGGCACCTTCTGGAAGACGGAGACCTGCCGCGGCCCGCAGCACGACAACCCCATCGGGAACGCGGTGGCGGCGGAGGCGGAAAAGCAGCTGCCGGCCGGGGTGGCCGTCCCCTCGTACGCCTCGGACGCGCAGTGCAATACCCGCGGGCTGACCGACCTGGGTGAGTACGCGGTGCGCGGCATGATGAAGCGCAAGATGATGCTGGAGATCGACCACATGAGCGTCAAGGCCGCGGGTCAGGCCTTCGACATCCTCGAATCCGAGTCGTACCCGGGCATCATCTCCTCGCACAGCTGGATGGACCTGGGCTGGACCGAGCGGCTCTACAAGCTCGGCGGGTTCATCGGCCAGTACATGAGCGGCGCCGAGGCGTTCAGCGCGGAGGCCAAGCGCACGGACGCGCTGCGCGAGAAGTACGGGGTCGGCTACGGCTACGGCACCGACATGAACGGTGTCGGCGGCTGGCCGGGTCCCCGGGGCGGGGACACCCCGAACCCCGTGAAGTACCCCTTCCGCAGCACGGACGGCGGCTCGTTGATCGACAAGCAGACCACCGGCCAGCGCACGTGGGACTTCAACACCAACGGCGCCGCGCACTACGGCATGGTCCCGGACTGGATCGAGGACATCCGGATCGTCGGCGGCCAAGAGGTCGTCGACGACCTCTTCGCGGGCGCCGAGTCCTACCTCCGCACCTGGGGGAACTCCGAGAAGCACAAGTCCGGGGTGAACCTGGCCTCGGGCGCGGCCGCCTCGGCGTCCACGTCGGAGTGGTGGAACCCGTTCGTCAGCTTCACGCCCGGCCGGGCCGTGGACGGCGACAAGGGCACCCGCTGGGCCAGCGAGTGGAACAACCACCAGTGGCTGCGGATCGACCTCGGATCCGCCAACCTGGTCAAGCGCGTCACCCTCGACTGGGAGCGCGCGTACGGGAAGTCGTACCGCATCGAGCTGTCGGCCGACGGCACGAACTGGCAGACGGCATGGTCCACGACCGCTGGTGACGGCGGCCTGGACACGGCGCGGTTCGCCGGAACTCCGGCGCGCTACGTACGGATCCAGGGGCTGGAGCGCGGCACCCAGTGGGGCTACTCACTCCACGAGGTCGGCGTCTACAGCGACTGACCGCACCGCACCGGTGGGGCGGTGTCCAGGGCCGGGGCCGACCGGATCAGCTCCACTGATCCGGCCGGCCCCGGCTGGCTTCCCGGCGCGCCACGCGGAGCGAGTTGTCCTGCCGGCTCGCGGCAGCGACGCCGAGAGGCCCTAGCGGCTCAGCCGCTCGAGCTCGGCGTCGATGGCGCCGGACATCAGGGTCCGGGCGTGGGAAATCTGCAGCGTGCCGCTGAGCCAGCGCATGCTCAGGCCCTCCAGGAGGGCGGTGAGCCGCTCGGCGGCTGCCGCGAGGGCAGCGGCCGGGGCCATCGGCCGAACCCGGCCCAGCAGGGCTGCTACCTCCTGGACCCAGACCAGGGTGGCTCTCGCCAGGTCCTCACGCAGGACTTCGTCGAAGACGGCGCTGGCCCGCAGCTCTCCCCAGGCGCTGCTGTTCTCCCTGACCTCAGGTGTGTCCTGGAGTTCCAGCAGCAGCGTCTGATCCAGGTCCTCTCGCGGGCTGAGCGGTTCGGCGTCCGGACTGCGGTGGGTCGTGTAGCGCTCGGCGCGGTCGTTGATGAACTCCAGCGTCTGGCGCAGGATCCCGGTGCGGTCCTTGAAGTGGTAGTAGATGAGCGCGGTGGACACGCCCGCCTCGGCGGCCAGCTCCTCCACGCGCAGGCCACGGACCCCGCGCCGGGCGATCACCCGGGCGGCAGCTTCGAGGATCTGAGTGCTGCGAGACGCCATGGCCCGAACCTTACCGGGCCCTCCCCCACCGTGGAATCACGGCCCTGACCAGCGGCATGGGGGGCCGGGGTCGAACCCCGGAGCAGGCCCCTACCGCCGCAGGCGGGCCTGCCGGTGTCCGCGTCAGCCGGAGTCGCCGGGTCAGGCTGCCGGCGGAACGACCGGCTGCGACTGCGTGGCGCAGTGGATGCCGCCGCCACCACTGGCGATGTTGTCGATGCGGACCTGGACGATGTCGTGGCCGGGGTACTTGGCCTGCAGGATCCTGTAGGCGATGCCGTCGGCGTAGCTGTCGCCGAACTGGGGCATCAGCACCGCACCGTTCACGGTGTAGTAGTTGGTGTAGCTGGACAGGAAGTCCGTGCCCCTTCCCCGGATGTAGCGCCGGTCGGGTCCGGGAAGCTCGGTGATGGTCAGTCGGCGTCCCTGGGCGTCGGTGGCGCTCTGCAGTGCCTTCTTGGTCTCGTTGTAGACCGCGACCCACTTGCTGCTCGTGCCGGGTCCGGGCTTGTCGAGGATGACCTGCCCGGGCGCGACGAACCTCGCGAGGCAGTCGATGTGGCAGTCGGTGATGTCCTGTCCGGCCAGGCCCGGGACCCAGATGACCTTGTCCATGCCGAGGGCCGACTTCAGTGCCTGCTCCACCTGGTCCTGGGTCATCCCCGGGTTGCGGTTGCTGTTCACCAGCGAGCTGACCGTGGCGAGCAAGGTGCCCTGGCCGTCCGTCTCCAGCGACCCGCCCTCGCCCACGAACGAAGCCTGGATCCGGTCGACTCCGTACCGGGTGAGGAGGGTCGCGGCCGCCGCGGCGTCTTTGGAGAAGGGCTGGTAGTAGGGAGTGCCGGTCTTGCCCCAGCCGTTGAAGTTGGTGTCCACACCGGCGATGGCGCCGGGGGCGACCACGAAGGTGGGGCCGAAGTCCCGTATCCACAGGTCATCGTTGGCGATCTCGACGACGTCGATGCCGTAATAGGCCCCGGCTCCGCAGACGTAGCGGGCATCGGCGGCCTGCCCAGGTCGGGCCAGCATCACGACCGGCTCGTAGCGGGAGATCACGTCGGCGACCCGTCCGATGTCGTCCTGGACCGCTCCGAGCTGGGTGGACCAGATCGACGACAGCGCCGGCCAGGCCATGAAGGTGCGTACGTGGCGGTCGGTCTCCGCGGGCATCCGCAGCGTGGCGCCCGACGGGCTGGTGGCGGCGCCGGCAACGGCAGGCAAGGCCGACCCGAGGGCCGCGAGCGGCAGAGCTACCGCGCCGAGCTGGAGCAGTCGGCGTCGGGACGTCATGGGCGTGTCCATGGGGACTCCTCGTAAGGAACGGGAGGCGGGTGTTCCGCACATACTCACGTGGACTGAAAATTCAGTCAATACTCTCGGCCTAGAATGTCCATCCCACCCCACCGCGAACTCGGGAAGTGCCCGCACAAGCGAGCGTCAGGAGGTCATTGCATCGCCTTTGAACAGGGGATATGACGTTGCGCTCACGCCAGAGGACGCACTGAAGTTCTCATCAATCATCTCCACGGGAACACAGGCGGCGACAGCCGCATCGGCATTCTTGCGCTCACGGTCGTCCTCCCGCCTTCGGGGGACACCTACCGGCTCCTGCGATAGTGATCGATTGCCGCGGTGACGGGCCCGCCATCGGCTTCTGCTGCGATCAGCCAGACAATGGCGATGTCCTGCCCGTCGGAGCTACGTACGCAGAAGGGACGCTCGTCGGCCAGGTCGGCGAAGGCGAGAGCGGTGACCGGCTGTGTGTCGATACCCCGAACGCAGTCGGCAGGACTGAGCTCGTCCCCGGCGGCGACGAAGGCGTCACTGTCCTCGGGAAGGACGAACTCCTTCTGGCTGCGCGCCAGATACCAGGTGGCCGTATCCGCGGGAACGACCTTCCCCTCCTTCAGATCGAACTCGTAGGTGGTATCGGGGGAGGTCAGCTCGACGCTCTTGTTGCCAGGTACATAGGTGGCCGGGGGGGACGGTGTGGCGGAGGCGCCGCCCGGAGCCTTGGCCGAGTCCTTCGCCTGTGGCGGGGAGTCAAGGTAGTAGAAGGCGGCTCCTGCCAGCACGAGGGCCGCGGCCAGGGCCGTCATGGGCAGGCGGCGCTTGCCCGTGCGTGGGCGACGCGAGGAAGAAGCGATCCGGGCGTCGGTCCTGGGGTGCGGATGGGGAACGGCCGGGGCCGCGAGGGTGGGTTGCGCGTGGACCGGCGCCGGCCGGCCGGCGTGTCCCGCCACCTCGCTGCTGACCTGCTGGGGCAGCCAGCCCTCGGAGAACTCCGGACGGGGTCCCACCAGGGGATGAGCGTGAACGGCCGCGATCAGATCGGCCGTCGTGGGGCGGTCCTCCGGCCGCTTGGCCAGACACCACGCCAGCAGATCCCGCAGGTCGTGCGGTACTTGGCCGAGGTCGGGATGCTCATGCACCACCCGGTACAACGCCGATGATGCCGGCCCCGGCCCGAAGGGGGCTTCGCCGCCGGCCACGTACGCGATGAGCGCGCCGAGAGCGAAGACATCGGTGGCCGGCGACACCGGCAGGCCCATCGCCTGCTCAGGAGCCATGAACGCTGCGGTACCGATCTGCAGGCCCGTCCCGGTCAGCGCGACGGCGTCGGCCGCACGTGCGATACCGAAATCGATCACGCGGGGGCCGTCTTCGGCGATCAGCACATTGGCGGGCTTGAGGTCGCGGTGGACGACGCCGGCACGGTGGATCGCCTGGAGCGCCTCGGCGATGCCGGCCACGAGGAGCAGAACCGTGCGCACCGGGAGCGGACCGTGGCGCTGGACCACCTGCTGCAGGGAGGGACCGGGGACGTAGGCGGTGGCAAGCCACGGGGTCGGAGCGTCCACACCGGAGGCGACCACCTGAGCGGTGAACAGGCCATGGATGCGCTGGGCGCTGGCCACTTCCTGGGCGAAGCGCTGGCGGAACTCGGGGTCTCCCGCGAACTCCTCCCGTACCGCCTTCAGCGCGATCGGACGACCGCCGGGGGTGTAGGCCAGGTACACCACACCCATGCCACCAGAGCCCAGCCGGGCGTGGAGGCGGTAACCGCCGATCTCGCGAGGGTCGTCGGCCGACAGGGCCGCGTGAGCGGGCTGCACACCAGGAAGCTGAGCGGACATACGGTGGCTCTTTCGGCGATATGGACTGACCTGACTCGCGCATGGTGCCTCTAACTAAAGATTCAGTCAATGTGAGACACTGGTTGGTGCAGACCACTAGGAGAGGATCACGTGGCGACGGACCGCCGAAAGGCAATCTTGGAAGGCGCCGCCCGAGTCATAGCCCGGCGGGGAGTCCGCGGGCTGCGGGTGGAGGAGTTGGCGGGCGAAGCCGGGGTGTCCACTGCGCTGATCTACTACCACTTCAAGGACCGGGCCGGCATCCTGCACCACACCCTGGAGTTCATCAGCGACCGGGCCGAGCGGTACACGTCCGACGGGAACGGCGCCGCCGGACCGTACGACGCCCGGCAGGAGCTGGAGCAGTCCCTCCTCCTGGAATTCCAGGACCTTCCCGAAGTCCGCGAGAACAGCACGGCGTGGGGCGAGCTGCGAGCCAGCGCGATCTTCGACCCCGAGCTGCGCGAAGACCTGGCCAGAGCCAGCCTGAACTGGATTCACGATGTCGCGGACCTCCTGGGCGGGATCCGGCCGACAGCTCCCGCACCAGCTCTCACGGCGTCCGCCGAGCGGCTGACCGCCCTCCTGGAGGGACTCAGCACGCGCTGGCTGAGCGGCACCCTGCCCCTGACTCACGCGCGCGAGCTGATGCGGGAAGCGGTCTCCGTGGAGATCGAGCGACTGGGCCGCTGACACCGGGCGGCGGGTACACAGCGCCCGGCAGC
This sequence comes from Streptomyces mabaensis, assembly GCF_053763515.1. Lineage (NCBI taxonomy): Bacteria > Bacillati > Actinomycetota > Actinomycetes > Kitasatosporales > Streptomycetaceae > Streptomyces > Streptomyces mabaensis. Next base: position 24,751 of record NZ_JBSOPZ010000002.1, read on the forward strand.
CGGCTCCGCGGACGGCACGCGATCCACAATTGACTAAATTTTCAGTCAATGCCAGAGTGGCGGCACGAAGGTCGCACCCACCCACGCAGCACAGCGTTTCGCAATCAGGGCGCGCACCCTGGTCATAACGGGTCTCGAGCTGCGCAATCTGCACTCCTGGCCTCCCAGGATGCTTTCGCCGCTGGATCGCTGTCCTGCGCACTCACGATCGGAGCCCCCCATGTCCGACCTCCGCCCCTCCCGTCGCACAGCGCTGCGTATGCTCGCCGGACTCGGCGTGCTCACCCTCGGCGCCTCCGCGTGCGGCCCCACCGAAAGCGGCCCGTCAGGTGCGGCACCGACCACCGGCCCGGCCACGGAAGCGAAGCCGGGCCTCCGACTGGGAGCCGAGTGGGAGAGCCACGCCCGCACCTTCATGTCGTGGCCCGCACTGGAATCGGTCTGGGGGGAGGACCTCCCCTACGTGCGGCAGGACATCGCGCGCATCGCACGGGCCATCGCCGAGTACGAGTACGTCGTGATGATGGCCAGGCCGGACCAGCAGGCCGCAGCCCAGAAGGCGTGCGGTTCGGATGTCGAGGTCATCCCCCTGGCCGTCGACGACCTGTGGGCCCGTGACACCGTCCCCGTGTTCGTCGAGGAGGACGGGGAAGTCGTCGGCGTCGATGTCAATTTCAACGGCTGGGGCAACAAGCAGGTTCACACGAACGATGCCCAGGTCGGCCGGAACCTGCTGTCGAAGTACAAGATCCCCCGCGTCCAGGCACCGCTCGTCGCCGAGGGCGGCTCCTTCGAGACGGACGGCGAGGGGACTCTCCTGATCACTGAGAGCTCGATCGTCAACGACAACCGCAACCGGGGCAAGAGCCGCGACGCGATCGAGGCCGAGCTGAAGCAGCTCCTGGGCATGGAGAAGGTGATCTGGCTGAAGGGGGTGCGCGGCGAGGACATCACCGACGCGCACGTCGACAGCCTCGTACGGTTCACCGAACCCGGAGTGATCCTTCTGGACCGGGCGTTCCCGGGAACCCCCGCCGACTCCTGGTCGCGCTCGTCCGATCAGGCGATGTCCGTACTGAGCGAGGCGACCGACGCGCAAGGCCGCAGCTTCGAGGTCATCGACCTTCCCCAGCCCGACCCCGACCGGATCTCCGGTTACAGCGACGACTTCCTGTCCACCTACGCCAACTTCTACATCGCCAACGACTCGGTGTTCATGCCCAAGTTCGGGGACAGGAAGGCCGACGACCGCGCTCGGGGGATCCTTCAGGAGCACTTCCCCAAGCGGGACATCGTGCCGGTCAGCATCGACACCATCGCCACCGGCGGCGGCGGTATCCACTGCGCCACCCACGACCAGCCCGGCGAGCCGGTCGAGTAGCCACGAACCGAGGAGCCGTCGTGTCCAGGACCCCACGCCACAGGCCGATCCGGAGCAGACTGCTCCCGACGGGGCTGGCTTGCTTCGCGATCGTGGCGGCCGTCGCCTTGGGAATCTGGCTCCAGTTCGGGGAGCGCCAAGCCCTGGACACGGTGCACCGCACAGGCAGTGAAGCTCCCGACCGGGTGGACGTCGACGCGTCGATCCAGCGCGTCGACGCCGCCGGCCGGGAGCTGGTCCTTCGCGTCCTGGTCATCCCGCGGGGAGAGCTGGCCGAGGCCGGCGGCGCGTCGCCGACCGAGGACCTCACACTCCAGACGTCGACCTCCACCCGCGGCGACCTGACCTTCAAGGCCCACAGCCGCATCGCGACCATGGACCTGCCCGTCACCCTGGCGAACGGCTCGATCACGGACTACCCGTTCGACGCCTAGGATGCCGCGATCGAGTTCAGTGCGAGCCAAGGAGGCGAGACGGTCCCGGTCCGCATGACCCTGGTCAACCACGACGTTCTCTTCTCGGCCGCCGTGGACGCCTCGCAGGTCAACGACGTGGCGGTCTTCGACGTCGGTCTGGAGCGTTCCAACAGCGTGCTCGTCTTCGCCGTCTTCATGATGGTCGCCATGTGGGCACTCGCCGTCTCCGTGCTCATCGGAGGGTGGTTCCTGGTCACGCGACGGAAGGGGCTGACGTGGCCCGCCCTCGGCTGGATGGCCGCCACGCTCTTCGCCCTGGCGGCCTTCCGGAACGCCGCCCCCGGCACGCCGCCGATCGGCTGCCTCCTGGACTACATGGCCTTCCTCTGGGCCGAGACCGTCATCGCCTTCTGCCTCATCACGGTGGTTGTCACAGGCTTCAAGGCCGAGCGCCGGCCATCGAGTACCGAGTCGCCATAGGACAAGGGGCCGTCTTCTCCAGCCCATCCCGCAGGGGGCCGGGCCGCCCGCGTCGGTACGGGCCCGCCGACAACCGATCGGTGGCTTCGTGGAGCCGCGCTGTCGAGCACGAGCTCAACCGGACGGCGTGACCGAGGACCACACGCCGAACCACTGCTCGCTGCCGTACTCCTCGAACCGCTCCACCTCGGCGAACCCCAGCTTCGCCGCGAGGCGCATCGAGCGGTCGTTGGCGGACTGGGTACAGAGCACCACCGGCTCGCTGGGAAACGCGCCGGCGAACCAGTCGAGTGCCGCTGCGCACGCCTCGGCGGCGTACCCGCATCCCCACGCCTCCGGCAGGAACATGTAACCGAGCTCGGCCTCCCCGGCATCCGGACGGACGTGCCCCGGACGCTCTGCGTCGCGCCGATCGAGCGTGATCATGCCGATCATCGCTCCGTCGAGATCGATCACGAAAAGGCCAGGGCGGCGCCCGGGCACTTCAGGCACCGCGCGCTCGAGCTCATCACGCGGTCGAGGGCCACCGATGTAGGTGCCCACCTCTGGCGAGGCGAACAGCGCGATAAACGCCGCACGGTCCCGGGCCTCGGGCTCGCGGAGCACGAGCCGCCCGGTCCTGATCGGGGCAGGTGGCCAGGCGCCGGGTCCGAGCTCAGTCATGCCGGCCAACCTAACCAGCAGGCTCGGCAGCGATCAAGACTCGCGGACCGAGCCCGCACCCTCCGGGACGGAGGCAGCCGCGCGTGTCGATGACCACGAGGGCCGGGTCCTCTGATCGGCGGGCCTCTCCCGCACCTGACAGCGCACCAGTTCCTGGATCCGCTGGTCGAGCCCGTCCTCGCGCCACAGCGTGAAGTAGTACGGGATGCCCGCGGTAGGGCGTCTGACGGCCGTCGTTGCGCGGTTCGGCCGGGGCCGGCCTGCGCTCGACCAGCTCCTCGGCGTGTCTGCGCGTCGTCCATCACCACGGGCGCAGGTGCTCGATCGTGACGCCGTGCTGCTCGGCCAATCGCTGGGCGATCAACGAGCGGTGGCAAGCCTCGGGGTCGCGCTCGACACAGAACAGCGCTGCGACCCCACCACTCGACAGCGCCGACACGACCGGCGTGAGGTCGGCGCTGTCGAGGATCTCGGCGGTGTAGCGGCGGGTGTATTCGGTAGCGAGTTCGCGGCGCGAGCGCTTGCCGACCCCTTGGCGATCGTCCTCGGCGTACTGGAGCCGGCGTAGCTCGGTGGTTGGGGCGAGCTCTGGATGGTGCTCGTAGGCGATCCGGGCGTGGGCGAGGGCCGCCTGCAGCCGGAGTGAGTTCGCCCAGGCGTACTCGGGTCCGCGGACACCGCGGCGCTGACGTACGTCGAGCAGCAGGCGGACCTCTGCGTGCAGCAGTCGTTGCAGGAAGGACTCGCCGTCGAAACCATAGACGCCGATTGTCACCATTCTGAGCACCGGAGATCACCCATCTGCCTGCTACTCGTGCCGGTTCAACCGGCACGAGTAGCAGAGGCGGCGAGGTCGCATCACGCGACGGCGGTTCCCTCAAGCTCGACCATCTGGCCGGGAATCGCCAGTCGCGTCACCCCGAGCATCGTGGAGGTCGGCGCCACCCCGGCGGCACCCAACCGCGCCGCCAGCACGCCGTAGTGCTGGAAGAGCAGATCGACGTCGGTCGTGTAGACGTTGAACCGGACGAGGTTCGCGAGAGACATGCCGGCCTCGCGGAGCACGGCCTCCAGGTTGTCGATGCTCAGCGTCAACTGCGCCGCCATATCACCGTCATGCTGGGGCTTGCCGTCGCCGCTCATCGCGGTCTGCCCCGAGATGTACAGGGTCCTTGTGTGCCCGGAGACGACCTCACCCTGGTTGAATCCCATCTCCACCGACCACGTCACCGGGTTGACCGCCGTTCGTTCCACTGCCACATCAGCTCCATTCGATTCATGGGGAGTACGTACGGCCATCGGCTCGGTAGCCGCCGGCTTCGACGTCGTGTTGACGAGCCTCGCAACAAATCACGACATCCTTAGTCATGTATTTCGATAGAGTTCTCGTATGCGCGCCGACCGGTTGGTCTCGCTGGTGCTGCTGCTGCGTCAGCGCGGTCGGCTGACTGCGGACACGCTGGCCCGCGAGCTGGAGGTATCCACCCGCACCGTGCTGCGCGACATCGAGGCACTGTCCGCGGCCGGCGTCCCGGTCTACGCAGAACGCGGCCGGCACGGCGGTTTCGCGTTGTTGCCCGGTTTCCAGACCGAGCTCACCGGACTGAACCACGACGAGGCCCTCGCGTTGCTTACCGCCGGATCGGGGCGCGGCGAGCAGGTATTCGGCCTCGGCTCGGCGCTCGCTTCGGCCATGCGGAAGGTGGTCGACGCGCTGCCCGAAAGCCACCGGGCCACCGCGAGCGACGCGGCCCAGCGATTTCTCGTCGACCCGGAGACCGACCTACTCTCACGCCGGCTGGTCACTGAGGAGGTACCCGACACCACAATGATCGAGGTCAGGCGAGCGGTGCTCGCCGGACACAAGCTGCGCATCCACTACGCGGCCACAGGCCGGACACCACAGTGGCGCACGGTGGACCCGATCGGCCTGGTCACCGTACGCGACCGGGCCTACTTGCTGGCCACGAGATCTGGCGCGGACCGCACCTACCGGCTGTCGCGGATGTTGGCCGCCGAGGAACTCCCCGAAACGGCACAGCGACCAGACCGGGTCGATCTGGACCGGATCTGGCGGGAACGCTCCGCGCAGTTTCTCTCCGGCGGCGACCACATCACCGTGCTGGTACGGGTGAACCCGGCGCGGCGGGAGGACCTGCTGGACACCGCGCTGGCCGTCCGCGCAGAAGAACCCGACGCAGACGGCTGGCTGCGGCTGGAGGTGACCTTCCAGGATTCCCGACACGCCGAATGGGCGCTGTGGCAGCTCAGCACGGACGCGGAAGCCCTGGCCCCGCAGTCGTTGCGCACCTCCCTGCGCAACCGCGCCGCCGCGATTGCCACCCGCTACGGAGACTCAGCCTTCTGACGGAGCTGCGGCAGCTGCGGGTCCCCGCATTGCGTCACTCGGCATCACTTTCCATCGAACGACGACGCCAAGTGGGCTGCGTGGAGGTTCAGGTTCGATGGCTGCAGGGCCAACACGTGCAATGAAAGCATGGCGATAGCACCTTTCAGCCTTGGATCAAACAATCTTTTGCCACTAGTCTTTCGGTATCCTTCGGCTCCGTGTCAGCATGCAGCGCACGCGGACGTCCTCGATGCGGGTTCAAGTGATATCGCTTTACCGTGAGAGGTTACGGCCGCATCGTGTGATTGTGCTGAGCGTCCCGAGGAGTGAAATGATCAAGCTTCGCAAGGTATCGACCTCCTTCTGCGCGGGGGCGCTGCTGGTTCCCGTCCTGCTGCCCCAGTCCCCGGAAGCTGATCCGGAGGTGACCTCGCGCCTCAGCCCGGTCGCCGCGCAGGCCGCCGCAGAGAAACTGCGGGTGGATTACGAGAGCGGAACCCTGGACTCGGGAGTGGACGGCCTGACCACTACGCACGCGACAGCGCCGGACGCTTCCGGCGTCGTGCAGCGTGGGCCTGGGGGCTGCTCGTACGCGGTCCAGCACAAGGTGACGCTCGGCGATGCGGCATACGAGTCCGACGGCGCACCGCGCAGCGAGAGCGCGACGGACCTGCTCGAATCCGGGCGCTTCGACGTGGGTGACGTGCACCGCTACGAGTTCAGTGTCCTGCTGAAGGACTGGCAGGCGCACGAGCCGGGTGACAGCGCCGCGGGCGACATCATCTTCCAGGGCAAGTACGGAGGTGGCAATGTCCCGGCGTTCTACCTCATGACGAAGCGCAATGAGGTGGCGTTCAGGTCTCCGCACCTGAACCGGCAGACGGCAGTTGTGGCGGACTTCCGGCCCCTCGTCAACCAGTGGATGAACTTCCGCGTGGATGCGCGCTGGACCACCGACGAGACGGGCCATTTCAAGGTCTCCGTGAAGCTTCCGGGGCAGTCCGGCTACAAGCCGGCCGTCTCGTACGAGAACGTGCCCACCTATCAGCCGGTGAATCCGGCCGACCACGGCTACCTCAAGTGGGGCCTTTACCGTCCCTCGCAATCGCTCGAGAACGGTGACGTACCCACGCGGATCGTTCAGCACGATGACATCCGCATTCTCGACCTGTCCTGACGTGAATCCGCAGCTCAATACCTCGTGGAGTACAGATGAACGACTCTCCTTTCCTCAGCAGGCGCCGAGTGCTCCAGGCAGGTGGTGCGCTCGGGCTGGCGACAGCCGCCGGATCCCTCCTTGCCACCCAGGCCGGTGCGGCAGCCGGTGGGCCGCCCATGACCGCGGTGACCGATCTGGGACCGGGCCTGGTCCAGTTCTCGCTGATGAGCGGGTTGCGGGTCGGCGACACCGTTTACATCGGGTCACGCAACATGAAGCCGTCCAGCGTGATCGCGTTCCATCTGCCGAGCCGGAAGGTGGTGGCCTCCACCCAGCTCGACGCAGCGCCCGAGCCCTCCATCCAGGCGCTCGCGGTGGACCCCACCGGTCAGTACCTCTATATCGGCGTCCTGCTCAAGGGGGACCAAGGCAAGCCGAATCTCTACCGGTGGGACTTGAAGACGCCGGACAAGCCTGCCGTAGGCATCGGCAGGACCGAGGACCGCGACATCCGCAAACTGGCAATCGCCCCCGACGGTACGGTGTACGCCGTGGGCGGCATCCCGGGGAAGGCGCCCGCGCTGTGGCAGTACGACCCGGCCACCGGTGCTGTCACCAACCTGGGCGTCCCCGACCCCAAGGCGACCCTGTCCCGGGCACTCGCGGCCACGGAGACGACCGTCTTCTTCGGGGCGGGCAGCATCCTTTCCGGCGGGAGCGGCGCGAGCAAGGCATCTCTGTTCGCCTATGACCGACAGGCCCGCACGTTCACTTCGGTCGTGCCCAAGGAGCTGGAGAAGGACACCGAAATTCGGGAACTCGCTGTCGTGGGCGGTCACCTGATCGCCGGCACTTCGGGCGGAGTCGCTCCCGCGAACTTGGCCGTGATGGACCTGAAGGACCTCTCCTCGTACACCGTGGCGCCCACACAGGGCAAGGTCGTCAAGACGTTCGCCGCCGACGAGGAGCGGTTCTACTTCGCCTCCGCGTCGGGAGTGAACGCCTACTCGAAGGCGGACAAGACGATCTCCCCCGTGGAGTTCAGCGGACCGGACCTCGGGGAGATCTGGGGCGTGGACCACGTCGACGGGCAACTGACGGTCGTCTCGGGCTACGGCTTCGTCGCCGAGATCGATGTGTCGGCCAAAACGTCGGTGGTCACCGATCTGCAAGAGGCAGGCGCGAAGGCCAGTCCGCAAGCAGGCATGGGCATCGCCGCCGGCCGCGGGTACGTCTATCTCGGCGGCAATGGCGCCATCTCCCGGCGCAACCTGCAGACCGGCGAGGTCGTGAACCTGCGGGCGCCCGGTGAGGCCAAGGATGCCGAAGTGATCGAAGGCGTCCTGTACACCGGCCAGTACAGCTCGCAGGGCATCTGGCGGTACGACCCTTCCGGGCGACAGCAACCGCATCAGGCCGCGAGCTTCCCCAGCGAGCAGAACCGGCCGCTGGACACCTCGTGGGACCCGCTCAACGAGCTGCTCCTCGTCGGTGTGCAGTCCGACACCGAGGGCGGCGGCGCCCTGTGGACGTACTCCCCCAGCACCGGGAAGTCGGCCTCCTACGTCAATCCGATTGACGACGTCCAGCTCGTCCGCGCGGTGGCCAACCGGGACGGCGTCGCCTACCTGGGCGGCGACAACGCCTCCAAGACGGGACCGCGCGCCACTGTCGTCGCTGTCGATCCGGTCACCGGCACGGAACAGTGGCGCGTCGATACGAAGCAGGTGGCGGGTGTGGCGGCCCTGGCGGTGCAGGGCCGAAGCCTCTACGGGCTCACCACGAAGGGCGGGTTGTTCGTCATCGACCTGAGGACCCGGAAGGTGGTGCACACCGCTGACGTGAGCAGCGTCAGCAAGGGCTTCGCCGCCCTGGTCACCAACCGCGGCGTGGTCTACGGCGTCTCGGACACCACGCTCTTCCGCTTCCACCCGAAGACGTTCGCCGTCAGCACCGTCGTCGCCGGCATCAACGGTGCCTGGTACAGCGGCCCGCATGTCAACGTCCACGAGGGCCTGATCTACACGCTCCGCGGCCACAACCTCGTCGCAGTTGACGACCGGCCGTCGCACTGAACTGCGGCTGTCCATGAAATCCGCCGGTCCGGGCCGATGTTGACCTTTGATTGATATCTTTCGGTTGTCGAGTGAAGGAGTATGGCTCACTCGTTATCGAGAGGGGACTGAAGGTGTTGGCTGACGAGCGGCGGGAAGCGATCCTGCGTGCTGTGGAGCGACAGGGTTCGATCACAGTGAAGGAACTGGCGGCGGAGATGGGCGTCTCCGCCGTCACCTTGCGCCAGGACGTACGGGAGCTGGCCGGCCGGGGGCTGCTGACCCGTGTGCACGGCGGCGCCAGGGCCCTGGCCTCGGCCGATACCTCCCCGGCCGAGGCTCCTGTCCCCGCCGTGCCGCCCGCGGCGGAGCGGTACGCCATCGGGCTGGTGGTGCCTCCGGGCGGCTACTACTACGCGGAGGTGATCCGCGGCGTCCAGAACGCGGCCCGCTCACGCGGTGTCCGTGTCGTGCTGGCCGTCTCCGGTGAGTCGCTGTCGGAGAACCAGGAGCAGGTCCGCCAGCTCATGGCCGGCGGCATCGACAGCCTGTTGTTGATGCTGCACCCGGGCCTGCGCCCGGTGGACGAGGCCGAGCAGTGGTTGAGCAGCCTTGAGGTACCTGCCGTCCTGGTGGAGCGCCGGGCGGGGATACGGGGCGGTCGCCTGGAGCAGGTGGCCTCCGACCACGCCTACGGTGCGGCGCTGGCGGTACGTCACCTTGCCGGGCTCGGGCACGACAGAGTGGCCCTCGTCGCCAGGGCCGAGAGCCCCAACACGGCTCTCCTCAGCGCCGGTTATGCCGACGCCGTAGCGGCCATGGGGCTGACGCCGGGGCCGGAGTACCGCATCAGCACCACCGGTGATGCGGCTCCGGCCGACGCGCGTTTCGAAGAGGTGGTCCGGGCCGTGGAAGCCGGTGAGTTCCGGGCAGCGCTGGTGCACAACGACATCGATGCCATCGCCCTCGTCGGCATCCTGCGCGCACGGGGAGTGCGCGTGCCGGAGGATCTGGCCCTGGTCACCTACGACGACGAGGTCGCCGAGCTGAGCGACGTCCCCCTCACCGCGGTGGCGCCCCCCAAGCAGGCGGTGGGGTCGTGGGCCCTGGACCTGGCGGTACGCCGGCTGTCCGACCCTTCCACGCCGCTGGCCGAGATCCTGCTCCGCCCGGAACTGCGGGTGCGTGCGTCCTGTGGCGCCGACCGCCGAGCCGGCGCCTGATCATGTGATGCCATGTGGCTTCGTTTTCCAAAAAACGAAAGCGAATGCATTGACTGGCTGTCGTATGTAACGAATGATTGCGGTGACACCCAAGCGAACGATCGGTGGCACATCATGATTCGTAGACGCGTGACAGCACTGGTCTGCTCCGTCGCGGCACTCGGCCTTCTCGCCACGGGATGTGGAGGCTCGGAGAGTGGGGCACCCGCGGCGGAGAAGACCGGAGAGGTCACCTTCTGGTCCTTCCTCAAGGGCTCCGACAAGGTGGCGGAGGCCTTCAACCGGACCCACCCGGACATCAAGGTGACCTTCGAGGCCGTACCCTCGGGCCAGGAGTACTACTCCAAGCTCACGAACGCCGTGAAGGCCGGTACCGTCCCGGATGCCGCGGTGGTCGAGTACCCCCACCTGCCGGAGTTCGCCACGCAGGGCAAGCTGGAGGACCTGGGCGACAAGCTCGGCCCCCTGGTCAAGGACCACTTCCCGAAGTCGACACGGCAGCTGGTCGAGCTGGGTGGCCAGACGTGGGGCGTTCCCCGCGACGCCGCGCCGCTGATGCTGTACTACCGCAACGACTTCTTCAAGACGAACAAGATCGACGTCCCGAAGACGTGGGACGAGTACCGGAACATGACCGGGCAGGTGAAGAAGGCCGACCCGAAGGCCCGCGGCGGGGTCCTGTACACCGACAACCCGGGACTGCTGACGGCCCTTGCCTGGCAGGCCGGAGGGAAGTGGTTCGGCACGGAGAAGGACGCCTGGAAGGTATCGCTCGACGACGCTCCCTCCCGGAAGGTGGCCGACTACTGGGGCGACCTCGCCCAGCAGGACCTCGTCCACTCGCTGAGCTCGCTCGACCCGTTCTGGACGAGCGTGCAGCAGAACCGGACCGTTGCCTACGTCTGCGCGAGCTGGTGCGCGGGAGCCCAGCAGGCGACCGTGGCCGACCAGGCAGGCAAGTGGTCGGTGGCCCCGGTCCCGACCTGGGACGGCAAGCCGGCCTCCGCCATGTACGGCGGCTCGTCCTTCGTCATCCCGAAGGGCGCCAAGAACGGCGGCGCCGCAGCGGAGTTCATCAAGTGGATCACCACTGACCCCGAAGGCATGAAGGCGTGGGTTTCCTCCGGTACGAGCAGCATGTTCCCCGCCGACCCCAAGCTCGTACCGGTCACCAAGTCCGCTTTCTCCACTGAGTACTTCGGCGGCCAGGACGTGTACGGCGTGGGCAGCAAGTCCTACGACGCGGTCGTGCCCAGCTGGACGTGGGGCCCCGTCATGGGAAGCACGAACACGGCCATCGTCGACCAGCTTCCGAAGGTCGCCCAGGGCAAGGTGAAGCTCGTCGACGTCCTGACCGGCGCGCAGAAGGCCACCGCCGAGGACATGGAGCGGCGCGGGATGAAGCTCGCCCCGTAGCACGCGAACCCCTGGTGAGCCGATGCCCGCCCCGCCGCGCCCCGCCGGGCGGGGCCGGTATCGGGCTCATCCCCCCGCTCCTTCCCGCTCTCATCGAGAAAGGCCCGGTATGACAAGCCCGTCAGCCCGCGCCCAGCGCCGTACCGCCGCGCTGCTCCTGGCACCGTTCTTCGGCCTCTTCGCCGCCGTCACCCTCGCCCCGCTGATCTACGCGGGCTGGATGAGTCTGTTCACCACCCGCACCTCCGGCCTCGGCTTCGGTGGCACTGAAGAGGTCTTCGCCGGACTGGACAACTACATACGCGCGTTGTCGGACCCAGCGTTCCGTGACGGATTCCTCACCATCGCCGCGTACGTCGCGGTCTATATCCCGGTGATGATCGGCGGCGCGCTCGTCCTCGCCCTGCTGCTGGACTCGGCACTGGCCAAGGCACGGACCTTCTTCCAGCTGGCCCTGTTCCTCCCGCACGCGGTGCCCGGTCTGATCGCGGCGCTCATCTGGGTCTACCTGTACACGCCGGGGCTGAGCCCGGTGATCGACTTTCTCAGCTCCGGCGGCCTCGAGATCAGCTTCTTGTCGGCGGACAACGCGGTGTTCTCCGCGGCGAACATCGCCGTCTGGGAGTGGATCGGGTACAACATGGTCATCTTCTACGCCGCGCTCCAGGCGGTGCCGGGCGAGACCCTGGACGCGGCGAAGATCGACGGTGCGGGCGGTATCCGTACCGCCCTGTCGATCAAGGTGCCGATGATCCGCCCGGCCATCGCTCTGGCTGTGCTGTTCACCGTGATCGGATCGGTCCAGCTCTTCACGGAGCCGAAGGTCATCTACAGCGCGTCCAGCGCGATCGGCAGCAGCTGGACGCCCAACATGTTCGTCCAGACCGCCGCCTTCACGCACAACGACTTCGGCCTGGCCGCAGCCGCCTCGCTGCTCATCGCGCTGTTCGCCGCAGTGCTGTCATTCCTCGTCACCCGTTTTTCGCGCAGCAGGAGCAAGCCGTGACCAAGTCCACGACACGCATTGTCCCGGCGCCCGCTGCGGCCCCGGAGCGGAAGAGCGAGGGCAGGCCGGCCCGGCACAGCCCCGGAAAGCGTCCGTCGGTCCTGCTGTCCAAGGCCGGCGTGACCGCGATGCTGGGTCTCGCCGCCCTCTACACACTTCTGCCGATGCTCTGGCTGGTCCTGTCGTCCACGAAGAGCCGCCAGGACCTCTTCGCCACGAACGGCTTCGCACCGGGCAACGACTTCGCGCTCTTCGACAACCTCGGATACCTGTTCGAGGTCGACAACGGTATCTACCTGCGCTGGACGGTCAACACGCTCCTGTACGCCGGTATCGGCGCGCTGCTGGCCACGGTGTTCAGCGTGGCCGCCGGGTACGCGTTCGACAAACTGGCCTTCCCCGCCAAGGAGAAGCTCTTCTCCCTCGTCCTGCTGGGCGTAATGGTGCCCGGAACGGCAATGGCGATACCGCTGTACCTGATCGCTGCCAAGGCTGGTCTGGTGAACACCTTCTGGGGCGTGTTCATCCCCGGCCTCGTGTTCCCGTTCGGGGTGTATCTGGCCCGGGTCTTCAGCGCGTCCTACGTCCCCAACGAGGTCCTGGAGGCGGCCCGGATGGACGGGGCCGGCGAGTTCAAGGCCTTTCGCCGGATCGCCCTGCCCATGCTCGCGCCTGGCTTCGTGACCATCTTCCTCTTCCAGTTCACCCAGATCTGGAACAGCTTCTTCCTGCCCTTGGTGATGCTGTCCGACGAGGACCTCTTCCCGGTCAACCTCGGTTTGTACGTCTGGTATTCCTCCGCGCTCTCCCAGGGGCACCCGCAGGACTACCTCCTGGCAATCGTCGGATCGCTGGTGTCCGTGGTTCCACTGGTCGTCCTCTTCCTGATGCTCCAGCGGTACTGGAAGTCCGGCATGACAGCCGGCGCCGTCAAGTAGGCCATCGTCATGAGGATCCCCATGCCATCCACTCAGCCCCGCCCGCACGCCCTGTTCGCCATGGGCCGCCGGCACCGCGACGCCCTCTTCCCGACGGCCGCAGTCCAGCGGCTGGCCCAGCACGTCGACATCGATCCGCACGTCCTCGCCGAGGACTTCGACCGGGTGCCGGACCTGTCAGCCGTCGAACTCCTGATCACGTCCTGGGGATGCCCGCCGCTCGACAACGCCGTGCTGGCCCGCATGCCGGCGCTGAAGGCGGTCGTGCACGCCGCGGGGAGCGTCAAACACCATGTGACGGACGCGTGCTGGGACCGCGGACTCCTCGTCTCCACCGCGGCCGCCGCCAACGCCGTACCCGTCGCCGAGTACACGGTCGCCGCCGTCCTCTTCGCCAACAAGCGAGTACTGGAGATCGGCGGGCTCTACCGCGAACACCGAGCCGCCCTGGACTGGTCGGCGCACTTCCCGGGCTTCGGCAACTACCGCAGGACGGTCGGCGTGGTGGGCGCATCCCTCGTGGGGCGCAGGGTGCTGGAGCTGCTGCGCCCCCACGACTTCGACCTCCTGCTGGCCGATCCCCACCTCGACCCGGCGGCGGCCCAGTCGATGGGGGCCCGGCTCGTCGGCCTCGACGAGATGCTCGCTGCCTGCGACGTCGTCTCGCTTCACGCCCCGGCCCTGCCCGAGACCTACCATCTGATGGATGCCCGCAGACTGTCGCTCCTGCGGGACGGCGCCACACTCATCAACACCGGGCGGGGCTCGCTCATCGACACCGAGGCGCTCACCGCCGAGGCTGCGTCAGGACGCATCCACGCCGTCCTCGACGTCACCGACCCCGAGGTGCTGCCGGCGACATCGCCGCTCTACTCGTTGCCCAACGTGCTCCTGACCCCGCACATCGCCGGCTCGCTCGGCGGTGAGCTCCAGCGCATCACCCGCAGCACCCTGAACGAGATCGAACGCTACTGCGCCGGCCGGGAGTTCGCCCATCCCGTGACCCGCGCGGCGCTGACCACTTCGGCCTGACCTTCCGGGCGGCTGCCGAGCTGCCTCAGGCTGCTTGAGCAGTGGCCTGTCGCCCTGCCCTGAACGGCGCCGACCCACCTGCGGAACATGCGCGCCAGAACTCGGAGTGCCAGCATGCCCCAGACCGGCCACCTGTCGGACGTTCTCGTCTACACCCGCACCACGGGCTACCGCCACGACTCCATCCCCGCCGGGAAGGCCGCTCTGCGCGAGCTGGGCGAGGCACACGGCTTCACGGTGGAGGTCTCCGAGGACCCTGCGGTCTTCACCGACGCTTCCCTGGCGGGGCGCAGTGCGGTGGTCTTCCTGTCCACCAGCGGCGAGGTACTCACCCCGGACGGACAGGCAGCCCTGCGGCGCTGGATCTCGGACGGCGGCGGCTTCATGGGCGTCCACTCCGCCGCGTGCACCGAGTACCAATGGCCGTACTACGGCGACCTGCTCGGCGCGCGCTTTGCCGGCCACCCCGCCTTCCAGCCCGGCACCGTGCTGGTCGAGGACCAGAGCCATCCGGCGATGATCCACCTGCCGCTGCGGTGGGAGTGGAACGACGAGTGGTACGACTTCCGAAGCAACCCGCGGCGCCCCGGCGTACACGTCCTCGCCACCATCGACGAGTCCGGCTACGAGGGAGGCGGCATGGGCGCCGATCACCCCCTGGTGTGGTGCAGGGAGTTCGACGCCGGCCGCTCCTTCTACACGGCGCTGGGTCACGCGGACGACTCCTACACCGACCCGGCCTTCCTCCGCCACCTCCTGGGCGGCCTGCGCTGGGCGGCGGGCGCGGCAGGCTGATGCCGTCGGGACCCGGGGACAGCTCCCGGAATCCCACCGCCGTTGACTGGGCCAGGCCGGAAGCTTAGTCTCACGTAAAGAAAGCGCTTTCCATACTGAATGGAGAGCCCCGGCTCCGAAGAGAAGAGAGGACCACCGATGTCCCGCAGAGTGATCGGCATTGTGATGAACGGCGTGACCGGCCGGATGGGCTACCGCCAGCACCTGGTGCGCTCGATCCTGGCCATCCGCGAGCAGGGTGGGCTCGCCCTGGAGGGCGGCGAGGTGCTGTGGCCCGAGCCGATCCTGGTCGGCCGCAACGCGCACAAGCTCAAGGAGCTCGCCGACCGCCACGGCCTCACCCACTGGACCACCTCGCTCGACGAGGCACTCGCCCACCCGCTCGCCGAGATCTACTTCGACGCCCAGGTCACCCAGGCCCGCGAGCAGGCCATCAAGGCCGCCATCGCCGCCGGCAAGCACATCTACACCGAGAAGCCCACCGCCGAATCCCTCGACGGCGCACTGGAGTTGGCCCGTCTCGCCCGCGAAGCCGGGGTGGCCAACGGCGCCGTCCAGGACAAGCTGTTCCTGCCCGGCCTGCTCAAGCTCAAGCGCCTGGTGGACGGCGGCTTCTTCGGCCGGATCCTCTCCGTACGCGGCGAGTTCGGCTACTGGGTGTTCGAGGGCGACTGGCAGGCCGCTCAGCGCCCGTCCTGGAACTACCGTGCCGAGGACGGCGGCGGCATGATCCTCGACATGTTCCCGCACTGGCGGTACGTGCTGGACAGCGTCATCGCCCCGGTCCGCTCGGTGTACGCGCACACCGCCACCCACATCCCGCAGCGCGTCGACGAGCAGGGCCGTCCGTACCCGGCCACCGCCGACGACGCCGCGTACGGCATCTTCGAGCTGGAGGGCGGAATCACCGCCCAGCTCAACTCCTCCTGGGCGGTCCGGGTCGACCGGGACGAGCTGGTCGAGTTCCAGGTCGACGGCACCGAGGGCAGCGCCGTCGCCGGGCTGCGCAACTGCCGTATCCAGCACCGCGCCTCGACCCCCAAGCCGGTCTGGAACCCCGACCTGCCGGCCACCGAGTCGTTCCGCGCGCAGTGGCAGCAGATGCCGGACAACACCGAGTTCGACAATGGCTTCAAGGTGCAGTGGGAGCTGTTCCTCAAGCACGTGGTCACCGGGTCGGCGTACCAGTGGGACCTCCTGGAGGGCGCCAAGGGCGTGCAGCTCGCCGAGCTCGGCCTGCGCTCCGCGCGCGAGGGCCGCCGCCTGGACGTGCCCGAGCTGACCCTCTGACCCGTCCCTCCGCCTCCCCGCCATGCACGACCATGCGATTGCGATGACACCATGACCGAACTCCAGCTCCCCGGCATCGGCCGGTACCGGCTGCACGAACCCGCCGCCCCTGACCTGTCGGCGGGCACCCCCACATCCCGCCTCGCCTTCGCGGCCGCCCACGTGGTCGCCGACCCGCTCGGCGAGAACGCCCCCGGCGCGCCCGCCTCCGTCGACTGGGACGCCACCCTGGCCTTCCGCCACCACCTCTGGTCGCTGGGTCTCGGCATCGCAGACGCGATGGACACCGCGCAGCGCGGTATGGGACTGGACTGGGCCGCCACCAAGGAACTGATCATCCGCTCCGGTGCCGAGGCCCGGACCGTCGGCGGCCGCCTCGCCTGTGGGGTCGGCACCGACCAGCTCACCACTCCCGCCACCGGCCTCGGCCAGGTGATCTCCTCGTACGAGGAGCAGCTCGCCGTCGTCGAGGCCGCCGGCGCGCAGCCGATCCTGATGGCCAGCCGGGCGCTTGCCTCGCTCGCCGACGGCCCGGAGGACTACCTGGAGGTGTACGGCCGGCTGATCCGGCAGGCCGAGCAGCCGGTGATCCTGCACTGGCTCGGCGACATGTTCGACCCGGCGCTGGCGGGTTACTGGGGCTCCCGCGACCTGGACCGGGCCACGGAGAGCGTTCTCTCGCTGATCAAGGAGCACAGCGAGCGGATCGACGGCATCAAGGTCTCGCTGCTGGACGCCGAGCGGGAGATCGCTCTCCGGCGCGCGCTGCCGGCCGGGGTACGGCTGTACACGGGCGACGACTTCAACTACCCCGAGCTGATCCGGGGGGACGAACTCGGCCACAGCGACGCCCTGCTGGGCGTATTCGACCCGATCGCGGCAACTGCGGCTGCCGCCCTGCGGGCGCTGGACGCGGGGGACGTCGACCGGTACGACGCTCTGTTCGCACCGACGCTGCCGCTCGCCCGGCACCTGTTCGCCGCGCCGACCTTCCACTACAAGACCGGCATCGTGTTCCTGGCCTGGCTGGCCGGACACCAGGACCACTTCACCATGGTGGCCGGCGCGCAGAGCGGACGGTCGGTGCCTCACCTGGTCGAACTGTTCCGGCTCGCCGACGCCGCCGGGGTACTGCCGGACCCGGACCTGGCCGCCCACCGGATGCGGCAGTTCCTCGCGGTGGCGGGGGTGCAGGCGTGAACCGGCTGTCGTTGAACCAGATCACCACCAAGCGGTGGAGCCTGCCCGAGGCCGTCAAGGGCTGCGCCGAGGCCGGCATCGCGGCGATCGGCCTCTGGCGGGACAAGGTCGCCGAGACCGGCCTGGCGCGCTCCGCCAAGCTCTGCCGGGACGCCGGAATCGCGGTCAGCAGCCTCTGTCGCGGCGGCTTCCTCACCGCCGGCGACGAGCATGAGCGGCGCGCCGCACTCGTCGACAACTTCCAGGCGATCGAGGAGGCCGCCGAACTCGGCACCGACACCCTGGTGATGGTGGTCGGCGGCCTCCCCGGGGGCAGCCGCGACCTGGTCGGCGCGCGCGCCCGGGTCGCGGACATGATCGGCGAACTCGCTGCGCACGCGGGTGACTTCGGGGTCCGTCTGGCGATCGAGCCGCTGCACCCGATGTTCTGCGCCGACCGGGCCGTGGTCTCCACCCTCGGGCAGGCGCTGGATCTCGCCGAGCCGCACGCGGCCTCCCAGGTCGGCGTCGTCGTCGACAGCTACCACGTGTGGTGGGATCCGCAGTTGGCGGAGCAGATCGCCCGTGCCGGGGCCGGCGGGCGGATCGCCTCGTACCAGGTCTGTGACTGGACGCTTCCGCTGCCCGCCGACGCCCTGCTCGGCCGCGGCCATGTCGGCGACGGTCACATCGACTTCGGCACGCTGACCGACCACGTGACCGCGGCCGGCTACACCGGCTGGATCGAGGTCGAGATCTTCAACGAGCAGATCTGGAACACCCCTGGCGAGCAGACACTCAGGACCATGATCGAGCGTCACCTCGCCCACGTTGCTGCCCGTCTCTGAGCCGACACCTCCGGGAAAGCGCTTACCCGAGGACTGGGCAGCGAGTCAGCGGGTCCGTGCGGGGGTGCTGGCCCGAACCACGACCTCGCCCTTGATCCGGCGCTGCCTGGGCGCGGCCCCCTCCTCGGCGGTGAGCACCAGCTCCAGGGCGACGGCGCCGGCCTCCTCCAGGGGCAGGCGCACCGTGGTCAGCGCAGGGTGGACGTCCCGGAGCGTGGCGATGTCGTCGAAGCCCGCCAGCGCCAGGTCACCCGGCAGCGAGAGGCCGCGGTCGCGGCACGCCGCCATCGCACCGACCGCCATCACATCGTTGACGGCGAAGACGCACTCGATACCCTCAGTGGTGTCCAGCAGCTCCAGCATGGCCTCGTGGCCGCCGTCGCGGGTGAACGCCCCGCGCACGACCGCCTCGGGCGCGGGGACACCGGCGTTGGCCAGACCGCCGCGGAATCCCTCCAGCCGGTCGCGCGCGGTCAGCAGACTTCGAGGGCCTGCCAGCACACCGAAGCGGCGGTACCCGAGCGCGACGAGTTCGCTCGCAAGGGCCCGTGCGCCGCTGCGGTTCTCGATGACGACCGTGTCAACCGGCAGCCGCTGCTGGCTGATCACCACAACCCGGCCGCCTCCTGCTTCGAAGGCCTGGATCTCCCGGGCGAGCGACTCCTGCAGCTTCGGGTCGTCGACCCGGCTGCCGGCCAGGATCGCCGCCCGCCCGCGCTGCCCGCGCAGCGCCGCGATGTAGTCCAGCTCGCGTTCCGGGCGCCGGGCGGTGCTGCCGACGGTCACCAGCAGCCGGTTGTCCTCGGCGGCCCGCATCACGCCGGCCGCGATCGAGGAGAAGTACGGGTCCGCGATGTCGTGCACGACCAGGCCCACCACGCTGGTGTGTCCACGCGCCATCGCCTGGGCCTGTGCGTTGGCCGTGTAGTTGAGCCGCGACGCCGCGGCCAGCACCTTGTCGCGCAGTTCCTGGCTGACCCTGTGGGAGCTGCCGTTGATGGAGCGCGAGGCCGTGGCGAGCGACACCCCGGCCTCCCGCGCCACGTCGGACAGCGTCACCATGCCCGGCTGGGACGTCGTATCCACCCGCGGTTCCCCCATCGTCAGCTCCTCGTCGCCTCGTAGCGCCGGGCTCATCGCTCCAGGAATGCGCATTCCCAGCGTAACGCGGCACGGTCACAGCGATCAGGGTGCTGCGTCCGTGGGTGGCGGAAGGCCCCTCAGCACAGCGGCCCAGCATCAAAGTCATCCGGTGACACTCGACCTGCACCGCCTGTGGATCTTCATGCAAGTCATCGAGCAGCAGGGCTTCTCCGCCGCCGCCCAGAAGCTCTACATGAGTCAGCCCTCGGTCTCGAACCAGGTGCGAAGGCTGGAGGAGTCCCTGCGGATCACACTGATCGACCGGTCGAGCGCGCGGATCAGGCCGACAGCAGAGGGCGAGCTGCTGGCGGAGTATGCCAGCCGGGTCTTCCTGCTTGCCGACGAGGCGGTGTCGGCTGTCCAGCAGCTCAGCGGCCTTCAGACGGGGCGCCTTGTGGTGGGAGGGTCGACATGACGATCGCTCATACGCTTCCTGGTCCGATCCCCAAGCCGGCCAGATCGCCCTCGCCGCCCACCTCCGCCACGTGTCAAGCGCACGCCGCTTCGTCGCGAAGCTGGCTGCCGACTGGGGTGTGGACGGGGACCGGCTCGACTCGCTCGTCCTGGTCGTCGGTGAGCTGGCCGCCAACGCCGCGCAGCACGGCGGGCCGGAGATGTCGGCCATCGGCGGCGAGTGCGGCCGGGGACTGAGCATCGTCGCCCAGCTGACGGACTGGTGCAGCGTCGACGTCCAGGCGTTCTCGTGGCACGTGCGCGCCGGATTCAGGGTCGCGGAGTAGGCAGGGCCGGACCTGGGCCGTCGCCACACACCACCCCACCGCATACCGGCCGAGAGCGTCATCGGCCTGGACGTGGACGCCGACTGCATCAAGGGGGCGGCCCTGACGTTCTCCTGGGTAAGCCCGCTGAAGCCCCACGTAAAGAACGGTGCGGGCCGCATTCTCCCCTTCCCCGAATAGCCGCCATAGCCGAAACGGGGGTTCCTCCTGCACGGCCCGCGCCGCCAGTCTCGGTCGCAGCAGAAATCAGCCACGAACTTGCACCGAGGAGCACGCGTGACCACACGGACGTTCACAGTCAACGGCAGGACCTACTCCAGGCCCTCCGCCCCCGTTGTGGTGATCTGCATCGACGGCAGCGAGCCCGATTATCACATCGAGGCGATGGCGGCCGGCCGGATGCCCTGGCTGAGCAAAGTCCTCGAGAACGAGGGGACGTCGTGGCCCGCGCACTGCGCCATGCCAGCCCTGACCAACCCGAACAACGTGTCCATCGCGACGGGCCGGCCCCCGCAGGTACACGGCATCAGCGGCAACTACATCTTCGACACCGAGCTCGGTGAAGAGGTGCTGATGAACGACAAGCGTTTCCTGCGCGCCCCCACGCTCTTCGCCGCAGCGAACGAAGCCGGGCTCGACGTGGTGGTGGTGACCGCCAAGGACAAGCTGCGCAGGCTGCTCGGCGCCGGCCTCGTCGAGGAAGGCCCCGCGCTGGACGGCTCCGGCGAGTTCGTCGCCCCGTCCCGGCGCGGCATCTGCTTCTCCGCGGAGAAGGCCGACCAGGCCACCGTCGAGGACAACGGCATCGACGACGTCCTGAACCTGGTCGGCAAGCCGCTGCCGAGCGTCTACTCGGCCGACCTCAGCGAGTTCGCCCTCGCCGCCGGCGTGAAGATCATGGAGACCCGCGGCGCCGATCTGATGTACCTGTCGCTCACCGACTACATCCAGCACAAGAACGCGCCCGGCACCGAAGCGGCCAACGACCTGTACGAGAAGATCGACCACTACGCCGGCAGGCTGGCCGAGTTCGGTGCGACCGTCGTGCTCACGGCCGACCACGGTATGAGCGCCAAGACCGATGACGCAGGCCTCCCCAAGGTGATCTACGTCGAGGAAGAGCTCCGCCGCATCCTCGGCATCCCCGCCGATGCCGAGGCGGACGACCTGAGGGTGATCCTGCCGATCACCGACCCGTACACGGTGCACCACGGTGCTCTCGGCTCGTTCGCGAGCGTCTACCTGCCGGAGCGCGCCGACCGCGAGACCACGATCGCGGAGCTCAGGGACATCGCGGGTGTGCAGGAGGTCCACGGCCGCGAGGAGGCCGCCGAACGCTACGCCCTGCCGGCCGACCGCATCGGCGAAATCGTGGTCCTGGCCGAGGCCGGGACCGCGCTCGGGCGCTTCGAGGCCTGGCACGACCTGAGCGGTCTCGACGCGCCGCTGCGGTCCCACGGGGCGCTGGGCGAGCTGCAGATCCCTTTCCTGATCAACCGGCGCCTGCCCGAACCTGAGCCGCTCGACAGCCCGTTCGGCGATCTCGCCCGCATCCACAACTACGACGCCTTCTGGGTGGCCACCACGCTGGTCGGCCTCGAGGAGTCGAAGAACGCCGTCTGATGTCCGGTGCGGCACTCTCGGTCTTCCCGGCCCCACGGGCCGTCACGTCTCCCATGGAGTTCCCACATGGCACAGCCGAGTCCTGACCACCTGCTCAATCACATTGACGGCCGCTGGGTGCCGTCCTCCTCCGGCGCCGTACGGGCCAACCTCAACCCGGCGAACACCGACGACGTCATCGGCCGGTTCGCCGAGTCCGATGCCAAGGACGCCACCGCGGCCGTGGACGCGGCCGCCGCCGCCCAGCGCGAGTGGGACGCCATCGGGCCGATCGAGCGGGCCAAGGTCCTCACCGCCGCCGGCCGGCTGATCGAGGAGCGTCGCGAAGAGTTCGCCGAGGCGATCACCCGCGAGCAGGGCAAACGCCTGTCCGAGGGCAAGGGCGAGGTGTCACGCTCGCTGGCCATACTCGACTTCACCATCGGGGAGGCCCGCCGCATCAACGGCGTCACCACGCCCGCGGAGGAGCCGCGGACCGTGGCCATGACCTTCCGGCGTCCGCTCGGTGTCGTGGGCCTGATCACCCCGTGGAACTTCCCCGTCGCCATCCCCATGTGGAAGGTCGCCCCGGCGCTGGTGGCCGGCTGTAGTGCCGTCCTCAAGCCGTCGCCGCTGACGCCATGGACCTCCGCCCTGCTGGTGCAGGCGTTCGCCGACGCCGGCCTGCCGTCCGGCGTCCTCAATCTGGTGCAGGGCGACCGTGATCCGGGCGAGGCGCTGGTCGCCGACGTCCGCGTGGCCGGTATCTCCTTCACCGGCTCCCTGCCTGTGGGACAGGCGATCAACAAGGCCGGCGCGGGCCGTCTGATGCGCACCCAGCTCGAACTCGGCGGCAAGAACGCACTGATCGTCCTCGCCGACGCCGACCTCGACGCGGCCGTCGACGCGATCGTGCACGGCGCGTTCGGGCAGAGCGGTCAGCGCTGCAGCGCCACCAGCCGCGTCATCGTCGACCGTTCCGTCCGCGAGGCGCTGCTGGAGCGACTCGTTCCGCGGGTGAAGGCCATGCGGGTCGGCCGGGGCGACCAGGACTGGGCGGACATCGGCCCCGTCGTCAACGACGAGCGGCTGCGCGCCTGCCTGGACGCGGTCGATACCGCGATCGCCGCCGGGGCCACGGTCGCCTGCGGCGGCCGGCCGGCCACCGTCGACACCCCTGGATACTTCGTCGAGCCCACGATCCTGACCGACGTGGCCTGGGACAGCGAGATCGCCCAGGAGGAGGTCTTCGGGCCCGTCCTGTCCGTCATCGGCTGTGACGGCTACGACGACGCCATGCGCATCTCGAACTCCGTGAAGTACGGGATGTCGGGCACGATCTTCACGCAGAGCCCGTCGCTGATGTTCCAGGCTCTCCAGGACTTCCAGGCCGGCATGCTGCACGTCAACCGGCCCGGTGTCGGCGCCTACTCCCACCTCCCCCACATGGGCGCCAAGGCGTCCCAGCTCGGCGCGCCCGAATGCTCGCCCGACGTCTGGGACTTCTACACCGACCTCCGGTCGGCCTGCATCCGGTACTGACGGCGTCATCGCTGGGGACGGCGGGCAACGCCGTCCCCAGCGGCGGCCATCGCCACGACGAACCTGCAGAGTCGCGGCACTGCAGTGCGGGCGGGTGGTCTCCGACGACGACCGAGGGCTGCTGATGTGGGTCGCCGCCGGCTCTGCGACGGTGCGGCGCGTCGCGCTCGACGGCACACCGACCCGGAACCTCCCGAGGGACGTGGCGATGCGGATGCCGACACTGCTCAATCCCGCGTCGTGGCAGCCGTACGGCACGCTGATGCTCACCCGGCCCGGGGCCTGGCACTCCGTGTGGTGGTCCTTCGATCCGGACGGCGCCTTCGTCGGCTGGTACGTCAACCTGGAGACGGACGCCGGGAGATGGGCAGGCGGGATCGACCACTTCGACCACGCCTTGGATCTTCTGATCGCGCCCGACGGGACGTGGAAGTGGAAGGACGAGGGCGAGTTCACCGAGCTGACCGGCCGCCCCCACTTCTGGGACGCGGCCGGCGCGGCGGCGATCCGGGCGGAGGGCGAGCGCATGGCAGCACTCGCGGCAACCCGGGCGTTCCCGTTCGACGGGACCTGGTGCGACTTCCGCCCCGACCCGGGATGGGTTCCGAGCCCGCTGCCCTGGCAGTGGGACCAGCCCTCGCCGTCCGGTCAGGAGGCGGAGCGCCCACGCTCGGGCCGCGAGGAGTGCGGAGGGAATGGAACCTCTCTGGTTATCCGTGCCGGCCGGGCTGGTAGTCGCCTGCGGGCTGCTGGATGATGACGTTCCCGCGGTTGAAGGCGTTGATGAGGGCGATCTGGGTCACCAAGTCGGCGAGCTGGTCCTTGTCGTAGTGCTTGGCGGCATTCGCCCAGACCTCGTCCGTGACGCCGCCGGCCGCGTCGGCGATGCGGGTGCCCTGTTCGGTCAGCTCCAGAGCGGCGCGTTCGGCGTCGGTGAACACCGTGGCCTCCCGCCAGGCCACGACCAGGTTGAGGCGTACCGAGCTCTCCCCGGCGTGCGCGGCGTCCTTGGTGTGCATGTCGATACATCCGGCGCAGCCGTTGATCTGACTGGCGCGGAGCATCACCAGTTCACGCGTCGCGGCCGGCAGCGTCGAGTCCGCGAGCGCCTGGCTCGCCGCGATGATGTGCTTCATGGCCTTGGCTGCGACCGGGCTGGCCATGACGTTCAAGCGGGCATCCATCGTGCACTCCTTGTCGTTGTTTGCTGTTGCTCCTCTGAGACAGGGCACCCCGGCAAGCTGTGACGGGAGCGGAATGTGACGTGCGTCTCCCTCCCCGTCGGGCCGGGCGCCTCGGATACCCTGCTGGACATCGTGCGGATCTTCGAGTTGGGGGAGGGGTTCCGTGCCGGGATCAACGGATGTGACGGATGTGACGGACGCGGCAGGCTACCGGCCGCTGCTGTTCTCCATCGCGTACGGGATGACCGGGTCCGTGGGCGATGCCGAGGACATCGTGCAGGACGCGTTCCTCGGCCTGACCCGGGCGCACCGGGCGGGGACCGTGATCGCCGCTCCGAAGGCGTACCTGACCACGGCGGTGACGCGGCTGGGCATCAACTACCTGACTTCGGCGCGGGTGCGGCGGGAGACCTACGTGGGGGAATGGCTGCCCGAGCCGGTCGTCGTGTCCACCGACCGGCCGGGGCCCGCCGAGCACGCCGAGCTGGCCGACTCCTTGTCGATGGCGTTCCTCGTGCTGCTGGAGGCCCTCTCTCCGGTGGAGCGGGCGGTGTTCATGCTGCGCGAGGCGTTCGGGTACGGCTACCCGGACGTGGCGAGGATCACCGGCAAGTCCGAGGCGAACTGCCGGCAGATCTTCGCCCGCGCCAGAAAGCGCATCGCCGCCGGACAACAGGTGATCGACAGCGCGCCGCCCCCGGCGCGGCGGGCGGAGGGTGAGCAGCTCGCCCGTTCGTTCTTCGAGGCCGCCGCGGGCGGCGAAATGGACGCGCTGCTCGGCATGCTCGCGCCCGACGTGGTGTTCCACGGGGACGGTGGCGGCAAGGCGCGTGCGATCGGGAAGTCGGTGACCGAGCCGCAGCGAGTCGTACAGCTGCTCGTCGGCGGGCTCCGCCGGGTCCGGAAGCTCGGCGCCGCCCTCCGGCCGGCCTGGATCAACGGCCGGCCGGGCGCCCTGATATTCGACGCCGAAGGGCGCGTGGCCGGCGTGGTCGAGCTCGACATCGCCGACGGCGTGGTCCAGGCGATCCACTCCGTGTCCAACCCCGACAAGCTCGGCCACATCGGACCGGTGTCCGATATCGCGCGACTGCCGGAGAAGTGATCGCCGAGCTGCGTCAGTCCAGGCAGAACTCGTTGCCCTCGGGGTCGGTCATCACGATGAAGCCGTCGCTCATCGGGAGAGCGGGCTCGTCGCGACGTACCCGCTTCGCTCCCAGCGCGACGAGCCGGTCGCACTCGGCCTCCAGTGCCGCCATCCGCTCCTCTCCCTGCAGTCCGGGAGCCGCACGGACGTCGACGTGGACGCGGTTCTTGGCGACCTTGTCCTCCGGCACCCGCTGGAAGAACACTCGGGGGCCGTGCCCGTCCGGGTCCTCGATGGCCGATCTCGAGTTGCGCTGTTCCTCCGGTACGCCGATCTGCGCGAGGAAGTCGTCCCACGCTGCCAGCGGGTCGGCGCCCTCGGGCAGGTCGACCCCGGGCGGGCCGGGGTGGACGTAGCCCAGTACGTCGCGCCAGAAGGACGACAGCGCCCGCGGGTCATGGGCGTCGAAGGTGACCTGGATGTGGCGGCTCATCGGGTTGCTCCGTTCGTGGCGCGATTCATGTGCAGGTAGAGGTCGCGCAGCAGACAGACCTCGGACAGGTGGTGGATCAGCTCGCGGTGGATGTGCAGCACCAGATCGGCCATGGGCGCCTCGGGGAAGGGCTCCTTCTCACCGACCGGAACCCGGATCCCGGCGTCGCCGAGGCCGCGCACCCCGGCCAGCCAGACGTCGAGCTGGGTCTCGAGCTGGTCGAGCGCGGTGGCCGCGCGGCCGGCGTACTCCCAGCTCTCGTGTGACGCCGCCGGCGCGCCGAAGTGCGCCGCGTTGCGTGCGGCGAGCACACCGGCGATGACGTGACCGAGTCGCCAGGCGATCGTGGTGAAGGCCGCTGGGACCGGCTGCGGGAAGGCGAAGTCGATCGTGAAGTCCCCGGCACCGACCTGCACGGGCGCCGTCGAGCTGCCGCGCGGCCGCACGCTCCAGGCGTCCGGCACCGGCGACCAGAAGTACTCGTCGTCGGTGAGGCCCTCGAGCCGGGCTCGGAGCTGGTGGTTCCAGTGGAATTCCCACTGCTCGCGCAGCGTCCGGTTCCAGTCGAGTTCGTTTGCGTCCATGGATCCACCCTGACACCTCTGGCAGGGTGGGCGACACGGACGTGGCAAGCGGCAAAGAGCGGGGCACGACGGAGCGGGTACTCATCCCTCTCCGGGATGGTGCAGCAGATGCCGCGCCGCGCAAGGTAGGCGCGGTTCTTGCGGGACGCGTACGGATCAGGACGGGCGCGTCCTCGGGACCGCCCCGGCGGCTAGAAGGACGTCTCGCGCACCGTCGCCCGGTCCACCGGGACCGTCGTCGCCGTGATTTCCGAGCGGTGCCGGTCGGCGGCGAACGTCACGGTCAGCGTCTCCGGCGAGCTCTGCGTGGTGCTCGCCGTAAAGCCCTGGCTGGGCACCGCCGAGATCAGGCACACGCCGCCGCTGCCGTAGCGCACGGTGGCCCTGCCGCCCTGGGACGGGACGGTGTGCACGCCCGAGCCTCCTTCCTCGCAGCCCTGGGACGGCTTCGCCGGGGACGGCTCGTCGGTCCCGGGCGGCGTCGTCCGGGCCGCGGGAGCCGGCGTCGGCGGGCGGGGCTTCACCGTCGTCCTGGTCGGCGTCGGAGCGGGTCTGGGCCGGGACTTGCTCGGCTCGGGGCTCGCCGAGGGGCTGGGGCGGACCGTCGCCGAGGGCCGGGAAGAGGCGGCGAAGGCCGTCGGCGCCGACTGCGCGACCGGAGCGGTCGGCCTGGTCGATCCCACCACGAAATGGACCGTGATCATGACGGCCGTGACGCTGGCTCCCGTGCACGACAGCCAGATGAGCAGGTAACGCAGGATCCGGGACACGGCACCATAGTGGCGGACGCGCTAACGTGCCTGCCCATGGCCTCCGTACTTGTCGTCGAGGACGACCCTGTCATCCGGGCCGCGCTGATCGAGATCCTCACCGGTCACGGGTACGCGGTGAAAACCGCTCACCAGGGTTTCGAGGCGCTGCGCGAGATCACACAGACCCCGCCCGACATCGTGGTGCTCGACCTCGGACTGCCCGACCTGGACGGGCTCGACGTGCTGCGGATGATCCGGGGCATCTCACGGGTTCCGGTGCTGGTCGCCACGGCGCGCGACGACGACACGGAGACCATCCGGCTCCTCAACGCGGGTGCCGACGACTACATGGTCAAGCCCTTCTCCGGCGGCCAGCTCGTCGCCCGGATCGCGGCCGTACTGCGGCGGTCCGTCCCGGCGGTGGACGACCGGAACCGGCGGCCGGTCGTGCGCGTCGGCGACCTCCGGATCGATCCGCCGGCCCGCACCGCGCACCTCGGGGACCGTGAACTGACCCTCACCCGGCGCGAGTTCGACCTGCTCGCCTACCTCGCGGCCAACGCGGACGAGGTCATATCGCGCCGGCGCATACTCGCCGAGGTGTGGCAGCAGCCGTACCTGGAGGACCAGACGGTCGACGTCCATCTCTCGGCACTGCGCAGGAAACTGGGCGACCGGGCCGGGCATCCGCGGTACCTGCACACCGTGCGCGGTATCGGGATCAAACTGGTCACCCGCCCATGAGACGTGCCCTCGCCGGGATCGCGTTCGCCGCGACGCTGATGGTCGCGCTGTCCTTCCTGATCCCGCTCGCCCTGCTGGTGCGCGAACAGGCCCGGGACCGGGTGACCACCGCCGCCGAACAGCGCGCGGCCGCGCTCTCGCCGGTCCTCGCCCTGACCACCAGGCCCGCCGACGTCCAGCAGGCGGTGGCGGGCCTGGGTTCGGAGGACCAACTGGCCGTACGGCTCCCGGACGGCGGGCTCGTCGGTACGTTGCACGCGCCCCCGCAGATGCTGGAGCGGGCGGTCGACAACCGGGAGACGCTGGCCATGGACACCGCCGGCGGATGGGTCTACCTCCAGCCCGTCGTCCTCGCCGAGGACCGGGTCGCGGTCGTCGAGGCGTACGTGCCCGGCACGGACCTGACCCGGGGGGTGGGGGCCTCCTGGGGTGTCATGGCGCTGCTGGCACTGGGCCTGGTCAGCGGCTCGGTCCTGGTCGCCGACCGGCTGGGCGCCCGGGTGGTGCGCTCCTCCCGCAGCCTCAAGCGTGCCTCGCTCGCGCTGGGTTCGGGGGACCTCGACGTACGGGTGGAACCGGACGGCCCGCCGGAACTGCAGGAAGCCGGTGTCGCGTTCAACACCATGGCCGACCGGGTCGTGGAACTGCTGGCGATCGAACGGGAGCTGGTCGCCGACCTCTCGCACCGGCTCAGGACCCCGCTCACCGCGCTGTACCTGGAGGCGGACCTGATGGGCGGATCGCCCCGCGCCCGGCGGATCACCGAGGCGGTGGCGCAGCTGGAGAGCGAACTGGACTCGATCATCACGGCGGCCCGTACTCCGCTGGCCGCGGGCCAGGCCGGCGGGGCGGCACGCGCGAAGCCGTGCGAGGCGACCGAAGTGGTCGCGCTGCGGCTCGACTTCTGGTCGGTGCTCGCCGGCCAGCAGGACCGGCCGTACGAACGCTTCTTCACCCCGCGCCCGACACCCGTACCGTTTCCGGAGGACGACCTGGCCGCCGTGGTCGACGCCCTGGTCGGCAATGTGTTCCGGCACACCCCGCAGGGCACGGCCTTCGCCGTCCGGGTGGAGCGCACGGAATGGCAGGTGCTGCTGACGGTGGACGACGCGGGGCCCGGCGTCGCGGACCCGGACGCCGCCCTCACGCGCGGCGTCAGCGTCGGCGGTTCCACCGGCCTCGGCCTCGACATCGTGGCCCGCGCCGCCCGCGCGGCCGCCGGGGACCTGCAGATCACCCGCGCCCCGATGGGAGGGGCGCGGGTGCGGGTGGCGTTCGGGCTGGCGGGCGTCGAGGGCAGCCTCTAGAGCCGGGGGCGGACGGGCGGGCCTACCGGCTCGCGCCGAAGTTCTGCGTCCACCACGGGCCGCCGTCTCCGGCGTGCACGCCGACGCCTATCTCCTTGAAGGCACAGTTGAGTATGTTCGCGCGGTGGCCCGGGCTGTTCATCCACGAGTTCATCACCGCGGCGGCATCCGCCTGGCCCCGGGCTATGTTCTCGCCGAGCGTGGACCAGACGTACCCGGCGGCCTCGACCCGGCTGGTCATGGTGGAGCCGTCGGGGCCGGTGTGCGACATGACGCCGCTGGCGGCCATGACGTCGCTGTAGTTGTCCGCGGCCCTGGTCAGCTTGGCGTTCGACGTCACCGGCGAGCAGCCGGCGGCCGCACGCTCCTTGTTGACCAGCGCGACGACCTGACCCTCGACACCGTCCGAGGACCCGCCGCCACCGCCGGAGCCGCCGGACCCGCCAGAGCCGCCGCCCGGCGCCGGCCGGGTGCCCCCGCCGGACGTGCCGGTGCCACTCCTGCCCGTCGTCGCCTTCGTCTTCGCCTTGGCCGTCGGGGCGGCCGACGGGCTCGCCGTCCGCTTCGGCGTGGCGGAGGCCGTGGCGCTCGCGCTCGGCGACGCCGTCCCGCTCGGCACGGCGGAGGGCGAGGCGAGCGGCGACGCGCTGCCCGCCGCGCCGGGCCCGCCCGACGGACCGGATATCTCATCGGCAGCGGCGGTCTCCACGCTGTCGCTCTTGCCGCCCTGGTCCCCCGCGCCCGCGGCGACCACGCCTCCGACACCTGCCGTGACGGTGATCACGCCCAGCGCCAGTAGGACGTTGCGCGAGCGCAGGCCGCCCTTGGGACGGGCATGGGAGCGGGACTGCGAACGAGCCGATCGGCGGGAACTCATGCGTACAACACCTCGAAAGGAGAAGTCGGTCGAGCACGGGGAATCCCGGCAGGCGCGACCGCGCCCGCCGGGACTCGTGGGGGGTTGGCGAGAGCGTATGCCCGACCCGGCCTCGCGAGGCCGCCCTGACGGGCTTCTTCAAGAAGCCATAAGAAAGCCTTGAGGCTCCGAAAAGATCTCCGACCGGATCCCCGCCCCGGTCTCCGACCGAGTCTCCGACGGCTCAGGGGTTCGCGGTGGAGACCAGGTACACCCGTGGCGCGAACAGGTCGGAGAAGTCGACGGTGATGTCCAGGCTCGGCTGCGGGTCCTTCTGTGTGTGCGTCGTGCCCCACCACACGTGCCCGGGCAGGAACTTCCAGCCGACGACGGCGGTGTCGCGCCCGCTGATGGCCACCCCCTCCTTCAGCGCGGCACGGCTGGTGCCCACGTTCTTCAGGAAGGCGTCGAGGTCGGAGTTGTTCGTCTTGAACTGGACGTACAGCCTGCTGGTCTTCCAGTTGTTCGTCTCGTAGTGGGCGACGCCCCGGGCTGTGTCGGGTATCGGCACCTCGTAGATGCTGCGCTGCACCTTGGACGGCCAGGCGAGGGTCAGCCCGGTGGCGGAGGCCTTCCGTGCCTTGTCGCGGCCGCTGTCGCGGCTCTGTTCGGCGGAGATCAGCAGATAGCCGGCCGGGATGCCGATCAGCAGCACGATGATGACCGCGGTGACCCAGCGGCGCATGATCATGTGCCGCCGGTCCTCCGGCGGCCTGCCGCCGCTCCGGTCCGCGGGCGGCGACTGGCTGAGTACCGTCATGACTGGGATCCCTGGGTGGTACGGGTGGTTCGGTTGGCCTGCGCGTAGCGCTCGTAACGCTCGACGCGGCGGCGGTTGGCCCGCCGGAAGCGGCGTGCCACCAGCCGGGCCAGGTCGGCCGCGCCGACCATACCCGCATCCGGGCCGAGCTGGGCCTTGGCGATCCGTGCCTCGGGGCGGTAGCCGCGGCCGGTGAGGTGCCGGCGGAAGGCGTCGCGGGCGGGCCCGATCAGCAGGTCGTCGGCGGCGCTGACCCCTCCGCCGATCACAAAGCAGGACGGGTCGAGGGCGGCGGCGAGGTTGGCGATGCCGACGCCGAGCCACTGGCCGATGTCCTGGAACAGCTCGACGCACATGGCGTCGCCCTCGCGGGCCAGTTCGGTGATCAGCGGTCCGGTGATCTCGGAGACGTTGCCGCCGACCCGGTCGATGATGTTGTACGCGACCGGGGAGTCGGCGGCGGCGAGCTCGCGGGCCTCGCGGACGAGGGCGTTGCCGGAGCTGTACTGCTCCCAGCAGCCGCGGTTGCCGCACGGGCAGCGGTGGCCGCCGGGGACGACCTGCATGTGGCCGAACTCACCGGCCACCCCGTACTTACCGCGCTTGACCTGCCCGTCCTCCAGGATCGCGCCGCCGATGCCGGTACCCAGGGTGATCATGACGAGGTGGTCCTCGCCGCGGCCTGCGCCGAAGCGCCATTCCGCCCAGGCCGCGGTGTTGGCGTCGTTGTCGACCATGACGGGGACGGCGAGCCGCGCCGCCAGGGCGTCCCGCAGCGGCTCGTCGCGCCAGGCGAGATGCGGGGCGAACAGGACCCGGGACCGGTCGGCGTCGACCCAGCCGGCCGCGCCGATGCCGACGGCGTGCACGTCGTGGCGGTCGGAGAGGTCCAGGACCAGCTCGACGATGGTGTCCTCGACGACCTTGGGGCTCTTGGACTTGTCCGGCGTCTCGGTGCGGATCTTCTCCAGGATGATCCCGTCGGCGTCGACGACGCCGGCCATCACCTTCGTACCGCCGATGTCGATCCCGACGGTGGGGACGCGGGGAGCGCTCAGGTGCGAGCGCCGCTCACGCGTGCCGACGGTCCGCAGTACGGTGGCCCGCGCGGCCCCGCGGTGCGCGAGGGCGAAATCCCGGTACGTGCTCATGTCGCGTGCGGCCCTTCTGCGCGGTTGCCGTGGCCGATTCTGCCACCTGCCCTCGGCGGCCAGCCGCTGTCGCGCTCAGGGGCGCACCAGCAGCTGGAACTCGAAGGCGTACCGGGAGGCCCGGTAGATGTGCGAGCCGAACTCGACCACCTGCCCGGTGTCGTCGTACGTGGTCCGCTGCATGGTCAGCAGCGGCGCGCCCGCCGGCTCGCCGAACTGCTCGCCCTCCTCCGCGGTGGCCGCGCGGGCCCCGACCGACTGCCGGGCGCTGTGCAGGGTGATCCCGGCGCCGCGCATCAACCGGTACAGGCCGGTGGCTTCGAGCTGCTCGGTGGCGAGCGGCAGCAGACCGGCGGGCAGGTGGTTGCGCAGCCGGGCCATCGGCTCGTCGTGGGCCAGCCGCAGCCGCTCGACCAGGTGGACGTCGCTGCCCTCCGGTACGCCGAGGGCCGCCGCGACCTCGGCGGTCGCCGGTTCGACGGCGTTGCGCAGGACCCGGGTGGCCGGCCGCCGGCCCGCCGCCTCCAGGTCGTCGTACAGGCTGCTCAGCTCCAGCGGCCGCCTGACCTGGCTGTGCACCACCTGGGTGCCGACGCCCCGGCGGCGCACCAGCAGGCCCTTGTCGACGAGGGACTGGATGGCCTGCCGGACGGTGGGCCGGGACAGGCCGAGCCGGCCGGCGAGGTCGATCTCGTTGCCGAGGAGGCTGCCCGGGGAGAGCCGGCCCTTCTCGATGGCCGCCTCGAGCTGCTGGGACAGCTGGAAATAGAGCGGGACCGGGCTGGTGCGGTCCACGCTCAGCTGAAGGGACACCGTGGAGTCCGTCAGTTGTTTGGACACGGTGTGAGCGTAGTCCCACGTAAAGACCACAGGAAGTCCGGAGGTCCGATTGTCAGAACAAACGCATTGACAGGCTGACCAGCGAGGTTCACCTTGTGACCATGCGCATCGGACTGATCGGGACGGGCCGCATCGGCTCCTTCCACGCCGCCGTACTCAGCCGTCACCGTGAGGCGGGTGCCCTCCTCCTCGCCGACGCCGATGCCGCACGGGCGATCGCCGTCGCGGACCGGCTCGGCGCCACCGCCGCGCCCTCGGTGGACGAGATCTTCTCGTGGGGCGTGGACGCCGTGGTGATCACCTCCGCCACGTCCGCGCACGGCGAGCTGATCGGCCGGGCCGCGCGCGCGGGTCTGCCGACCTTCTGCGAGAAGCCGATCGCGACGGATCTGGCGGGGACGCTGGGCGCGCTCCGGGAGGTGGCGGCGGCGGACGGCATTCTGCAGCTGGGTTTCATGCGCCGCTTCGACGCCGGCTACCGGGCGGCCCGCGAGCTCGTACGGTCGGGACGGCTCGGCCGGCTGCACACCGTGCGCGCCATGACGTCCGATCCGGCGCCGCCGGCGGCCGCGTATCTGCCGCTGTCCGGCGGGCTCTACCGGGACTGCCTGGTCCATGACTTCGACATCCTGCGCTGGGTGACCGGGCGGGAGGTGACCGAGGTGTACGCGACCGGCTCGGACCGCGGGCCGGCGATGTTCCGCGAGGCGGGCGACGTCGACACGGCCGCGGCCGTCCTCACGCTGGACGACGGGACGCTGGCCACCGCGACGGCCACCCGGTGCAACGGCGCCGGGTACGACGTACGGATGGAGCTGGCCGGCGAGCTCGACCAGGTGTCGGTGGGGCTCGACGACCGGACGCCGATCACCTCGACCGAACCGCAGGGGCCGCCGGCCGCGACCAAGCCGTGGCCGGGCTTCCTGGAGCGCTTCGCGCCCGCGTACGAGGCCGAGCTCGACGCGTTCGTCCGGCTCGTGCGGGGCGAGGGCCCCAATCCCTGCGACGGCCGCGAGGCGCTGCACGCGCTGCGGATCGCGGAGGCGTGCGAGCTGTCCCGGCGGGAACACCGCCCGGTGCGGCTGGCGGAGATCCCGGACGCGTAGCCGCTGACGCGTTTTTGTGTGGTTACTGCTGGGCCGCGAGCATCGCGCGGGTTCCGCGTCGGCTGGTTCCGCGTCAGCGGGTCGCGGCCTCGTTGAGGCGGGTGATCTCGGCGGCGTGCTCGCTCATCCGGTTGCTGACGCTGCCGCTGGTGTAGAGGACCGCGCCGACGACCCCGAGCGGTACGGACAGACCGAGGACGCCGAGGACTTCGGGCCAGTCCCGCTCAGCCGCGCACGTACTGCCGTTGTACGCGCCCCTGTTGGCCGTCGCGTCGTCCGTGAAGAACCGTGACTCGCACTCCGTGGAGCTGTACCGCTCCCTCTCCACCTCGTACGGCGCGAGCAACAGAATCGCGGTCCACAGCCACAGCAGCGCGGCGCCCGACAGCAGTCCGAAGCCCCAGACCTGCGTGCGCTTGGCACGCCTGCGGAACTCGATGTCGTACGTCAGCGAACGCATGCACTCCCCCTCGGCCGGCGAGACCGAACCTAGCAAGCGGCCCGGTCGGCCGCGCGGCGGCCCCAGGTGGCCCCGGCCAGCACCAGGACGGCCCCCAGCAGCCCCACCGGGCCCAGGCGTTCGCCGCCGAGCGCGATGCCGACCCCCGCCGCCCACAGCGGCTCGGTGCCGAGCAGCAGGCTGACGCGGGAGGGCGAGGTACGGCGGATCGCCCACAACTGCACGAAGAAGGCGAAGAGGGTGCAGAAGACGGAGAGGAAGACCAGCCCGGCCCATTCCCGGACGCCGAAGCCGGCCGCCACCGACCAGGGCGTCGCCCCGCCGGCCGGGGTCGCGGCAAGGACGGCGAACACCGCGACCGCCGCGCCGAGCTGGATGGTCGTCAGGGACAGCGAGTCCGCCTCGCCGGCGGTCCGCACGGCCTTGATGCGGGCCATGAACAGCACGTGCGCGGTACGGGCGAGCGCGGCCAGCAGCATCAGCAGATCGCCGGTGGACGGGGTGGTGAAGCCACCGGCCTGGGTCAGCAGGACCACGCCGACGACGGAGAGACCGGCGGCGGCCAGGAAGGCGCGGGGCGGCCGTACTCGGGTCACCGCGGCTTCCGCGAGCGGCGTGAAGATCATCGTGAGGCTGATGATGAGGCCCGCGTTGGTCGCCGAGGTGTGGACGATCCCGTACGTCTCCAGCAGGAAGATCCCGCTCAGTACGAGTCCCAGCAGGCCCGCGCCACGCCACTGGGCCGCGGTCAGCGCGCGCAGCTTCCGTCGGCAGGCCACGGCGAGCACAGGCAGTACGATCCCGAAGCGCAGGACGAGGACGGCGATGACGGTGTGGCTGGTGGTGATGCCCTTCGCCGCGAGGTAACTGGCGCCCCATACCACGGCCACCAGCAGCACGGGCAGATCGGTCAGCCAGGCGCGGCGCGGGGGCACGGCGGTCGCGGGGGCGGCGGCGAGGGAGGTCACGGCGGGCTCCACGGGGGTGGGGCGGTGTGGAGACGTCGGCGGCTCGCACGCGGAACGATCAACGTAGCCGGGGGCGGCGGGCACGGAAAGCGGATTCCGAGGGGCGGACCGGAAGGGGGCGCTCCACCCGAGGGCGGATGGATCGGGGCAAGATGCGATACGTAGGGTTAATGCCTAGGGAGAGAAGTACCGGCCCCCGGGTCGGCGTGATTGGGGGGGTAACCATGTCCACCAGGGCTGTTCACAGAGCAGGCGGCCGGGGGAACACGGGGGCGGCGGCCCATGGGTAAGCGCGGACGTGGTCGCGGGAAACCCGCCAACCAGCCGAACATACCGAGCATTCCGGACGCTTCAGGCATGGGGGATGCCTCAGGTGTCGCGGATCACTCGGGTTATTCCGATCACTCCGATCACTCCGATAGCTCCGATCGCTCGGCTCATGCGGCGAGCTGGGGCCGGTCGGACGCATCGGAGGAGCCGGCCCCGCGAGCCGCGCGGCAGAGCCGGGGCACCGGACGGTCCCGCGGCAACGGCGGCAGCCGTGGCACCCGCGGTACCGGTGGCAGCCGTGGCACTCGTGACGACGGCGGTACCCGTGGCAGCCGTGGCAGCGGCGGCACCAGCGGTACCGGCGGCAGCCGCGGCACCCGCCGGGCGGGCGGCGCCCGCGGAGCCGCCGGCCCGATCAGTGGCCGGCTCCGGGAGTTCCGGCCGCTCGACGCGCTGGCGTCCGGATGGCGACAGGTGGACTACCCGCGCTCGGGGCAGGGCGGGCTGCTGCGCTGGGTGCCGTCCCTGCGGCAGATCCTCGCCGTCTTCGGCATGACCGTCGGAACCCTGACGACCGTCGTGGCGGTCGCCTACGCGCAGGCCGACATCCCCGACGACCTGAACTCCTTCGCCACCCAGCAGGACAACGTCTACTACTGGGCCGACGGCACGAAGATGGCCAGGACCGGCTGGGTCAGCCGCCAGGAGATGCCGCTCGACCAGGTGCCCGAGGACGTGCAGTGGGCCGTGCTCGCCGCCGAGAACGCGAGCTTCTACTCCGACCCCGGTATCTCCCCCTCGGGCATCGCGCGCGCGGTCGGCAAGATGGCCGGCGGTGGCGACACGCAGGGCGGTTCGACCATCACGCAGCAGTACATCAAGAACGCCTACCTCAACCAGGACCGGACGTTCTCCCGTAAGTTCACCGAGGTGCTGCTCGCGGTGAAGCTCGACAGCCGGCTGAGCAAGGAGGAGATCCTCGAGGGGTACCTCAACACCAGCTGGTTCGGCCGCGGTACGTACGGAATCCAGCGCGCGGCGCAGGCGTACTACGGCAAGGAGGTCTCGCAGCTGAACGCCAGCGAGGGCGCCTTCCTCGCCTCCCTCCTCAAGGGCGCCGGCCTCTACGACCCGGCCCTGAGCGCGGAGAACCGCGAGCGGGCCGTCGAGCGGTGGTCATGGACGCTGGACCGCATGGTCCAGATCGGCAAGCTCACCCCCGCCGAGCGCGCCACGTACAAGAAGTTCCCGGAACTCAAGAAGACCGGCGGCGGGCAGACCACCCTGAGCGGCCAGCAGGGCTATCTCGTCGAACTGGCCAAGGACTACATCTCGAAGAACGGCGAGATCTCCGACGCCGACTTCGACCTCGGCGGCTACCAGATCCACACCACGTTCGAGAAGTCCAAGGTCGAATCGCTCACCAAGGCGGTCGAGAAGGTGCGCGCCGGGTTCGACCCGAAGAAGCGCCCCACCGACCAGTTCGTGAAGACCGGCGCCGCCTCCGTCGCACCGGACGGCCGGATCCTCGCGGTCTACGGCGGGCCGGACTACCTCAAGCAGGGGTTCAACGAGGCCAACGCGGTGACCGTGCCCGCCGGTTCGGCGTTCACCCCCTTCGTCTACGCCGCGGCGCTGGGGGACGGCGTCCAGAAGGAGCGGGGCGCGCCCCGCGTACCGGTGTCCCCCGACTCGCTGTACAACGGCAACCACGATGTGGCGCTCCGCACGCCCGAGGGCCCGTACTGGGACCGGGCCGGCAAGGTGGTCAAGGGCGACAACGACGGGGAGAAGTCCTGGGGCAGCGCGATCAGCCTGCACAAGGCGATGGCCAACTCGGTGAACACGCCCTTCCTCCAGCTCGGCATGGACGTCGGCCTGGACCGGGTCCGGCGCACGGCGAAGGCCAGCGGCCTGCTGCCGTCCAGCTTCGGGCCCTCGGTGCCGGGCTTCGCGGTCGGCAACTCCAAGCCCAGCGCCATCCGGATGGCCACGGCGTACGGAACCTTCGCCTCCAAGGGCATGCACACCGAGCCGTACTCGGTGGTCAAGGTCACCCGCAACGGCGAGCCGCTCGACCTGCCGAAGCCGCGCGCCGTGCGTGCGCTGCGGGCGGATGTGGCCGGGCAGGTCACCGACGCGCTCCAGGAGTCGATCCAGGAGGGCAGCGGGAAGGCGGCGCGGTCGGTGGGCCCCGATGCGGCCGGCAAGACGGGCACCACCGCGGACGACACGGCGGCGTGGTTCGTGGGCTACACCGCGCAGGAGTCCACGGCCGTGGTGCTGTACCGGACGGACCTCAGGAAGCTGGAACTGCTGCCCCTCAAGGGCCTGGGCGGCCCGGGAGCCCCGTCTCCCGCATCGCTGCCGTTGCAGATCTGGAAGGAGCACATGCAGCCGGCGCCCCCACAGGGGCGCTGACGGGTCGGTCGGCGGGCGTCGTGGCGAGGGGCGGGCCGGCCCGCCCCTGCCCCGCCGTCCCCCTGCGTGATCCGCCGTATCGGCCTACCGTCGGAACATGAGCGAGATCTTCGTGATGTACGAGCTCGATCAGCCGCGTACAGCGCGATCCGTCACCGGCACGTCAGGCACGTCACCGGTCGGGGAGCGGCCGGTCCTCCGGGTGCACGCCGCCCCTGCCGCTCCTGTGTCCGCGGCTCCGGGGCCGCGCACCCTCTGCGGCAGGGACACGTTCGCCATGGATGCGGCTCCCTCGCAGGCCGCGGAGCATCCCGGTTCGGCTTGGTACGCGCCACAGGATGCCCGGCTCGTCTGCGCCCAGTGCGATGCCGCGATGGAGGGCTGACGGGCCGCGCTAGGGGGCGTCCGGCCCCCTAGTCGACGACGACGGTCTTCCAGTCCGGTGACTGGGCGGGGTCGAGACCGCGGAGGTTCGCCAGGACCTGGGGGTCCTGGGCGTCCAGCCAGTCGGCCAGTTCCTGGAAGGAGACGCACTTGACGTCGGAACGCGGGCACACGTCGCGTATGACGTCCTCGACGGCGTCCATGTAGATGCCGCCGTTCCAGTTCTCGAAGTGGTTGCCGATGAACAGCGGTGCGCGGCTTCCGTTGTAGACCCGCTCG
Organism: Streptomyces mabaensis; assembly: GCF_053763515.1. Taxonomy (NCBI): domain Bacteria; kingdom Bacillati; phylum Actinomycetota; class Actinomycetes; order Kitasatosporales; family Streptomycetaceae; genus Streptomyces; species Streptomyces mabaensis. Next base: position 63,714 of record NZ_JBSOPZ010000002.1, read on the forward strand.
AAGCCGTTCATGTAGGCGTCCCGGGTCTCCTTCCGCCAGGCGTCGTGCATCGCCGGGTCGCCGTCCGTCTCGCCCTTGGACTGGTTGTAGAGGAAGTTGAAGTCCATGGCGAGGACCTGGAGTTCCTTGCCCGGGTAGGGCAGGAGCTGGAGCGGGAAGTTCCAGATGCCGTCGATCTTGGACGGCCAGATCTGGAAGTCGCCCGAGGAGCTGGCGTCGTACCGCCAGCCGAACTCCTTGCTCGCAGGTATGAGGGTCTTCTGCCCCTCCAGGCAGGGGGCGCGGCCGCCGACGGTCTCCCGGTCCGGGTCGAAGGGCAGCGGCGGGAGATCGGTCATCCCCGTGTTCGTCTTCCACTTCTTGACGAACCCGTACGTCTGCTCGATCTCGCTCTTCCACTCCGCGGCGCTCCACTCGCCGCCGCCCTTGGGCCCGCAGAAGTGGCCGTTGAAGTGCGAGCCGATCTCGTTGCCCTCCTTCCAGGCGCCGCCGAGCTGTTCCAGGGTGGTCTGGATGTGCTCGTCGGTGGGGTACGAGATCGCGGCGGAGCCCCGGTCGTGCTGCGGCGGGTCGTAGAGGTTCGCCTTCGACTTCGGCAGCAGGTAGATGCCGGTGAGGAAGAACGTCATCCGCGCCTTGCTCTCCCTGGCCACCTTCCGGAAGCGGGAGAAGGTCTGGTCGTCGCCCTCCAGCGCGCCGTCCCAGGAGAAGACGACGAACTGCGGGGGCTTCTGGCCCGGCTTGAGGCGTTCCGGCTTGAGCTGGTTCGGCTGCGGCCCGGTGTACGAGGTCGACCCGTCACCCAGGACCTCGACCTTGCCGTCCCAGGGCTCTTCCTTGAACTTGACCGCGCCGTGCTCCTGCGCCTTGGCCCCGTCCTTGCCGGCCGGGACGCCCGCCTTCGCGTCCTCGTCGCCGCCGAAACCGGGCACCCGCGTGAGCGCGACACCGGCCACGATGAGCACCACCGCGGCGATGCCCATACGGATGCGGGCGCGCTTACGAGCGCGCGCACGGGCGCGGGCGCGATCACTGCGTGCCATGGAAATTGCTCCCCCCAGATGACGAACGCGTGTCCCCACAACGCGCTTGTCCGAATATACGCCGTTCGTCGGCAGAGGAATCGCGGGCGGTCGGATGTCACAGGGACTTCTGGGTTTCCCGTGACGACCGCCACACCGGTTCGTCGTCCGTTTCCCGCCAGCACAGCGCGCAGCGCGCGGCTTTGCTGGAGCCGTACCCACACACCTCCACGGAACGGGAAGAGGCTTCGAAATGTCTGGACTGACAGGCAGGACAGCACTGGTCACCGGGGGCAGCCGCGGCATCGGCGCCGCGACGGCGCTGCGGCTCGCCCAGGACGGGGCGGACGTCGCCGTCACCTACGTCAGCGGCGAGGACGCCGCCCGGGACGTCGTCCGGAAGATCGAGGCGACGGGCCGGCGCGGCATCGCGATCCGCGCCGACTCCGGGGACGCGGACGCGGTGGCCGACGCGGTACGGCGGGCCGCCGACGGGCTGGGGCGGCTCGACATCCTCGTCAACAACGCGGGCGTCGGCGTCCTCGGCCCGCTGCACGGTCTCGGCCGGACCGACGTCGACCGCGTACTGGCGGTCAACGTGCGCGGAGTGTTCCTCGCCTCACAGGCGGCGGCCGCCCGGCTGGGGCGCGGCGGCCGGATCGTCACCATCGGCAGCTGCATGACCCAGCGGGTGCCGGGACCCGGCGGGACGCTGTACGCGATGAGCAAGTCCGCGCTGATCGGTCTGACGAAGGCGCTGGCCCGGGAGCTGGGCGAGCGCGGCATCACGGCGAACATCGTCCACCCGGGCCCGGTCGACACGGACATGAACCCGGCGGACGGCCCGTACGCGCAGGCGCAGACGGCACTGACCGTCCTGGGCCGCTTCGGCGGCGCGGACGAGGTGGCCGCGCTGGTCGCGTTCCTGGCGGGCGACGAGGCGGCGTACATCACCGGAGCGGAGTTCGCGGTGGACGGAGGCCACGCGGCGTAACCCTTAGAGAGTGCCGTCCTTGACGGCGGTGACGAAGGATGCCCAGCCGGCGGCCCGGAGAACCAGCGCCGGGCCGCCGGGGTCCTTGCTGTCCCGGACGGGCATGACGCCGGGGCAGTTGTCGGCAACCTCGACGCAACTGCCGCCTGTACCGTCGCTGTAGGACGACTTGCGCCAGACGGCTCGGCTCAGATCGTGTGTGGTGCTCATGGGTTCGCGTAGTCCTTCGCCAGCGAATGGATCAGGGCCAGGGACGCCGACGGTGACAGTGCGACGGCCCTGGCCAGATCGTATGACCTCAGGCAGGTCTCGACCAGGGCCGGATCTTCGATGAGCTGTCCGCTGCCCGCACCCTCCGTGTACACGACGGTCGGTGCGTCGTCGAAGGACATGATCGAGGCCATGCTGTGGATGAACGCCTCGGCCATGCCGGCGAAGGTCAGCACCTGCACCACCACCCGGGGCCGCTGCGCCAACTCCGCCATGTGCAGCAGCTGTTCGGACATGGACGCGCGGCCGCCCATCGGCGCCCGGAGCACCGCCTCATGGAGAATCGCCCACAACACGGGGTGTGCTGGGTCGTCGAGAATCCGCTGCCGGTCCAGGCGGGCACGCACGCGCTCCTCCACGGACTCCTGCGACGCGAACGGGGTCGCGGTTCGGGTGATGGCCCGCGCATACGCCTCCGTCTGCAACAGCCCCGGCACCAGCACCGGCGCGTACTCACTGATCGTCTTCGCCTGCTGCTCCAACTCCGCCGCGTCGGCGAAGTAGTCCGCAACTTTCGATTTGCGGGCGAGGCGGCACAGCCGCTGAAGGTGCTCACCGGTCCCCAGCACCTCGTCGAACAGTCTCGACAGGTCCAGCTGAGGCCGGCGAGTCGCCGCTTCCAGCTGCCCGATGTAGGTGCCGGAGCAGAAGACCCGTTCCCCGAGCTGATCCTGCGAGAGGCCACCGGCCTCGCGCAGGCGGCGCAGTTCCGAGCCGTAGAACGCCCTCGGGTCGGTGTACGGATCTGTGTTCCTGGGCTGGGTCATGCCAACGCCCCCTCCACGCAGAGCACTTGCTGGGACGATCCCCCTACTGAGCGTAGCCGCACACCGTCACGCTGTGAGCATGAACGATGACATCAGGAACAGGAACACGGATCCGCTCGACGCCGCCGCTGACGCCGTACGGGAGCTGAGCGAGGCTCTCGCCGCCCGCGGCATCACCCTGCCGTCCCTCGGCACCGACCTCGCGTCGTGCACCTCCACCCTCACGCCCCGGCCGCTGGTCGAGCTGGGCCGGTGCAACCTCGACACGGCCCGCCGGCTCGCGAGGGCACTGACGGGGGACGCGGCGCGGTGAACGCGGCACCTCGGCCCGGGACGGTCGTCGTCGACGAGCAGCGATCCCGCGTCGGCGAAGTCATGGGCGCCGAAGGCCCGTACCTCCAACTGCGGCCGCTCGGCGGCGGCCGCGAGTGGGACGCCGCCCCGGACCGGGTACGGGTGGCAACCCCGGCGGAGCGGCTGAGCGCACGCGTGGCGGCGGCCAACGCGGCCAGCTCGTCGACGTGCGGCCGGCCGCCCGGGTCCTGCTGAGGCAAGTCGGTCGTCATCGTCACGAGCCGCAACTGGCTTTGCAGCGAACCCCGCACGTGCGTCGTGTCCCGCCGCACCGAGGGCGGCGGGACACTGACCACAACGTCTGGTCCTGAACCGCTGACCGCGTCGAACGTTTGATGGGGTCCTCCTGCGTCCGCGCGCACCCGCTGAGAGAGGATGCACGCTACTTGGACCAGCTAGGCCATGCGGAGGCGCACTGTGGGAGAGCCGGAACCAGTCGACCTGATTCACCTGGCAGACGGAGACGGCAACCGGTGCATCGTTCGCGTCACTGGGCGTTATCAGCACGGCGTTCTGACCGGTCATGACACTCTGCGCGCCGATGTCCTGGTGTCCACCAGCTTCCTCGATGCACGCCTTGAGCTCTACCTCTTCCAGCGGGATATCTCCGCCTGGGAACACGAGCTTGAAGGGCTGGTTCCCGGGGGTGAGGCGGGAATCGGCGGCGGCCGGGGTTTGGAGCTCGGCATTCGGCTCAACGAGGATCGGTCCATGTGCGTGACGATCCACGACCCCGACCGGCTCTCCACTCTCGTCTGGATCCAGCCGCAGGATGACTGGATCCAGGACCACCGAGTCCGACTGGACCGACTTCGGCAGGTCTGGCCAAGCGAGGTCATCGAGACTGCTCCCATGGCCTACGAGTGGAGTCCGGACCGTAGGAACTGAGCGCCTACGGCACGGCCATCGGGAGTCAAGCCGCTATCTTCGTCGCCGACGGTGGCACGCCCATCAGCCAGACCAACTGGTCTGGCCGACATCACGAGTTCAAGTTCAGTACCCGGTCTCCACCTGTCCACCGGAAAGCGTGCCCGCGGTGGTGGCCGGACCGGCTGCCGGTGTGATTCGAACTCGGGCCTGGCCTGTGCACGTCCCGTCGTAAGCAAGGAGAGATTACGCACCATGGGCGTTTCGCTGCGGATGCGGAGACTTGACCCGTCAGTTGTCGCGGAAGGCCTTGCGGCCGTGGAGCACGGGTTCGGGGCGACGCTGGACAACACGATCTACGGTGCGGAAGCCTCCGAGGGGGTCCTCTGTGACCTGGCCGAGGAGTGGCGGGCGGTGGGGACAGTGCTCAACGGTCGGTACAGCGGGAACGGACCGGTCGGGGACATGCCCGTCATGGGAGGAGTACTCCTCGGGTATGTCGGTGACCATCCGGAGGCCATCCTGATGCTTCCTCAGGACGGCGTGCGTGAGGCGGCCGATTTCCTGCGGGGAGTTGATATACGCGCGATGATCGAGGCGAACCGGGAAGAGCTGACCAGGCTGAACGGCGGGTCGCTCCCGGACTGGGTCATCCGGGGAATCATCGACGACACGGCACGTCTCGCGCGGATGTACGGCCTTGCTGCGGCAGCCGGTCAAGTGGTTGCCAAGCGGATCTACATGGACTGACCTCGATACACAACGCGTGGGGCGCACCGGCGCGACAGCGCCGGTGCGCCCCACTGGGTTCCGGGGACGCGCCGGCGCTGTCTTCCGGTGCGTCCCTGGGTCACGGGCGGGTGTCGCTCCGCCCGGGTCTGTGCTTCAGGAGGGGCGTCAGCCGCCCAGTTCCTGGTGACGGGCCGTCAGCGCCGCCGTGCCCTGCTCGGTCAGCGAGCCGTACAGGCGCAGACGCGAGAAGCCGCCGTCCGGGAAGATGTCGATCCGGACGTGGGTGCCGACCGCCGGGGTGTCCAGCAGGAAGCGGTGGCTGGTGTCGGGCTGCAGGCGGGTGCGCGGCAGGAACTCCGTCCACTCGCCGTCCTCGCCGGTCTTGACGGAGAGGGACGCCCAGCCGGCCGAGTTGCCCTTGAGGTACGCGGTGTCGATCTCGACGGCGCGGATCTCGGACTCGGCGACGAGCTGGTAGCGGATCCAGTCGTTGCCCTGGTCGCGGCGGCGGGCGGTCTCCCAGCCGTCGTCCATCTTGCGGGAGCGGCCCGGGTTGATGGTGTTGGTGGGCGGCGAGTAGAAGCGGTTGGACGCGTCCTGGACCGAGCCGCCGTTCTCCAGCGCGACGACGTCGAAGGAGCCCAGCGCGGCGAGCCACTTGGGGTCCGGTACGACCTCGCCGTAGACCCGCAGGCGGGCGATACCGCCGTCGGGGTGCTGGTTGACGCGCAGGTGCGTGAAGCGCTGCTCGGCGGTGACCTCGAAGCCGTTGGCCGCGTGGCCGCCGACGGCGGTGCGCGGGACGAGGGTCGTCCACTTCACGTCGCCTGCGAGGAGCTCCTCGGGCGTCGGGGCGCCCTCGACGGAGGTGCCCTCGATGGAGACGGCCTGCGGCATGTTGCCGCGGAAGTGGGCGGTGTCGACGACGATGCCGCGGATCACGCCGGGGGCGCCCAGGCGTACCAGCGCCCAGTCGTGGTCCTCGGCGGTCGGCCAGGGCTGCTCGGCGGAGACGCCGCGGCGGCGGCGGGTCTCCCAGCCGTCCATGATCTTGCCCTTGTGGCCGAAGTGCTCGGGGTCGAACTCGGCGGCCTCGGGGACCAGCAGGTTCTCGCGCTGGGCGAAGAACTCGTCGTTGGCGGCGATGACACCGGCACCCAGCTGACGGTCGGCGAGGTTGGCGTAGCTGGTGAACGGGAAGTCCGCGGTGCGGTAGTCGGCGTACGGGTCGCCGCCCCCGTACGGATTCGCGTTACCGGTGAAGGAGGGAAGCGCCGTCACAGTCAGTTCTGCCTTTCGAGAAGTCGGCCGGTGGGCTCGGTGAGGGTGCCGTGGTCCGCGATGCGCTCGCCGCGCAGCCAGGTGGACTTCACGACGCCGTGCAGGGTCTTGCCCGCGTACGCCGTGACCTGGTTGCGGTGGAAGAGTTCCGCGGGGTCCACGGTGAAGGTCTCGTCGGGCGCGAGGACCGCGAAGTCGGCGTCGCGGCCGGCCTCGATGGCGCCCTTCTGCGACAGCCCGGCCAGCGCGGCGGGGGCGGCCGACATCCAGCGGACGACGTCCTCGAGCGAGCGGCCGCGCCTGCGGGCCTCGGTCCAGATCGCCGGGAGGCCCAGCTGGAGGGAGGAGATGCCGCCCCAGGCGGCGGCGAAGTCGCCGGTGTCGAAGCGCTTGAGCTCCGGCGTGCACGGCGAGTGGTCGGAGACGATGCAGTCGATCGTGCCGTCGATGAGGCCCTGCCACAGCGCGTCCTGGTTCTCGGCCTCGCGGATCGGCGGGCAGCACTTGAACTCGGTGGCGCCGTCCGGGACTTCCTCGGCGGTGAGGGTGAGGAAGTGCGGGCAGGACTCGACGGAGATCTTCACGCCCTCGCGCTTGGCGGCGGCGATCAGCGGCAGCGCGTCGGACGAGGACAGGTGCAGCACGTGGACGCGGGCGCCGAGCCGCTTGGCGTGCGCGATGAGGCCCTCGATCGCGGTGTTCTCGGCGTCGCGCGGCCGGGAGGCGAGGAAGTCGGCGTACTTGGGACCGTCCTGCTGCGGGGCGGAATCCAGGTGGTGCGGGTCCTCGGCGTGCACGATCAGCAGGCCGCCGAAGCCGGTGATCTCGGCCATGGACTGGGCGAGCTGTTCCTGGTTCAGCTCGGGGAACTCCTCGACGCCGGACGGCGACAGGAAGCACTTGAAGCCGAAGACCCCGGCGTCGTGCAGCGGCCGCAGGTCCTTGACGTTGGACGGGATGGCGCCGCCCCAGAAGCCGACGTCGATGTGCGCCTTGGGGCGCGCGACGTCCTGCTTGGTGGCGAGGTGGTCCGCCGTGGTGGTCGGTGGAAGGGAGTTGAGCGGCATGTCCAGGAGGGTGGTGATACCGCCGGCCGCCGCGGCGCGGGTGGCGGTCCAGAAGCCCTCCCACTCGGTGCGGCCCGGGTCGTTCACATGGACATGGGTGTCGACGAGGCCGGGGAGCAGTACGTCGTCCCCGAAGTCCTCCAGCCGGGCCCCGGCCGGCAGCTCGGCCTCGTACGGCAGCACCGCCGCGATCTTCCCGTCGGCGACGGCGACCGATGCGGCCCGCGTCCCCTCGGGAGTGATGACACGCGTCGAGCGCAGTACCAGTTGCACGTCGGACACCCGCCCCTCCTCTTCCTCATTCCGCAGAGCGAAATTTCAACGTTCTGTTGAACGAGTCTTCACCTCCAGCGAGGACGCGTCAAGAGTGACCAGGCCGGCAGCCGTCCCGGCGGCCCCACCATTGGAGGTTTCCACAGAATGGAATTAGAATTTCACTCTACAGAACGTAGCTATCACCACGAGGAGCGTCACCGACACCTTCCCGAGCCCGCCACCACCCGGACAAACCCTCTCTGACCGGCCAGGACGGCTCATCCGGGCGCTATGGCGAGCCCAGAACCGACCGGTAGGCTGCTTGCTTGCCTGCCAGCACCGAAAGGACCGCGCCGTGCCGACGTCCAGCGCCAACGACGCCTTCACCGATGTCGCCGCCTCCAAGCCCGCCGCCGCCAGCGGCGGAGTCCAGTCCCTCGAGCGCGCCTTCGACCTTCTCGAGCGGATGGCCGACGCCGGCGGTGAGGTCGGGCTCAGCGAGCTCTCCACCGCCAGTGGACTGCCCCTGCCCACGATCCACCGCCTGATGCGCACGCTGGTGGCCTGCGGTTACGTACGACAGCAGCCCAACCGCCGGTACTCGCTCGGCCCCCGCCTGATCCGGCTCGGCGAGTCCGCGTCGCGGCTGCTGGGCACCTGGGCCCGGCCGTACCTCGCGCGCCTGGTCGAGGAGACCGGCGAGACCGCGAACATGGCACTGCTCGACGGCGACGAGATCGTCTACGTCGCGCAGGTGCCCTCCAAGCACTCCATGCGGATGTTCACCGAGGTGGGCCGCCGGGTGCTGCCGCACTCCACCGGGGTGGGCAAGGCGCTGCTCGCGCACACGCCCGCCGACGAGGTACGGGCGCTGCTGGCCCGCACCGGGATGCCGGCCGCCACCGAGAAGACCATCACGACGCCCGAGGGCTTCCTCGACGCGCTGGAGCAGGTACGCAAGGCCGGCTACGCGGTCGACGACAGCGAGCAGGAGATCGGGGTCCGCTGTCTGGCGGTCCCGGTACCCGACTCCCCGACCGCGGCGGCGATCTCGATCTCCGGCCCGGCGGGCCGGGTCACCGAGGCCGTGACCGAGCGGATCGTGCCGATCCTCCAGGGCGTGGCGGCCGAGCTGTCGGTGGCGCTCTCCAACCAGAACCCGGCCTGAGCCCGGCCTGAGCCCGGCCGACTGTTACGGATACGGCCTCGGGGGGGGGGGGGGGGGGGGGGGGGGGGGGGGGGGGGGGGGGGGGGGGGGGGGGGGGGGGGGAGGGGGGGGGAAGGGGGGGAGGGGGGGGGGGGGGGGGAGGCACCCGACCATTCTCAATCTACCTTTTTCTCCCTTTGCTGCCTTTGCCTGCCCTTCTCCCCCCCTCCCCCTCCTTCCCCCCCCCGAGGCCGTATTCGCGAGGCGGCCCGTCAGGCGGCCACCCCGGCCGTCAGGCGGCCACCCCGGCCGTGAGCCGGCCGTCCGCCATCGAGGCCGTGCGGTCCATCCGGTCCAGGTGGGCCAGGTCGTGGGTGACCAGCACCGTGGCCGTCGCCCGTTCGCGCGTCAGGGTGACCAGCAGGTCCAGCACCGCCGCGCCCCGCTCGTGGTCCAGCGCGCTGGTCGGCTCGTCGACCAGCAGGACGGCGGGGTCGTTCATCAGCGCCCGGGCGATGTTCACCCGCTGCCGCTGGCCGCCGGACAGCTGGTGCGGGCGGCGGTCCGCCCGGTCGGCGAGGCCCACCGCGGCCAGCAGTTCCAGCGCCCGGTCCCGCACCCGCCGCGACGGCCGGCCCGAGAGGTGTGCCATCACCTGGAGCTGCTCCGCGCAGGTCAGCGACGGCAGCAGGTTCGGCTGCTGGAAGACGATGCCCACCCGCTCGCGGCGCAGCGCCGACTTCCCGGCGGGGCTCAGCGCGGCGGTGTCCGTACCGTCCACCAGGACCCGGCCGCGGTCCGGGGTGACCAGCGTCGCCGCCACCGCGAGCAGACTGGACTTGCCGGACCCGGAGGGGCCGACCACGGCGGTGAGCGAGCCGGCCGGGACGTCGAGGCCGACACCGTCGAGCGCGGTCAGCCGGCCGTCGCCGTCCGGGTACGTGAGGGTGACCTCGTCCAGTACGAGACTCATCGGACGCTCCCGAGTGCGGTGAGGGGGTCGACGGCGGTGATCCGCCGGATGGACAGCGCCGCGCCGAGCGCTCCGAGGACGATCATCACGGCGGACGGCACGAGCACGGTCGGCAGGTCGAGGACGAACGGCACGTCCCCGCCGCTCACCAGCACGCCGATCCCGACGGCCAGCGCGGTGCCCAGCCCGGTCCCGGCGGCGAGCATCACCACTGCCTGTCCCAGCGCGTCCCGCAGCAGGTACGGCGTGGACGCCCCCAGGGCCTTCAGTACGGCGACGTCACCGCTGCGCTGGATCGTCCAGACGGTGAAGAAGGCCCCTATGACCAGCGCGGAGATGACGAAGAGGAAGCCGCGCATGAGCTGCAGCGAACCGTTCTCCGCCTGGTAGGACCCGATGGCCGACAGGGCGTCGTCCAGCGGCAGCGTGCGGGTGCCGGAGGCCCGGTCGCCCGCCGCGAGATCCGCGCCCGGAGCGGTGGTCAGGGCGATGACGGTGGCCTGCGACCGCTCCGGCGTGCTGGGGCTTGTACTGGGGCCGGTGCCGGGGCCGGGGCCGCCGAGCCGCTGCCAGTCGTCGAGCGAGGTCCACACGACGGGTGTGTGGCTGTACGAGGCGTCACCGGCGACGGCCGCGACGGTCCCCGCCAGGCCGCCGACACGGACCCGGTCACCCACCCCCGCCCCCAGTTCCGCGGCGGCCTGCTCGGAGAGCACGACCCTGCCCGGCGCGAGCCCGTCGCCGGGCGCGAGTCCCGCGTCCGGCTCGACGCCGAACGCCGACACCGCGGCCGAGCGTTCCCCAGCGGCCGCGGTGAGCGTACGGATGCCGACCGGCCGGGCCCCCGTGACACCCGGCTGCTCCGCCCAGGTGCGCCAGGCGCGCTCGGGGACCGAGGAATTCGTGAAGGACACCGGCCGCCCGTCGGGTGGCGCGGCGAACGCGAGGTGGCCGGCCGGCAGGCCGGTGATGGCCGAGGTGTTCTCCCGGGCCAGGCCGGACGTGAGTCCGGACAGCAGCCCGACGAGCAGTGTGATCAGCACCACGACGGAGCCCATGAGCGCGAACCGGCCCCGGGCGAACCGCAGATCTCTCCATGCGACGAACATGTCCCCCACCCTCGCCACCACGGGCCGGGAAAACATCGCACCACGGGGCGCGTCCTCCGTATCGAAGGACGCAGGCCGAGATCAAACTTTCGGTTGACCGGCCGCCCGGGCGAGACGCTTACGCTGGTCCGGCCATGGACTCCCGCCCCCTCACGCCCGTACTGCCCCTCCTGCGGCTGTGCCTGCACGCCCTGCTGGCCGGTCTGCTCGCGCTCGCCGTGGCGCGGGCCGTCACCGGCGACGCCGCCCGTGCGACCGCCGTGGTGGTGACGGCGGCCGTCCTCGCCGTGGTGTACGCCGCCGGTGTGCTCACCCCGGCCGTGCACCGGTCGCCGCGGGCGGGCGCGGTGTGGCTGGCCGCGCTGGGCGCCGGCTGGCTGGTCCTGCTCGCACTGTCGCCGAACGGCCTGTGGGTGGCCTTCCCGCTCTACTTCCTCCAGCTGCATCTGCTGCCGGGGCGCTGGGGGCTGCCCGCGGTCGTGGTCACCGCCGGCGCGGCCATCGGCAGCGCTCTGCTGCACGGCCAGGACATCTCCCCGGGCACCTTCATCGGCCCGCTGCTCGGCGCGGCCGTCGCCGTCGCCACGGTCCTCGGCTACCAGGCGCTCTACCGGGAGAGTGAACGCCGGCGCGAGCTCATCGACGAGCTCATCGCCGCCCGCGCCGAACTGGCCGCCGCCGAACGCGCCGCCGGCACGCTCGCCGAGCGCGAGCGGCTGGCCCGCGAGATCCACGACACCCTGGCTCAGGGCCTGTCCAGCATCCAGCTGCTGCTGCGCGCGGCCGAGCGGGTGCTGCCCGTGGACTCCCCGGCGACCGGCCATGTGCGGCAGGCGCGCGAGGCCGCGCAGGACAACCTCGCCGAGGCCCGCCGGTTCGTGAAGGCGCTGACCCCGCCCGATCTGGAGCGCGGCTCGCTGGCGGCGGCGCTGGAGCGGCTGTGCACGGCCACGCCGGGCGGTCCGGCCGTGCAGTTCGGGGTCAGCGGCACCCCGGCCGTGCTGCCCACTCCGTACGAGGTGGCGCTGCTCCGCGTCGCCCAGTCGGCGCTGGCCAACACCGTGCGGCACGCCCACGCGCGCCGCGCCGAGATCACCCTGAGCTTCATGGACACCTCGGTGGCCCTCGACATCGTCGACGACGGGACCGGCTTCGACCCGGCGCTGCGGCGCGCGGAGTACTCGGGGGACTCGGGGAACTCGGGGGACCCGGCGGACGCGGCGGACGCGGGCGGGTTCGGGCTGCCGGCGATGCGGGCCCGTGCGCGCTCGCTGGGCGGCACGCTCAGCGTGGAGTCGGCGCCGGGGCAGGGCACGGCGGTGGCGATCACGCTGCCGCTGCCGACGGCGGACGCGGGAGGTTCCGTATGAGCGCGCCGGTCCGGCTGCTGCTGGCCGACGACCATCCGGTGGTACGGGCGGGGCTGCGCGCCGTCCTGGACACCGAGCCGGACTTCCAGGTGGTGGCCGAGGCCTCGACGGCCGAGCAGGCCGTCGAACGGGCGGCGGCCGGGGACGTCGACGTGGTGCTGATGGACCTGCAGTTCGGGCCCGGGCAGCTGCACGGCTCGCAGGCCACCGCCGCGATCTCGGCCCGGCCCGGCGCGCCCCGGGTGCTGGTGCTCACCACGTACGACACCGACGCCGACATCCTGGCCGCGGTCGAGGCGGGGGCGAGCGGCTACCTGCTCAAGGACGCCCCGCCCGAGGAGCTGGCGGCGGCGGTGCGGACGGCGGCGGCCGGCCGGTCGGCGCTGGCCCCGGCCGTGGCGCACCGGCTGATGGACCGGATGCGTACGCCGGCGCGGGCGCTCACCAAGCGGGAGCTGGAGGTGCTGCAGCTGGTCGGGGACGGGCTGTCGAACCAGCAGATCAGCAAGCGGCTGTTCCTGAGCCAGGCGACGGTCAAGTCCCACCTGGTGCACATCTACGCCAAGCTGGGGGTCGACTCGCGCACCGCGGCGGTGGCGGCGGCGGGCGCCCGGCGGCTGATCCGCCGCCCGTCATGAGCCCCGGCACAGCGCTCACCGGCGCGCGGAGGGCGGGGCCTCGCCGAACAGCTCGACCGCGCAGTGCACCTCCGTCAGCGCGGCGGACAGGGCGCTGACCGAGCCGATCGCCCCCGCGACCAGCAGCAGCGAGCGCCGCAGCCGCGGGATCTCCGGTGCTCCGCCGGCCGCCATCGCGTCCAGCGCCGCGAGCTCGTCCTCGGCGATGGCCCGGTCCGGGAACTCGACGGGATGCCCGGCGAGTGCGCGGCGCAGCCGGGACACGGCGATACGCAGCTCCGCCACCCTCGGGTCCTCGCCGCTCACGGTCACCTGTTCCTGCCCCACGATGCGCAACAAAGCTCCCCCTCGCACGCCATTGTGCTGCCGGTCCCCAAGTGCCTTTGACGCACGCCGTGTTGGCGGGACGCCCGGGGTAGCGGTCAGTTAACGCCACAGGGTGTGCGCCGCGCCACTCTCCGGTACGAATTCGGCCCGGAAGCCTGGTGCGGTATGCAGTCCCCATGACGCAGACAGCACATACATCCGAAGACGGACCCCCGGTGATCGCGGGTCTGCTGCTCGCGGCCGGCGGCGGACGGCGCCTCGGCGGGCGGCCCAAGGCGCTGCTCCGCCACCGGGGCCGGCCGCTGGTCGAGCACGCGGTGCGGGTGCTGCGGGAGGGCGGCTGCGGCCCGGTACACGTGGTACTCGGCGCGGCGGCCGACGAGGTGCGGGCGCGGGCCGACCTGGCGGGCTGCGTCCTGGTGGACAACCCCGACTGGGCGGAGGGCATGGGCTCCTCGCTGCGGGCGGGCCTGGGGTCGCTGGCGGGCAGCGGGGCGGACGCGGCGCTCGTGTCGCTGGTCGACCAGCCGGGGATCGGGCCGGCCGCGGTGGCCCGGGTCCTGGCGGCGTACCGCTCCCCCACCAGCCTGGCGGCGGCTGCGTACGACGGGCGGCGCGGCCATCCGGTGCTGTTCGGCGCGCGGCGGTGGGCGGACATCGCGGCGACCGCGGTGGGCGATCGCGGGGCCCGCGACCACCTCACGGCGCATGCGGCCGACATCACACTGGTGGAGTGCGGGGACGTGGCCGAGGCGTACGACATCGACACCGCGGACGACCTGATTCACCTGGAGTAAGCCGGGGCAGTGGACGGGGTGTGACCGGCGTGGCACTGAGAGCCGTCCGGAGGGGAGTTCTGTCGACGGGGAGAATCTCGACATCAACAAACCATTGAACTTCCACCATGAGGAAACTACTATCCACAGGTCAGAAGCGCCCTGAACCCCAGTCGGCGCCCGCGACCGTATCCCGGAACACTCGCGACCCTGCGGCACTCCGTGCCGTTTCGGGCGCTCCCGGCGGCCGCCAGGCACCGCCGCTGAAGGAGTGACAGCCAATGTCCGCACCAGCGCCGTCCACGCTGGCCATCGTCGACGCCGAGCCCCTGCCCCGGCAGGACGAAGTACTCACCGAGGCCGCCCTGGCCTTCGTGGCCGAGCTGCACCGGCTGTTCACGCCCCGCCGTGACGAGCTACTCGCCCGCCGTACCGAGCGCCGCGCCGAGATCGCCCGCACATCCAGCCTCGACTTCCTCCCGGATACCGCACAGATCCGTGAGGGCGACTGGAAGGTCGCGCCGGCCCCGGCCGCGCTCAACGACCGCCGCGTGGAGATCACCGGTCCGACCGACCGCAAGATGACCATCAACGCCCTGAACTCGGGCGCCAAGGTCTGGCTCGCCGACTTCGAGGACGCCTCCGCTCCCACCTGGGAGAACGTCGTCCTCGGCCAGCTCAACCTGATCGACGCCTACGAGCGCCGGATCGACTTCACCTCCCCGCAGGGCAAGACGTACGCCCTGAGGCCCGCCGAGGAGCTCGCCACCGTCGTGATGCGGCCTCGCGGCTGGCACCTGGAGGAGCGCCACCTCCGGGCGGACGGGCGTGCCGTCCCGGGCGCGCTGGTCGACTTCGGCCTGTACTTCTTCCACAACGCCCAGCGCCTCATCGACCTCGGCAAGGGCCCGTACTTCTACCTGCCGAAGACCGAGTCGCACCTGGAGGCCCGCCTCTGGAACGACATCTTCGTCTTCGCCCAGGACTACCTGGGTATCCCGCAGGGCACGGTGCGCGCGACCGTTCTCATCGAGACGATCACTGCCGCGTACGAGATGGAGGAGATCCTCTACGAGCTGCGCGACCACGCGGCCGGGCTCAACGCGGGCCGCTGGGACTACCTCTTCTCCATCGTCAAGAACTTCCGTGACGGCGGCGAGAAGTTCGTCCTGCCGGACCGCAACGCGGTGACGATGACCGCCCCGTTCATGCGCGCGTACACCGAACTCCTCGTGCGTACGTGCCACAAGCGCGGCGCGCACGCCATCGGCGGCATGGCGGCGTTCATCCCCTCGCGGCGTGACGCCGACGTCAACAAGGTGGCGTTCGACAAGGTCAAGGCCGACAAGGACCGCGAGGCCGGCGACGGCTTCGACGGCTCCTGGGTCGCCCACCCGGACCTGGTGCCGATCGCGATGGCGTCCTTCGACGCGGTGCTGGGCGACCGGCCCAACCAGAAGGACCGGCTCCGCGAGGACGTCTCGGTCGCGCCCGGCGACCTGATCGCCATCGACTCGCTGGACGCGAAGCCCACGTACGAGGGCCTGCGCAACGCCGTCCAGGTCGGCATCCGGTACATCGAGGCGTGGCTGCGCGGCCTCGGCGCGGTCGCCATCTTCAACCTCATGGAGGACGCGGCCACCGCCGAGATCTCCCGCTCCCAGATCTGGCAGTGGATCAACGCGGGTGTGGTCTTCGAGCACGAGGGCGAGCCGGTACGGGCGACCGCCGAGCTGGCCCGCGAGGTCGCCGCCGAGGAACTGGCCGCCATCCGCGCCGAGGTCGGCGAGGAGGCCTTCGCGGCCGGCAAGTGGCAGCAGGCCCACGACCTGCTGCTCCAGGTGTCGCTGGACGCGGACTACGCGGACTTCCTCACCCTGCCGGCCTACGAGCAGCTGGCCGGCTGACACCGCGTCACCACCTCCGAAACGCCTCCGCCCCCGGTATCGCACAGCACCGGGGGCGGAGGCGTTTCGGCGATCGAGGCGTGTCTGCGATGCAGGCGTTTCGGCGATCGAGGTGTTTCGGCGATCGGATCGCGCCACCCGACGCATTCCCGTGACCGAAAAGAGATGTGCAGCTACCTGGCGGTAACAAAGGGCGGCGTGCCAGATTTCGCATGCCACCGGCCGGCGGCCCCCTCATCGACATGCGACCTCGCCAGGAGTCGGACGACCTCAACGGCGAGGCCTTCCGCAGGAGTGCCGCCATGACCGGATTCCGCACCGCACGCACGACCCGCACCTCCAGACCGGCCACCCGGGCGACCCGGCGGCTCACCGCCGCCGCGCTGGCCCTGCCGCTGGCCCTCACCACCCTGCTGACCGCCGGGACCGGACCCTCGGCCGCGAGCCCGTCCTCGGGACCGAGCGCGATCGTCTCCATGGGCGACAGCTACATCTCCGGGGAGGCCGGCCGCTGGCAGGGCAACAGCCTCACCAACAGCGGCAGCCGCGACGGCACCGACCGGGCGTGGACCGGCAGCGGGTACGACCCGGGCCGGGTGTACGGCCCGACGGCCGCGAACGGCTGCCACCGCTCGGACTCCGCCGAGGTGCGCAGCGCCACCGGCACCACCCAGGCACTGATCAACCTCGCCTGCTCGGGCGCCACCACGCGGAACGTCTTCCGGTCCACCAGCGGCGGCACCTGGTACAAGGGCGAGGCCCCCCAGGCCGACCAGCTCGCGAGCGTCGCCGCCCAGAACCGCGTCGAGCTGATCGCGCTGTCGATCGGCGGCAACGACCTCGGCTTCGCCGACGTCATCACCTCCTGCGCGACCGACTACATCGTCTGGTACTCGTACTGCCACGACGACCAGCAGATCGCCGTGGACGCGAAGATGGACACGGCGATGGCGAACGTCGGCAAGTCCGTCGACGAGATCCGCGCGGTGATGTCCGCCGCCGGTTACGCCGCCGCCGACTACCGCATCGTGCTCCAGTCCTACCCCTCCCCCATCCCGCGCAGTACCGAGAACCGCTACGCGGAGAGCGGCTGGAGCCGGACCAACACCGGCGGCTGCCCCTTCTGGAACAAGGACTCGGACTGGGCGCGCGACTCGCTGGTCCCGCAGATCGCGGGCCGCCTCAAAGCGGTGGCCGCCGCCAAGGGCGTGCAGTTCCTGGATCTGCGCGACATGCTCCAGGGCCGCGAGGTGTGCGCCAGGACAACCGGCATCGTGAGCGCTGCCCGGCCGGCGTCCGCCACCACCAGCGAGTGGGCGCGCTGGATCGACAGCGACTCCACCCAGGGGCCCGTCCAGGAGTCCATGCACCCCAACTACTACGGCCAGTTGGGCCAGGGACGCTGCCTGGCCCTGTTCCACGCCAAGCAGACCGGCAACTACACCTGCCGGAACACGGCGGGTTCGGGTGCGTCGGGGATGTATCTGACCGCGGTGTCCTGACGCCGGCGGGAGCCCCGCTTACTGGCCGGTACTGATCTCTGCCCGCGTCGCGTGCAGGTCCTAGGGTCCGGAACACCCCACCCACGCCCTGGAGGTTCCATGCCCCCCACCCGCACCCGGCGCAGGCGCCTGTCACTGGCGCTGGCCGCGACGCTGGGAGCCGTGTCCCTCGGCGCCCTGCCCGCCGCGCCCCAGGCCTCTGCCGGGCCCGTGACCGCCGACGGCGGCACGGGCACCGGCACCGGCAGTGGCTTCCTCGTCGGTCGCGGCATCTCCGACGTCACCGGCGAGGCTGCCGAGACCGGCATGATGGGCTACTCCAGCTTCGGCCAGAAGACCTCCGGCATCCACCAGCGGCAGCGCTCCCGGGCGTTCGTGGTGGCCGACCGAGCGACGGGCAAACGGGTCGTGTACGTCAACGCCGACCTCGCGATGATCTTCCAGTCCGTGCAGCAGGGCGTGACCGCCCGCCTCAAGGAGCGCTTCGGCGGCCTCTACACCGAGGAGAACGTGCTGCTTTCGGCCACCCACACCCACTCCGGGCCGGGCGGCTACTCGCACCACCTCGCGTACAACCTCTCCGTCCTCGGCTTCCAGAACGGCACCTACCGCGCCATCGTCGACGGCATCGTCGAATCCGTCGTCAAGGCCCACGAGGACCTGGCACCCGGCACCATCACCCTCGGCACCGGCACCCTCACCAACGCCAGCGTCAACCGCTCCCGCACCTCCT
This sequence comes from Streptomyces mabaensis, assembly GCF_053763515.1. Taxonomy (NCBI): domain Bacteria; kingdom Bacillati; phylum Actinomycetota; class Actinomycetes; order Kitasatosporales; family Streptomycetaceae; genus Streptomyces; species Streptomyces mabaensis. Next base: position 81,805 of record NZ_JBSOPZ010000002.1, read on the forward strand.
TCGACCGCAACCCGGCCGCCGACCGGGCCGCGTTCCCCGACGCCATCGACCCGGCGATGACCGTGCTGCGCTTCCGGCAGGGCACCGAGGACGTCGGGGCGATCAGCTGGTTCGCCACCCACAACACGTCCATCACCAACAAGAACACCCTGATCAGCCCGGACAACAAGGGCTACGCCGCCTACGCGTGGGAGCACGACCACGAAGGCGTGCGCTACCTCGACGACAAGCCCGGCTTTGTCTCCGCCTTCCCCAACACCAACGCCGGCGACATGTCCCCGAACCTCAACCTCAAGCCGGGCTCCGGCCCCACCGAGGACGAGTTCGAGAACACCCGCATCATCGGCGAACGCCAGCTCACCAAGGCCCGCGAGGTGTTCCGCGACGCCGGCACTCCGCTCACCGGCGGCGTCGACTCCCGGCTGGTGTACGTCGACATGGAGAACGTGACCGTGGGCGGCGCCCACACCTCCGACGGCAGGCAGCACCGCACCTGCCCCGCCGTCGTGGGCGCCTCCACCCTCGCCGGCAGCGTCGAGGACGGCCCGGCGATCCCCGGCTTCACCGAGGGGATGCGCACGCCCGTCGCCCACCTCGTCGACGCCCTGCGGGTGGACGTCCCGGACTGGCTCGCCACCTGCCAGTACCCCAAGGCCGGCCTCGTGCCCACCGGACTACTGGACCACCTGTACCCGGTCACGCCGAGGATCCTGCCGCTGCAGATCGTCAGGATCGGCCAGTTCCATCTGGTGGCCGGACCCGGCGAGTTCACCATCACCGCCGGGCTGCGCGTACGCCGTACGGTGGCACAGCAGCTCGGCGTGCCCCTGGAGCACGTCCTCCTCCAGGGCTACGCCAACGCGTACAGCCAGTACGTGACCACACCCGAGGAGTACGACGCCCAGCAGTACGAGGGCGCCTCGACGCTCTACGGCCGCTACACCCTGCCCGCCTACCAGCAGGAGTACGCCCGCGTCGCGGCCTCCCTGCGGCAGGGCACGGCGCTCGACCGGGGCACCGCGCCGCCGGACGAGTCGGCCCGGCAGTTCAGCCTCCAGACGGGCGTGGTGTACGACAATCCGCCGGCGTTCAGGTCGTTCGGGGACGTCCTGACCGAGCCCGCGGCGTCCTACCGGCGCGGCGAGCGGGCCACCGTCGACTTCGTCACCGGACACCCCAAGAACAACCTGCGCCGGGGCGGCACCTTCCTGGAGGTGCAGCGGCTGGTGGACGGCCGCTGGGTGCGGGTGCTCGACGACGGCGACTGGGCGACCAGGTACCGCTGGACCCGTACCAACGGACTCACCGGCACCTCGAAGGCGACGATCACCTGGGACATCGGTGCGGACACCCCTCCCGGCAGCTACCGGGTGGTCCACTTCGGCGACGCGAAGAGCCTCCTCGGCAAGATCACGCCGTTCACCGGAACCTCCCGCACCTTCACCGTGTCCTGACCCCCGCGGCGCCGATGAGTTCTGCCCGCCGGTCCGGTCTGATGGATAGGGACACGACCAAGGAGGCACCCATGCTCGACCTCGCACCGGCCGCCCAGCAGGTGGCCCGGCTCCTGGACTCCATCGGCGCGGAACAGCTCGACAACCCGACCCCCTGCCCCGACTACGCGGTACGCGAACTGCTGGCCCACTTCGTCGGCCTGACCGCGGCGTTCCGCGACGCCGCGGCCAAGGAGCTGGGGCCGACGACGAACACCGACCCGGGCGCGGCCCGCCCGGTCCTCGGCGACGACTGGCGGACCGTCCTGCCCCGGCAGCTCGACGAGCTGGCGGCGGCCTGGCGCGCGCCGGAGGCCTGGGAGGGCATGACGCAGGCGGGCGGCGTCACCCTGCCGGCCGACGTGGCGGGACAGGTCGCGCTCAACGAGCTGGTCATCCACGGCTGGGACCTGGCCCGCGCGACCGGACAGCCGTACCCGGAGGACCGGGCGAGCCTGGAGGCGTCGTACGCGGTGCTCGCGCCGGCGGCGGACGACCCCGAGTCGCGCGGGACGATCTTCGGCCCGGTCGTGCCGGTACCGCCGGACGCGCCGCTGCTGGACCGGGTGATCGGACTGAGCGGCCGGCACCCGGACTGGAAGCCATAGGCCGTGTCCGCGGTCAGCTGCTGAAGAACTCGCTGACCTCCTGGGCGAACTGACGGGGCTCCACCTGGTGGACCCGGTGGCCGGCCGGGATCGTGATCATCCGGCAGTCGGGGATCAGGTCGGCCATGTCCTGGATCCGGCCCTGGGACATGGAGCTGTCCGGGCCGCCGGCCACGATCAGGGTCGGCGCGATGATCTCGCCGAGCCGCTCCCGCCACTGCGGCTCGGGACTGCAGATCTGGCTCTGGATGGCCGTCGCGACCGGCCAGTCGTAGTCCAGCGGCTCGTCGGGCGCCACCAGCACCACCGGCTCCCGGGGGAACGGCGGCGGGGTTTCCTCCAGTACGAGGCGCTCCACCCGGTCCGGGTACTCCTGGGCCAGCAGATAGCCGACCACGCCGCCCATGGCGTGCCCGACGACGCCCACCCGGTCGAGTTCGGACTCGTCGAGGAAGCCGAGCACGTCGTCGCGCATCAGCTCGAACGAGTACTCGTCCGGCCAGTCGCTCTCGCCGTGGCCGCGCAGGTCGAGCGCGTACACCCGCCACTCCTCGCCCAGCGCGCGCCCGGCCTGCTCCCAGTCGGCGGAGGACCCGCCGAGCGCGTGCAACAGCACGACGGGTGCGCCGTCCGGGTCTCCCCAGGTCCGGTAGGCCAGCCGTACATCGCCCACGTCGACAACAGAGTGATCGTCCATGCCTCTGACGCTACAGCCCGGCGGGTGGCTTCGGCTTCGTCGGGCAAGAGCTCAGCCTGGGATGAGCGCTTCCCACTGGTCCCGCGTCGGGCCGTCGTGCTGGGGCGTGAAGTCTGGGTGGGCGGCCAGCCAGGCGGTGACGTGTCGGTCCACTTCGTCGGTGCCGTAGGCGTCGTCGGCCGGTCGCAGGAGATGGCGTACCTGGGCTCGGGCTCTCATGACGACGGGATCGTCAAAGGCGCAGACGGCCAGGGCAGCGGCCCGCCGATCTGAGGGTGGTGAGCTCCCGGCGAGGCGTTGCTCGTCGGCGCGGTCGGCCGTCACCTGTGCGTCGAACCACGGGCGGAGTGCCTGTGCTGTCCAGGTGTGGTAGCCCACGGGGTCCGCGGCGATCTGGTCGACATGGGTGGCGAGATGCTGGGCGGCGAGCAGGCCGAGGGCCGCGCCGTGGCCGAAAGTGGGGTTGGTGTGGATGAGGCTGTCCCCGGCGTTGACCAGGCCGGTGACGACAGGTCCGTCATCGTCGGCGAGGGCGGTCCAGCGGTTGTCCAGGCCGGCCATCGCCAGGACGGCTGACTGTGGTTCGGGGTCCAGGTCGAGCCAGGCGGCGGTGGCGGGGAAGCGACGGGCGGCGGCCTCGAACACGGCGGGGTCGGTGAGCGCGGCGCGGGTCGGATCACCCGTGGAGAGCACCAGGCTCACCGCGAAGGTGTCGTTGTCGGATGGAAAGACGCCGGCGAGCGCGAACGGTGCGGCCGAGCCGGTCTTCACCCGCCCGGGGTCACGCGGGCCGTCGGCACGCAGGCGGTACCAGCGGCACAGGTAAGCGATCCCGGTGCGGTGGCTGTCGACCACGGGCGGGCGGCAGCCGGCCGCGATCAGCCAGGCGGGCACCGGCGAGCGACGACCGGACGCATCGACGACGAGGTCCGCCTGGTGGGCTTCCGCGCCCACCTGCACGCCGGTGACCCGCGCAGGGCGGCCCTCCCCGATGGTGAGGGCGCGCACCCGGCAGCCTCGCCGCACATCGACGGTGCGTTCCCGCCGCACGGCCGCGGTCAGGGCGGCCTCCAGTACAATGCGGCGGGTGCGCAGGGTCACCAAGTCCTCATCGCCGGCCCGATGCGGCGGATGCTCACCGAACCAGTCGAACTCGTGGTACTCCCGGGCTCCGCGTGCCAGCAGGTCCGCGTAGACATCAGGGGTCTCGGTGCGCAACACGGTGCGCACGGGCGCGAGGAGCGAGTGGGGCTGGACGGCCTGCGGGATTCGGGGTCTGTCCCAGTGGAAGAAGTCCCGGTTCAGGTCCTCTCCGGCCTGCCGCGCGTCCTGCTCGAACATGGTGACCGTGTGGCCCCGCCGGCCAAGCATGAGCGCCGTCCCCAGCCCACTGATACCCCCACCGATCACCGCAACCCGCGCCACCGAGCTCCCCTTCGCGTCGTGTTGCCGGGTGATCGTACCGTCTGGTGATCACCGGTCTCAAAGCCCGGAGGGCTGACCGAGAGCCACCAGCGACCGACGCGGGTAGGGAGGCGTGGTTACTGACTTACCCCCCAGACGGGCCTGATCACGGACCCCGACCATGGTCCCCGATCGCGGACAATGGGCCCATGGGTGAGACCAGGCCTGCGGCCGCTGCCTCCATGGCGCTCGACGACCAGCTGTGCTTCGCGCTGCACTCCGCCTCGCGGGCGGTGACGGCGGCGTACCGGCCGGTGCTCGCCGAGCTGGAACTGACCTATCCGCAGTACCTGGTGATGCTCGCCGTCTGGGAGCGCGGGGACGTCCCGATGAAGGAGCTGGGCGCGGCGCTGGGGCTGGACTACGGCACGCTCTCGCCGCTGCTGAAGCGGCTGGAGGCGGCGGGCCTGGTGCGCCGGGAGCGGCAGGCGGCGGACGAGCGGCTGATCACGGTGGTCGCGACGGAGAAGGGCGAGGCGCTGCGGGCCCGGGCGGAGCGGGTGCCGGGTGCCATGGGGCGCAGCTACGGGATGACGGCCGACGAGGCCGAACGGCTGCGTGCGCAGTTGCGGGATCTGGTCGACCGGCTGGGCAGGCCCGGCACGGGCTGAGCCAGCCGGTTCCGGTCGCGTGGGCGGCTTCACACCCAGTTACATCGCGCACGATTGAATCGTGCGCTACGTTTATGCGGAAGAGAGCTGGAAGAGCCGGTCACGCCAAGGAGCACCGTCATGGAATTCGTCAGGTACGAGGAGTACGCCCCGGTCGAACGACCCACCTACCAGCAGGAACTGGACGAGGTCGTCCGCAGCGTCGCGCGCGGCACCCGGGAGTCCGTCGAGCGGCAGGGCGCCGGCCGTGCGGTGCGGACCGCGCACGGCAAGACGTACGGCCTGGTCAAGGCGACCGTCACGGTGGGTGAGCTGCCCGCGCCGTACGCCCAGGGCGTCTTCGCCGCGCCGGCCACGTACGACGCCGTGGTGCGCTACTCCAACGGGCTCGGGCACCTGCGCGCGGACTCCCTGCTGGGCGCCGCCTGCGGCATGGGCGTCAAGATGTTCGGCGTGCCGGGCGCCTCCCTGCTGGCGGACGAGGCCGAGGCCTCCACCTTCGACCTCAACCTGATCAACAACCGGGTCTTCTTCGCCAACACGGCGTACGACTACATGGTGATCGAGCGACTCTTCGCCGAGCTGCCCGACGCCCTGGTGAACCCGGCGCGGCGGAAGTCCTGGATGGGCGAGTTCCTCACCCGGCAGGGCACGCTGGAGACCGCGGACGAGTGGCTGTGGGACGAGCTGTTCGCGATGCTGTCCTTCGCCAAGGTCCCGCGCCGGAACCTCTTCTCGTACACGTACAACAGCATGGGCGCCTTCCGTTACGGCGAGCACATCGCCAAGGTGCGCACCACACCGACGCCGGCCTCCCTGGCCGGCATCGCGCACGGCGCGGTCGACGTGCTCGCGGACGGCGAGGCCTTCCGCAACACGCTGGTGGCGGAGGCCGGTGAGCGCGACCACTCCTTCGACCTCCAGGTGCAGCTGAACACCGACCTGGTCCGCATGCCGGTGGACAACACCTCGGTGGAGTGGCCGGAGCAGCTGTCCCCGTGGGTCACCGTGGCCCGGATCGCCGTTCCCAGGCAGGACATCTCCGGCGCGGACAACCTCGCCGCCGCCGACGGCACCTCGATCACTCCGTGGCGCGTGCGCGAGGACCACCGGCCGATCGGCGAGATCCAGCGGGTGCGCGAGGAGGTCTACCGGCGCTCCTCCATCGAGCGGCACCGCCTCAACGGGCAGCCGCGGCAGGAGCCCGTGAGCAGCGCCGAGCTACTGGGCTGAACCAAGCCACCCCTTTCAGACGCGGCGGAGCCGCCCAGGGCTCCCGGGCGGCTCCGCTGCCGTGACGCGTCGCGGGTCAGTGGACCGCGACCGGCTCCGAGGTCAGGTGGGGGTCCGGGGCCTCGGCACCCTCCTTCTTCCCCAGGTGGTTGAAGGCGAGGTTGAGGATGATGGCGACCACACACCCGGTGCTGATACCCGAGTCGAGCACCACCAGCAGGTCCTCCGGGAACGCGTGGTAGAAGGTCGGCGCGGCGATCGGGATCAGGCCGATGCCCACCGACGCGGCGACGATCAGCGCGTTCTCGCCCTTCTCCAGGGCCGCCCCGGCCAGGGTCTGGATACCACTCGCGGCCACCGTGCCGAAGAGCACGATGCCCGCGCCGCCGAGGACCGGCAGCGGTACGAGGGCGATCACCGAGGCCAGCACCGGGCACAGGCCGAGCAGGATCAGGATGCCGCCGCCGGCCGCGACGACGAACCGGCTGCGCACCTTGGTCATGGCGACCAGGCCGATGTTCTGGGCGAAGGCGCTGCACATGAAGCCGTTGAAGAGCGGGCTGATGGCGCTGCCCAGGGTGTCGGCCCGCAGGCCTCCCTCAATGGTCCTCTCGTCCGCCGGCCGGCCCACGATCTTGCCGAGCGCCAGCATGTCGGCGGTCGACTCGGTCATGCAGACCAGCATCACGATGCACATGGAGATGATCGCGGCGACCTCGAACTGCGGCGCCCCGAAGTGGAACGGGGTCGGGAAGCCCACCAGGTCGGCGTTCTTGATGGCGTCGAAGTTGGTGATGCCCACCGGGATGGCGATCAGGGTGCCCGCCACCAGCCCGAGCAGGATCGCGATCTGCTGGAGGAAGCCGCGCAGCAGCTTCCGCAGGGCGAGCACGATCAAGAAGGTGAGGGCCGCCATGCCGATGTTGGTCATCGAGCCGTAGTCGGTGGCCTGGGGATTGCCGCCCTGGGACCAGTTGAAGGCGACCGGCAGCAGGGAGACACCGATCAGGGTGATCACGGTGCCGGTGACGACCGGCGGGAAGAAGCGGACGAGTTTGCAGAAGTACGGGGCCAGCAGGAAGCCCAGTACACCGGCGACGATGATCGCGCCGAAGATGATCGGTATCGCGTTGTCTCCCTCGCCCTTGCCGATGGCGATCATCGGGGTGACACCGGCGAACGAGACGCCGTTGACGAAGGGGAGCTTGGCGCCGATCTTCCAGAAGCCGAGGGTCTGGAGGAGGGTGGCTATACCGGCGGTGAAGAGGCTGGCCCCCATAAGGAAGGCCGTTTCCGTGGCGGACAGGCCCACTGCGGGGCCGACGATCATGGGCGGGGCCACCACGCCCGCGTACATGGCGGCCACATGCTGAAGGCCGCTGGTGAACATCTTGACGGGGGGCAGGGTCTCGTCGACCGGGTGCTTCCCGGACTCCGGTGCGAAATCTGTCTTTCCGGCTGGGGGTCCGGGGGTTGTCCCCCGGGAAAATGCAGCGCGAAACCTGGGCATTGCGGCCACGGCGGTTCCTCCGGTCGGTTACACGTCGGCAGTGACGCGGGTGTCAGGGAGGTGAAGCAGGTGAAGCAGCTGTTCGGTTTTCCAGTTGTGCAGGTGGTGCGTGCCCAGTGAAACGAGTCACCGTCCCGGGAGGTCCGGACATTCTGCCCGAACCTCCCGGTCACGGCTGCCATGAACCCCGCTCGGGTCCAGGGCCGCCGGCCGGGGGCCGTCCCCCCCGGCCGGACTTCTGTGTCGCGGCCGGAGGGGATCAGCCCTTGGCGGCGATACGGGCGAGGCGCTGGGCCTCGTCCCGCGCGGAACGCGCGATGGCGTCCTCGTCAACGGTGAGCAGGCGGTTGTTCTCCACGATCTGCTTGCCGTTGACCAGAGAGAGGGTGACCGGGGCCGCCGCGCCGAAGACGATGGCGGTCACCGGGTCGGCGATGCTGGAGTGGCCGAGGCCGTCGATCTTCCACATCACCAGGTCGGCGAGCTTGCCGGCCTCGAGCGAACCGATCTGGTCCGCGCGGCCGAGTACCTGGGCGCCGCCGTACGTACCGAGGCGCAGCGCCTGGCGTGCGTTCAGGGCCGCCTCGCGGTGCGCGCCGAGGCGGTTGATCAGCAGCGCGTTGCGCAGCTCGGTGTGCAGCTCGCCGGACTCGTTGGAGGCGGTGCCGTCGACACCGAGGCCGACCGGGACGCCGGCCTTCAGCATGTCCGGGACCCGCGCGATGCCGGCGGCCAGCCGGGCGTTGGAGGACGGGCAGTGGGCGACACCGGTCTTCGTACGGGCGAAGGCGGCGATGTCGGAGTCGTTCATGTGGACGCAGTGCGCCATCCACACGTCCTCACCCAGCCATCCGGTCGACTCGAAGTAGTCGGTGGGGCCCATGCCGAAGAGCTCGTGGCACCACTTCTCCTCCTCGACCGTCTCCGAGCCGTGCGTGTGCAGGCGCACGCCGAGTCGGCGGGCCAGCTCGGCGCCCTGCTTGAGCAGTTCGGTGGAGATGGAGAACGGGGAACACGGCGCGACAGCGACCTGGGTCATGGCGTCGAAGGAGGCGTCGTGGTGCCTCTTGACGGTCTCCTCGGTGCCGGCGAGCGCGCCTTCGAGGGTCTCGACGGCGAAGTCCGGCGGCAGGCCGCCGTCCTTCTCGCTGCGGTCCATGGAACCGCGGGCGAGGGTGAAGCGGACGCCCATCTCGGAGGCGGCACCGATGATGGCGCCGGACAGGTCGCCCGAGTCCTTCGGGAAGACGTAGTGGTGGTCCATCGCGGTGGTGACACCACCGCGGGCCATCATGGCGAGGGAACCCTGAGCCGCCGCGCGCACCATGGGCTCATCGATGCGCGCCCACGTCGGGTACAGCGCGACCAGCCAGTTGAAGAGGTTGTGGTCGGTGGCCAGACCGCGCGTGATCCACTGGTAGAAGTGGTGGTGCGTGTTGATCAGGCCGGGTGTGACCAGATGGCCGGTGCCGTCGATACGGCGGACCACGTTCTCCAGGTTCGCGGGTGCTTTGCCCGCGCCGACCGACTCGATCCGGTTGTCCGCGACGACGATGTGCCCGGAGGCGTACTCGGTGTCGTTCGCGTCCACGGTCGCGATGGCACAGTTCTCGATGACGATGCGCGAAGCCGCCATGGCGGTTCCTCGTTTCTTCCCTCGGGCTGCTGCCCGGTTTGTACGGACCCGGGGGCCGAGCGGGGTGACGACCGAGTCCGTGCTGCACGTACGTCCGCATCATGGCGGCGGTACGGGCAGGTAGTGCGCAGATGCCCCCGCTCACCTCCGGGCCCCCGGAGCGGGACTTCCCGTCCCGGGGGTCGACGCCGGCGCTGCGCGTCAGAGGTTTCGAGGCGTGTCGCCCGGGGCGGGCGACGTCAGAGGTGGAATCAGAGGTTGGTCATGTCGACCGGGATCCGCGGCTCGACGCCGTCCCGCAGCACGGTGGCCTCGATCAGGCCGTACGGGCGGTCGGCCGCGAAGTAGACCTCGTTGTCGTTCTTGAGCCCGAACGGCTCGAGGTCGACCAGGAAGTGGTGCTTGTTGGGGAGCGAGAAGCGGATCTCGTCGATCTCGCTGCGGCTGTTGATGATCCGCGAACCCATCTGGTACAGCGTCTGCTGGAGCGAGAGCGAGTACGTCTCGGCGAAGGCCTGGAGCATGTGCTTGCGCGCCTGCTCGTAGGACTTCTCCCAGTTCGGCATCCGCTGCTCGTCGCTGGACCAGTTGTAGCGCCACTGCGCCGACACCTGGGTCGCGAGGATGCGGTCGTACGCCTCCTTGAGGGTCGTGTACTTGTCCTTCACGTACCCCCAGAACTCCGAGTTGGTGGAGTTCATGACCACGAGGTCCTTGAGGCCCGAGATGATCTCCCAGTTCTCACCGTCGAAGGTGATCTGCGAGACGCGGGTCTCCTGGCCCTTGCGGACGAAGGAGTGCTTGACGTCGTCCGCGCCGATGAAGCGCGAGTTGTTGTCGGACGTCTCGATGCGCTCCCAGGCGTACTCCTCGATACGGATGCGCGCCCGGTGGATCGGCTCCTGGCTGGTCACGAAGTGACGCGCCAGGTGGATGCCGAACTGCTCGGCCGACTCGATGCCGTACTCCTTGGCGAACGCGTACACCGTGTTCTTGGTGGTGTCGGTCGGCAGGCAGTTGGCGTTGGAGCCGGAGTAGTGGACGTCGTCCATGTCGCCGGAGAGGGCGACCGAGACGTTGAGGTCCTTGATGTGGTGGGTGTCGCCGTCCCGCGTGATCTTGACGACGCGGTTCTCTGCTTTGCCGTACTGGTTCTGGCCGAGAATCGTGGGCATGTCTGCTAGCTCCCTCGGTAAACGGAGTAGCCGAACGGGTTGAGCAGCAGCGGTACGTGGTAGTGCTCGCCCGGCGTGACGGCGAAAGTGATCGTCACCTCGGGGAAAAACGCACCGCTGTCCCTTACGCGGGGGGCGTCCTGCTGCGCCTCGGCTTGCTTCTTGTCGAAATACGTCTCGGTCTCGAAGTCGAGACGTACGTGGGTGGTGCCTTCCGGCAGGGCCGGCAGGTCCTTGCAGCGCCCGTCCGCGTCGGTCGCGGAGCCGCCGAGTGCCACCCACTGCGCGCCGGAGCCGCTGCGGGCCGACAGGCCGATGGCGACGCCCTCGGCGGGGCGGCCGATGCTGGTGTCCAGGATGTGCGTGGACACCGAGGCCGTGGTCTCGGTACTCATGCGGTCTCTTCCTCCATGAGGCGGGTCAGTCGGATGCGGTTGATCTTGCCGAGTTCGGTGCGGACGATGTCACGCTCCTGCTCCGGCGCGTTGCCGATCCGGGCCTTCATCGCGTCGCGCATCTGCTCACCGGTCGCACCGGTGGCGCAGATCAGGAAGACATGGCCGAACTTCTCCTGGTACGCCAGGTTCAGTTCGAGCATCTCCGCCTTGAGGTCCTCGGAGGCGCCGGCCATCCCCCGCTGCTCGCGGGAGGAGGTCGGGTCGCCGGGCTTCGGCCTGCCGATCGGCGGGTGGCCCGCCATCGCTTCCTCCAGGTCCGCGGTGGTGAGCTCGGCCATGGCGGCGTCGCTCGCGGCGAACAGGGCGTCTGCGGTGGCGTACGGGCGCTGGGCGAGCAGTTTGCTCCCCCAAGCCGAACTGGCACACACCTCGTGGAGCTCGGCCAGGGCCGCGCTGTCCTCAAGGGTGTTGAACCGGGCCGGACCCGGTGTCGGACTCGAAGTCACGGGAAGCCTCCGTGGCTCATTTCACTTGCGTTCGGACGGGCTTCGCATAGCTAACGCCCTCCACAACACCGCGTCAACACTTTGTTGAAATCTCGCGTACACAAAAGCCGCCGCCTGGGCATCCGGACGGCGGCTCGGCACACTCCGTGAGCGACTAGTCGCTCTTCGTCGTGTTCGCCGCGTTCTCGCGGTTCAAGTAGTTGTAGACGGTGAAGCGGCTGACTCCGAGCGCGCCGGCCACCGTCTCCACGCCGTGGCGCACGGAAAAGGCACCGCGCGCCTCCAGGACGCGTACCACCGACTGCTTGGTCTTGCGGTCCAGCTCGGCGAGCGGTCTGCCGTGCTGCCGCTCCAGGGCCGCCAGGATGTGGTCCAGGGAGTCCCCGAGCTGAGGAAGCCGGACGGCGAGGACGTCCTCGCCCTCCCAGCTGAGTATGACGTCGTCCCGAGTGGCCTCGCCGGGCGCGAGCAGCTCCGCCCCCATGGCGTCCACGAGCGGTTTGACCGCCCGTACGAGGGCGTGGTCGGCGGGCTCGCTCATGCCTGCTCCCCCAGCACGTTGACCTGGAGGGAGACCCGGGTGGCGCCTGCCTCCAGGGCCTTGCGCAGCAGCGCGTCGACGGCGGTCAGCACCTCGTCCGCGCCACCCTCGGCGGTGTTGCCGAACGGGCCGACGTCCACCGTGTCCAGATCCGCGCCCTGAACGACGTCGCGGGCGGCCAGCGCGTGCGGCGGCGGCTCGTCCAGGTCGAACGGCTCGGTCGTGAACTCCACTCTCAGTCGCACCATGCCCCCACGTTAGGTCCTGTCCGGTCGATCTTGCCGTGCCCGTTTGCGGCGACGGACCCGCGCCCCCCGCCCGTAGAGCAGGTGACGGGAAGCCGCGCACAAGGGAGGGGCCTGCATCATGCCAGGACGCAAGCGGACAGTGGTACGGGGAACGGCGATCGCGGCGGCGGCCATGGCGGCGCTGACCGCCTCGCAGGGGCCGGGGAGGGTCGCGCAGGCCGCCGCTGCCGCCGAGGAGGCGGCGCCGGCCGGGCCGAGCGTGTCCGGGGACACGCCGTTCCGCACCGAGCTGCCACCGCTGCGGGTACGGGACGGGGTCGGCCGCGTCGCGGGGCGGGCCGGCGGCTCGGCCGTGACCGCGCACGGCGGACTGCCGGCCACGGTGCTCGCCGCGTACCGAGGGGCGGAGTCGGCACTGGCGGGCAGCGACCCCGGCTGCCATCTGCGCTGGCAGCTGCTGGCCGCGATCGGCCAGGTGGAGTCCGGGCAGGCACGCGGCGGCCGGGTGACCGCGGACGGGACGACGGTGGCGCCGATCCTGGGCCCGCGGCTGGACGGCAACGGGTTCGCCCGGATCGGCGACACGGACGGCGGGGCGTACGACGGGGACACCGCGTACGACCGCGCGGTCGGCCCGATGCAGTTCATCCCGTCGACCTGGGCCGGCTGGGGCGCCGACGGCAACGGTGACGGACGCAGCGATCCGAACAACATCCACGACGCGGCGCTGGCCGCGGGCCGCTACCTGTGCGCGGGCGGGCGGGATCTCGCCGACCCGGCCGGCCTGGACCGGGCCATCCTCGGCTACAACCGCTCCACGGCCTATCTGCGCACGGTCAGGGCGTGGTTCGTGTACTACCTCGAAGGGCACTTCGTGGTGCCCGACCAGGGCGGCGCGCCCGCGGCCCGCCCGAAGCCCGGGCCGTCCGCCGCCGAGCCGGCGGCCGCCCGCCCGCCGCGGCCGCAGCCCTCCTCGTCGGCCACTCTCCCGCGCCGTACGCCGTCGCCCGCCGCCTCGCCCTCCGGGAGCGCGCCGGGCAGCCCGAAGCCGGCGGAGCCGGAGCTTCCGTTGCCCGGTACGCACCCCGCCGCGGAACCCGGCACCGGTACCGGACTGCCCGGCGGCGGGGTGCTGCCCGGCGTCCTTCCGCAGGCCGGCGGCGGTGGCAACGGTAAGGACTCGATGAGGGCCTCCCCCTCCACAACCCCGGCTACCCGGCGGTAATGTCGCAACCCGCCGGGCGGGACAGGCCCGGCGGGTGAGCGCGAAGGGGCCCTCATGGCGACGGACATGCATCCCGCGCATCCGGGCGGGACGGGCGGAGCGGGCGGAACGGGTGTGAAGGCGGCCCACGACCGCTGGCAGCGCGCGTGGAGCCACCGCGAGCAGCTCCTCAAGGTGGCCCGCCGCAGATCCATGAGCGTCGAGGACGCCGAGGACGCGGTGCACGAGGCGATGCTGCGCGCCGCGGAGAACCCCCACCTCGACGACGAGCGGCTGGGCGCCTGGCTGACGACGGTCACCATGCGGCTTTGCGTCGACCGGTACCGGCAGTTCAGCCGCGAGGCCGAGGTGCGCACCAGCCCCCGGCTGGTCGCGCCGCGCCCGGCGCCCGTCGAGGAGGTGGTGTGCGACCGGGCCGAGGCGAAGTGGCTGGCCGTACGGAGCGGGGAGCTCCCCGCCCGGCAGGCGGAGGCGCTCCGGCTGAAGTCGGAGGACCTGGACGTCGGCCAGGTCGCCGACGAGATGGGGCTGACCTACCAGGCCGTCGAGTCGCTGCTCGCCAGGGCGCGGCGGACGCTGCGTATGTCGCTGGCCGGCACGCTGGGGCTGGCCCTGTGGCTGTGCGGCCGCGGCCGGCCGCGGGTGGGCGGCAACGCGCAGGCGATGGCCGTGGCGTCGACGGCGGCGACCCTGGTCGTCGCGGGTCTGGTGCTGCCGTACGCGTACGACGGGGACGGGGCCGCGCCGGAGCGGCCCGCCGCGCCCACGACCTCGCAGGCCGCGGACGTCGCCACACCGGAGCCCAGCCGGGCGGTGCCGCCCGAACGGCCGCGCCCCGGCCCCACGGCCGACGGCCCGAGCGGTGGCGAGCCGCTCATACCGCCGACGCTGCCCCCGCTACCGCCACTGCCGGCGGTCCCCCTGCCGAAACTGGCCACCCCAGCCGTCCCCGAGGTACCGGTACCGGAGGTCCCGGCGGTCCCCGTACCGGAAGTACCGGAGGTCCCCGTACCGGAAGTACCGGTACCGGAGGTGCCAGCACCGGACGCGCCGCCACTGCCCGACACACCGGAGCCGCCTTCGACGCCGGACACGCCCTCCGCACCGGCCGTACCGCCCCTGCCCAACCCACCAGCCATGCCATAACCGCGTCGCTGCCCGACGCGCCTGGGCGTGCCCGTACGGGACGCCCCGTCGCCGCCCGCGACGCCTTTCGGCGCCGGACGCGCCCCCCGGGCCCGACGCGCCGCCTCTGCCCGGCACGACCGACATGCCTGACGGTCGCCGCCCGACGCGCACGACGTACCGCCAGCGCCCAGCAGGCCCGACACGCCCTGGCGGGGCGCTGCCCCAGGCGCCCTCGGCACAGGCCGTGCCCTGACCGTCGCGTCAGCACTGCCACCCCGGCCGACGGACCCGACTGGCCGTCCGCCCCGTCGCTGCCCAGCGCGCCCAAGACGCCTTCGGCGCCGGACCTGCCTCCGCACCCGACGTGCCGTCCCTGCCCAGCCCCCCGCGCCCTGACCGTGCTGCCCGACGTGTCCGTACGGTCCGGCCGCCGAGTCCGGGCCGCCGGCACGGCGGGCCGCACCGACCCGGGGCCGGTAGGCGCCGCGCCCACCCCCGCACCCCGCACCCCCGCCGAAGGCGCATCGCACAGCGCCGTCAGCCCCTGATTCCGGGCCCGCGAAAAATTCTCGCCATCGCCGCGACGGACGGGCCGCCCTCCCCCGTAGAGCAGGTGTCGGAGCTGCTCCACGGCTGAAGGGTGAACCGGATGGGTGTCGAGATCTGCGTGGAAGGACTGACCAAGTCCTTCGGCAGCCAGGTCATCTGGCAGGACGTCTCACTGACGCTGCCCGCCGGGGAGGTCTCGGTCATGCTCGGCCCTTCCGGCACGGGCAAGTCGGTGTTCCTCAAGACGCTCGTCGGCCTGCTCAGGCCGGAACGCGGCTCGATCCGGATCGCGGGCACGGACATCACCGCGCTCCGCGAGCACGACCTGTACGAGGTCCGCAAGCTCTTCGGCGTGCTGTTCCAGGACGGCGCGCTGTTCGGGTCGATGAACCTGTACGACAACATCGCCTTCCCGTTGCGGGAGCACACCCGTAAACCGGAGAGCGAGATTCGCCGGATCGTCCTCGAGAAGATGGACATGGTCGGGCTGATCGGCGCCGAGGAGAAGCTGCCCGGCGAGATATCCGGCGGTATGCGAAAACGGGCCGGCCTGGCCCGGGCGCTGGTGCTCGATCCGGAGATCATCCTCTTCGACGAGCCGGACTCGGGCCTGGACCCGGTGCGCGTGGCGTACCTCAACCAGCTGATCGTCGACCTCAACGCGCAGATCGACGCGACCTTCCTGATCGTCACGCACGACATCGCCTCCGCCCGGCAGGTCCCGGACAACATCGGGCTGCTGTTCCGGCGCGAGCTGGTGATGTTCGGCCCCCGCGAAAAGCTGCTGACCAGCGACGAGCCGGTCGTACGGCAGTTCCTCAACGGCCGCATGCAGGGGCCGATCGGCATGGCGGAGGAGAAGGACGCCGCCCAGGTCGAGCAGGAACTGGCCCAGCTCGACAAGGCGGACGGCGGCGCGGGCGCCTCCGACGAGGCCTTGGTCATGACGCCCCGCCTGCTGCCCAGCCCCGGGATCACCCGCCCGCCCCGCTGGGAGGCCATCGCCCGGCGCGAGGCGGAACTCCACCGGACCAACCGCAGGGCGGAGGTGGCGGACGCATGAGCCTGTCACCGGTCGGCGCGCTGCGGCAGTCGGGCAGCCTCTTCGCGATGGCCCTGGACGTCGTACGGACGCTGCCCCGACGCCCGTTCCAGGTGCGGGAGTTCATCCAGCAGGCCTGGTTCATCGCGAGTGTCACGATCCTGCCCACCGCACTGGTCTCGATCCCCTTCGGGGCGGTCATCGCCCTGCAGATCGGCAGCCTGACCCGGCAGCTCGGCGCCCAGTCGTTCTCGGGCGCCGCCTCGGTGCTCGCGGTACTGCGGGAAGCCGCGCCGATCGTCACCGCACTGCTCATCGCCGGCGCGGCCGGCACCGCGATCTGCGCGGACCTCGGGGCGCGCAAGATCCGCGAGGAGATCGACGCGATGCAGGTCCTCGGCATCGATCCGATCCACCGGCTGGTCGTCCCGCGGGTGCTGGCCACGATGCTGGTGGCGGTCCTGCTCAACGGACTGGTGTCGGTGGTGGGGGTGGCCGGCGGCTACTTCTTCAACGTGATCCTGCAGAACGGCACACCCGGCGCCTATCTGGCCTCCTTCACCACACTCGCCCAGCTCTCCGATCTGTGGGCGGCCGAGTTGAAGGCCCTGGTGTTCGGTGCGATCGCCGCGATCGTCGCCTCGTACAAGGGACTGACCGCGAAGGGCGGCCCCAAGGGCGTGGGCGACGCGGTGAACCAGTCCGTGGTGATCACTTTCATGTTGCTGTTCGTGACGAACTTCGTGATGACCGCGGTGTACTTCCAGGTCGTTCCGCAGAGGGGTTGACCGATGCCGCTGATGAACCGTCTGCTGCTTGACCGCCTGGAAGGGCTCGGCACCCAGCTGTCGTTCTACGGGCGCTCGCTGGCCTGGACCGGCCGCACCCTGCGCCGCTACAAGAAGGAGACCCTGCGCCTGCTGGCCGAGGTGAGCTTCGGCCGCGGCGCGCTCGCGGTGATCGGAGGCACCGTCGGCGTCATCGCCTTCCTGTCCTTCTTCACCGGTACGGAGGTCGGCCTCCAGGGGTACGCGGCGCTGAACCAGCTCGGTACCTCGAACTTCGTGGCGTTCCTGTCGGCGTACTTCAACACCCGTGAGATCGCCCCGCTGGTGGCCGGCCTGGCGCTGTCCGCGACGGTCGGGGCCGGTTTCACCGCGCAGCTCGGCGCGATGCGGATCAGCGAGGAGACCGACGCGCTGGAAGTGATGGGCGTTCCCTCGCTGCCGTTCCTGGTGACGACCCGGATGATCGCCGGCTTCGTCGCGGTGATTCCGCTGTACGTGGTCGGGCTGCTGTCCTCGTACTTCGCCGCGCGCACCATCACCACCGGCTACTACGGGCAGTCGGCGGGCACGTACGACCACTACTTCCAGCAGTACCTGCCGCCGGTCGACGTGCTCTGGTCCTTCGGCAAGGTGATCGTCTTCGCAGTCGTGATCATCCTGGTGCACTGCTACTACGGCTACTACGCGAGCGGCGGCCCGGCCGGGGTCGGCGTCGCGGTCGGCCGTGCGGTGCGGACCTCCATCGTCGCCATCAACGTCCTGGACTTCTTCCTCAGCCTCGCGATCTGGGGCGCCAACACGACCGTCCGGATTGCGGGGTAGGGCCGATGCGCACACCACTGCGGATTCTCAGCCACAGCGCGCGACTGCGGCTGTACGGCATCGTCTTCATCGCCGTGATCGCGATTCTGCTGTCGCTGTCCGTCGCCGTCTACCAGCAGGTGTTCACCTCCGTCGTACGGATCACCCTGGAGGCCACCAGCCTGGGCAACCAGCTGGACCCGCGGGCCGACGTCAAGCTGCGCGGACTGCTGGTCGGCGAGGTGCGCGAGGTGCGCGCCGACGGCGAGAAGGCGACGCTCGACATCGCGCTCAAGCCGGAGCACGTCTCCCGTATCCCGGCCGACGTGGAGGCCCGGCTGCTGCCCAAGACGCTGTTCGGCGAGAAGTACGTCGACCTGGTCGTGCCCGCGGACCCGTCCGACCGGCACATCCGCGCCGGGGACGTCATCACCCAGGACCGCACCAAGGTCGGCATCGAACTCCAGCAGCTGATGAACGACCTGCTGCCGCTGCTGCGGACCGTGCAGCCCGCGGAACTGAACGCCACGCTCTCCGCGTTCGCCACCGCTCTCGAAGGCCGCGGCGACCGGATCGGCGACAACCTCGTCCGCGTCGAGCAGTACCTGAGCCGGCTCAACCCGCACATGCCGTCCATCAAGGAGAACATCTCGCGGTTCGCCGATGTGGCCGAGGTGTACGGGGACGCGGCGCCCGATCTGCTGCGGATCCTGCGGAACACCGTCACCACCAGCCGCACCCTCGTCGAGAAGCAGGACCAGTTCGCCGCCGCGCTCGGCTCGACCGCCACCATGGCCGGCACCGCTGAGACGTTCTTCGACGAGAACGGCGACCGGCTGATCACGCTCGGCCGCGTCTCACGCCCGACGCTGGCGCTGTTCGCCCGCTACGCGCCGGAGTACCCCTGTCTCCTCGACGGACTGGTGCACCAGACGGCCAGGTCCGAAGAGGCCTTCAGGGGCGGCGAGATGCGTATCACCCTCGAATTCGTCCGCCCGCGACCCGCGTACCGACCCGGCGAGGAACCGCGCTATGCAGAACGCTCAGGACCTGATTGCAGGGGCCTCCCCCGCCCCCAGGTGCCCGCACCGGACATCAAGCTCGACGACGGCACGTCGCGCGGGAGTTCCGGCGGGCCGCTGCCCGGCGGAGCCCACGTGTCGGCCACCCCGGCCGAGCAGCGGGCCGTCGGTTCGCTCGTGGCCCCGGTCATGGGCGTGTCCGCCGACAAGGTGCCGGCGGTCGCGACGCTGCTGTTCGGCCCGATGGCACGCGGAACGGCGGTGAGCGTCGCATGAGGACGTCACGCGCCACGGAAACCGCGGCACCGCTGATCAGGTTCTGCGTCTTCGCGGTGGTCACGGTGCTGGCGACCGCGCTGCTCGCGGCCACCATCGTCAACGTCACCTTCACGCCTGAGCACACCTACCGCGCGGTGTTCAGCGATGTCACCAGCCTGGAGGAGGGCGACGACATCCGGGTGGCCGGGGTTCGGGTGGGCGAAGTCGAGGACATCGCCATCAAGGACCGGACACTCGCCGAGGTCACCTTCACCGTCACCCGGGACCGCCCGCTGTTCACCACCACCGGGGCCGTCATCCGCTACCGCAGTCTGGTCGGCCAGCGCTACGTCGCGCTGACGGAGGGCGCGGGCGGCAGCGAGCGGCTGGCGCCCGGCGGCCGGATCCCGCTGTCCAGGACCGAGCCGGCACTCGACCTCAACGCGCTGCTGGGCGGCTTCAAGCCGCTGTTCGCCGCGCTGAGCCCGAAGGACGTCAACCAGCTCGCCACCGAGATCATCAAGACGCTCCAGGGCGAGGGCGGAACGGTCAACAGCCTGCTCGCCCACACGGCCTCGCTGACCACGACGCTCGCCGACCGCGACGAGCTGATCGGGTCCGTGGTCGACCACCTCAACGAGGTGCTGACGACCCTGGACAAGCGCGGCACCCGGTTCTCCGCGCTGCTCAAGCAGTTGCAGCGGGTGATCTCGGGACTGTCCGCCGACCGCAAGCCCATCGGTGAGTCGCTGACGAACATCGGCGCCCTGACCGAGGCCACCTCGGGGCTCCTCAAGGACGCCCGGCCGCCGCTGCGTGACGACATCGCCGAACTGACCGACCTCACCGGAACGCTGAACAAGAACGAGAAGACCGTGGAGGGCGTCCTGAAGCGGCTGCCGAACAAGCTCAACAAGCTGACGGGGACGGCCTCGTACGGCTCCTGGTTCAACTTCTACCTCTGTGACTTCGACGGCCGGATCGTGCTGCCGAAGACCAGGGAGGTCATCACTCCCGAGCTTCACGTGGCACGGGCGAGGTGCGGCGGATGAGCCCCCGGATGATCCCGTTCCGCGAGAGAAACCCCGTGGTGATCGGGGCGGCCGGCATCTGCACGCTCGCGCTGGTGACCGCGGTCGCGTTCAACGCCGACAGCCTTCCGCTGATCGGCGACGGCGAGACGTACAGCGCGGCCTTCTCGGAGGCCGGCGGCCTCAAGCCCGGCGACGAGGTGCGGATCGCCGGGGTCAAGGTCGGCAAGGTCGACGAGGTGGATCTCGCCGGCAGCCATGTCAGGATCACCTTCCGGGTCAAGGGGGATCCGAAGTTCGGCACCAGGACCGGCGCGGCCATCCGGATCAAGACGATCCTGGGCGCGAAATACCTCGCGCTGCAGCCGAAGGGCGAGGGGCAGCTGCGGCCCGGCAGCGAGATCCCGCTGAACCGGACGGTTCCGGCCTACGACGTCGTGGCGGCGTTCAGCGATCTGACCACCACGACGGAGAAGGTGGACACCGAGCAGCTGGCGAAGGCCATGGACACCCTCTCGGCCACCTTCAAGGACTCGCCGGAGGAGGTCAGAGCGTCCATCAAGGGCCTGTCGAGGATCTCCCGGACCGTCGCGTCCCGCGACAAGGCACTGCGCGAACTGCTCGACCACGCCAACGGGGTCACCGGCGTGCTCGCCGACCGCAGCGACGAGTTCACCGGCCTGGTCAAGGACGGTGACCTGCTCTTCAAGGAGATCTCCAAGCGGCGCGCGGCCATCCACACGCTGCTCAAGAGCTCCGCGGCGCTCGGCATCCAGCTCTCCGGCCTGGTGAAGGACAACGAGAAGCAGATCGGCCCGGCACTCAAGGGCCTGAACACGGTGGTCAGGATGCTCGAACGCAATCAGGCGAGCCTCGACCGCAGCGTCGCGCTGCTCGCGCCCTATGTGCGGGTCTTCAGCAACACCCTCGGCAATGGCCGCTGGTTCGACAGCTACATCCAGAACATGGTCGCCACCCCGGTGGTCCCGCGGACGGGAGGCTCGCGATGAACGGCCGCTTCGCACTGAAGGGGCGTCGCACGCGCCGCCTGGCGCTGGGCACCGCGGTGGTGGTGCTGGTCGCCGCGGCCGCGGTCGTGTTCTGGCCGCGCTCGTCCCCGGTCAAGGTCACGGCGTACTTCCCGCGCACCGTCGGCATCTATCCCGGCTCGGACGTGCGCGTCCTCGGCGTCCGGATCGGCGAGGTCAGGACGATCACGCCGGAGGGCCGGCGGGTGCGGGTGGAGCTGGAGTTCGAGCCCGGGCGCAAGATCCCCGCCGAGGCGAAGGCGGCCATCATCAACTCCTCGGTGGTCAGCGACCGTTATGTGCAGATGCTGCCCGTCTACCGCGGCGGACCGGCGATGCGCGACGGCGCCGTCATCCCCGAGGACCGCACCGCCGTACCGGTCGAGCTGGACCGGATCTTCGACAGCCTGCACACCACGTCCGAGGCGCTCGGCCCGCGCGGCGCCAACGCGGACGGTTCGCTCTCCAAGCTGCTCGGGGTGAGCGCGGACAACCTCCAGGGCCAGGGCGAGCAGATGCACCAGACGGTCGAGGATCTCTCGCTGGCCGTCACCACCCTGTCCGACGGCCGCCAGGACCTCTTCGGCACCGTGCGGAATCTGCAGGTCTTCACGGCCGCGCTGGCGGCCGACGACAGCAACGTCCGGTCGTTCAACGACAGTCTCGCCAAGGTCGCCGACCAGCTCGCCGGGGAACGCAAGGACCTCGCGCTGGCACTGAAACACCTGGGCCTGGCACTCGCCGATGTGAGCGACTTCGTGAAGAAGAACAAGAAGGCGCTGACGGCCGATGTAAAGGGGCTCAGCAAGGTGACCAAGGTGCTGGTCACCCAGCGCGCCGCGCTGGAGGAGCTGCTGGAGGTCGCCCCCACCGGGCTCTCCAACCTGCAGAACGCCTACAACCCGTCCTCCGGCACCCTCGACACCCGTAACAACCCCGACCATCCGCAGGATCCGGCCGCGCTGCTGTGCTCCCTGCTCAAGACGACCGGGGACGCGGGCGGCAAGAACCCCGACTGCCAGGACCTGCAGAAACTCTTCGACTCGCTGCCGGAACTGCCCAAGGCGGCGCCGGTGTCGGGCACGGGTCCGGTCGACCGGACGCTCGGCGGAATCCTGGAGGCGGGCGCATGAGCGTACGGCGCAAGCGCGGGGCGGCGGGGGCGGCCGGAGCGGCCGCCTGGGCTGCCGCCGGTTCGCTGATGCTGACCGGCTGCGAGTTCAACGGCCTGTACGACGTCCAGCTGCCCGGGGGTGCCGCCGCGGACGGCGACTCCTACCGGGTCACCGTGGAGTTCAGGGACGTCCTCGACCTGGTGCCGCAGTCGGCCGTGAAGGTCAACAACGTCACCGTCGGGGCCGTCGAGAAGGTCGAGCTGACCGGCTGGCACGCCCGGGTACGGCTGCGGATCGACGACTCGGTGAAGCTGCCCGGCAACGCGGTGGCCGATCTGCGGCAGACCAGCATGCTGGGCGAGAAGTACGTGTCCCTGTCGGCCCCGCCGGATGTCCCGACCGTCGGCAGACTCGCCGACGGCGACCGGATTCCGCTGTCCCGCAGCGGCCGCAACCCGGAGATCGAGGAGGTGCTGTCCGCGCTCTCGGCACTGCTGAACGGCGGTGGCGTCGCTCAGCTCAAGACGATCACCGTGGAGCTGAACAAGGCCCTGGAGGGCCGGGAGAACCGGGTCAAGTCCCTCCTCGGTGAGCTGGACACCTTCATCGGCGGCCTCGACACCCAGCGCAAGGAGATCGTCCGGGCGCTCGAAGGCATCGACCGGCTGTCCGCGCGGCTCGCCAAGGAGAAGAAGACGATCGGCCTGGCCGTCGACACCATGCCGCCCGCGCTGAAGGTGCTGGCCGACCAGCGGCAGAACCTGACCAGGATGCTCACGTCCCTGTCGCAGCTGGGCAAGACCGGCACCGGCGTGATCAACGCCTCCAGGGACGACGTGGTGGCGAATCTGAAAAGCCTGCGCCCGATCCTGGAGTCGTTGAACAAGGCGGGCGACGATCTGCCGAACTCCCTGGAGCTGTTGACGACGTATCCGTTCCCGCGCAACGCGACGAACGCCATCAAGGGCGACTACGTCAACCTCAAGATCACCGCCGATCTCGACCTGGCCGCCATCTACGGCAATCTCGCCGACCCGCCCAAGAAGCCGGGGAAGCCCGGCGGCCCCGAGCTGCCAGACGTGCCGGATCTGCCCGAGGTCCCCGGAGTACCCGGCGTACCCGAGGCCCCCGGTGTGCCCCGGCCCACCGCGCTGCCGGACGCGCCGAAGCCGCCGGACAAGCCCGGCGTTCCCTCGGACCCCCCGGGCGGCGGCGATGTGCTGTGCCCGCCGATGTGCACCGGCAGTTACGCGGCCTACCGGGACGGGGAGGGCGACGGGCGGCCGGCCGGGGTCGATCTCGCCCTCGCGGAACTCATGCTGAAGGGGATGCAACCGTGATCACACGTACGGTCAAGGCCCAGTTGCTCGCCTTCGCCGCCGTCACCGCCGTCGGGGTGTCGTACGTCGGCATCCAGTACACGGGACTGGTCGACGCCCTGCTCGACCGCGGTTACACCGTGCGCGCCGACTTCGCCGATTCCGGCGGCATCTTCTCCGGGGCCGAAGTCACCTACCGCGGCGTGCCGGTGGGCCGGGTGGGCGAACTGCGGCTGACCGGCTCCGGCGGAGTGTCCGTGGCGCTGGACATCGAGGACGCCTCACGGATCCCGGCGGACACGCTGGCGGTCGTCGCGAACCGTTCGGCGGTCGGCGAGCAGTACGTCGATCTCCAGCCTCGCGCGTCCGGCGGCCCGTATCTGCGCGACGGCAGCACGATCGCCCGCAGCGACACGCGGGTGCCGCTGCCCACCACGGATCTGGTCCTCAGCCTGGACCGGCTGGTCAACTCCGTCCCCAAGAAGGACCTCCAGATCACGGTCGACGAGCTGGGCAAGGCGTTCGCCGGGACCGGCCCGCATCTGAGCCGCCTGGTGGACTCGGGCAACGAGCTGGTCGAATCGGCCTCCGCCTCGCTCCCGCAGACCATCGAGCTGATCGAGGACTCGCGGACGGTACTGAAGACCCAGGCCGACAAGGGCTCGGCCATCAAGTCCTTCTCGCGGGACCTGGCGGCCCTCACCGCCGAGCTGAAGTCCAGTGACGGCGACATCCGCCGGCTGATCGGCGCCGGTGCGCCCGCCGCACAGGAGGTGAACTCCCTGCTCCGGGCGAACCGGCCCCATCTGCCGGTGCTGCTGGGCAACCTGATCAGCGGCGGGCAGATCACGGTGGCCCGGCTGCCCGGCGTGGAACAGGCGCTGGTCACCTTCCCGGTGGTGGTCGCGGGCAGCCACACCGTCATCCCGGGCGACGGCACCACGCACTTCGGCATGGTCGTGAACGCCGACGACCCGCCGCCGTGCCGGCAGGGGTACGGCACACAGCGCCGCGACCCCGCCGACACCAGCGAGCGCCCCGCGAACACCCGTGCACGCTGCACGGCCCCGCGCGGTGGCGACACCTCGGTCCGGGGCGCCCAGAACGCCCCCGGTGCCTCGGGGCGCGGCGGTTCGCGCGGGGCGAACCCGGCCGCGCACGTCGCCCCGTACGACCCGGAGACCGGCACCGTCGCCGGCCCGGACGGAACCCCTGTCGAGATCGGCTCGACGGGCGGAGAACAGAGCGTGTTCGGAAAGGACTCGTGGCAATGGCTGCTCGTCGGACCGATGGCATGAACCCGGGGCCTCTCGCCCGCGTGACGCGGCCGCTGCACGCCCTCGGCGGCAGGCTGAAGGAGGCCGCCCGCCGCGGCAGGGCGCTGCCCGCGGCGCTCGCGGTGGCAACCGTCGTGGTGACGGCCCTGTCCGGGTGGCTGAGCCTGCAGGTGTACGAACAGCGCACCGAGCAGAAGCGGCAGCAGGACATCCTGGCCGCGGCCCGCCAGTCGGCGCTGAACTTCACCTCGCTCGACTACCGGCACTACGGGCGGGACAGCAAGAGCGTGCTGGACGGCGCCACCGGCGACTTCAAGGAGCAGTTCGCGGCCCAGACCGCCGAGCTGACGAAGCTGGTCGCCGCGAACAAGTCGGTCTCCGAGGGCCAGGTGCTCGAAGCGGGCATCACCCGGGCCGACGAGCGCACCGCCCGCGTGCTGGTGGTCGCCGACAGCAAGGTGATCAACACCGCCGCTCCCGAGGGTCAGGCCCGGACCTACCGGCTGCAGCTCGACCTCGTACGTGAGGGCGGCCGCTGGCTGACGTCCAACGTCGAGTTTGTCGGCTGACCGCGCACACCTGTACCGACAGTGAGGAGAGAGACCGTGGCGAACCCGACCACCCGAAGCCGCGGCGCCGGCTCGCCCGGCCGCCGTTCCATGACCGCGGCCGCGCGCGCGGCGGCACGCCGTACCGAGCGCGCCGGGCTCGCCCTGGACGGGGCGGACGACGAAACCGGTCAGCGGCCGCCGGACCAGCACGCCGGCCGCGTGCTGCGCGTGGACCGGCCGAGCCCCGAGGCGGAGGCGCCGGGGGCACCGGAGACGCCCGCATCCGAGGAGGCCGACGCCGGCTCCGGGGACCTGGCCGCCGGGCGGTCGCGGGTGCGGCGGCGCGGGCTGGTCAGCGCCGTGCTCGCCGTCCTGGTCGTGGCCGGGCTGGTCGCGGTCGCGGTGCTGGGATGGACGTACCTGGACGGCAGGCGGACGGACCAGGCCCGGGCGCAGGCCCTCGCCGCCGCGCGGAAGGCGGCGCCGGTGGTCCTGTCGTACGACCACCGGCACCTGGACCGGGACTTCGCGGCCGCGCTCGGCCATCTGACCGGTTCGTTCCGGGACGAGTACCGCAGGACGACCAAGACGGTGGTGGCGCCGACGGCGAAGAAGTACCAGGGGGTGGTGAAGGCCTCCGTGGTCAAGCCGCCGGGCGGCGGCGCCCCGGCGGCCTCGGTGGTGTCGGCCACGCCGGACAGGGCGGTCGTCCTGCTCTTCGTCAACCAGGTCACCAGGAGCACCCAGGTCACGGGCGACCGCGTCGACCTGAACCGGGTGCGGATGACTCTCACGCTCACTTCCGAGGGCTGGAAGGTGAGCGCCGTCGACGCCCTGTAGACCACCCCCGAGTCCATACCGGCCGCCCCCGGGCCGGTACGGACGCCGCCCCCCGAGCTGGGACGACAGAAGCCTGGACGTGCCTTCTGCCTCCCTGCTCGGGGGGCATTTTTTGTGGGCCGCTCTTGACAGCCCTCCCCCATTCCAGGCAGTCTTCCATCAAGCAGAAATGAACTTCCGCAATACGGAAGGAGCGCATACCCCTCATGGGATACACGGACCAGCGCTTCGATGTAAACCTTTCGATCCTCTTCACGGAACTCCCGCTCCTGGAGCGTCCCGCGGCGGCTGCCGCGGCGGGCTTCACGGCGGTCGAGCTGTGGTGGCCCTGGATTGAGACCCCCACCCCTCCGCAGGCAGAGCTCGACGCCCTCAGGAAGGCGCTGAGCGACGCCGGCACCCAGCTGGTGGGCCTGAACTTCTACGCCGGACAGCTGCCGGGCCCGGACCGCGGCGCGGTTTCCGTACCCGGTGAGGAGTCGGACCGCTTCCGCGCCAACATCGAGGTGGCGGCCGACTTCGCCGCCTCGGTCGGCTGCAAGGCGCTCAACGCGCTCTACGGCAACCGCGTCGAGGGCGTCGACCCCGCCGTCCAGGACGAGCTCGCCCTGGAGAACCTGGTGCTGGCGGCCCGCGCCGCCGACCGGGTGGGCGCGATCCTCCTGATCGAGACGCTCAACAAGCCCGAGTCGCCGCTCTACCCGCTGGTGAGCGCCCCGGCCGCGATCGAGGTCGTGGACAAGGTCAACGCGGCCACGGGACTGGGCAACGCCAAGTTCCTGCTGGACCTGTACCACCTGTCGATGAACGGCGAGGACCTGTCCCAGGTCATCGCAACGTACGCCGACAAGACCGGACACGTCCAGATCGCCGACAACCCGGGCCGCGGCGCCCCCGGCACCGGCTCGCTGCCGCTGGCGGACCTGCTCGACCAGCTGAAGAAGGCCGGCTACGACGGCTGGGTCGGCCTGGAGTACAAGCCGGGCGACGCCCCGAGCGCCGAGTCCTTCGGCTGGCTGCCGGCCGAGGCCCGCGCGGCCCACTGATCTTCGTACAGAGTTTTTAGAGAGGCACCCTCATGAGCAACCTTCCCAAGATCGCCTGGATCGGCCTCGGCATCATGGGCTCCCCCATGTCCGAGAACCTGCTGAAGGCGGGCTACGACGTCACCGGCTTCACGCTGGAGCAGGACAAGATCGACCGTCTCGTCGCGGCCGGCGGCAAGGGCGCGTCCTCGATCGCCGAGGCCGTCAAGGACGCGGACGTCGTCATCACGATGGTTCCCGCCTCCCCGCAGGTCGAGGCCATCTCGTACGGCCAGGACGGCATCCTGGAGAACGCCAAGCAGGGCGCCCTCCTGATCGACATGTCCTCCATCACCCCGCAGACCTCCGTGGACCTCGCGAAGAACGCAGCCGAGAAGGTCATCCGCGTCCTGGACGCCCCGGTCTCCGGCGGCGAGGCCGGCGCGATCGAGGCGGTACTGTCGATCATGGTCGGTGGCGAGCAGGCCGACTTCGACAAGGCGCTTCCGATCCTGGAGTCGCTGGGCAAGACCATCGTCCTGTGCGGCCCGCACGGCTCCGGCCAGACGGTCAAGGCCGCCAACCAGCTGATCGTCGCGGTCAACATCCAGGCCTGCGCCGAGGCCGTCGTCTTCCTCGAGAAGTCCGGCGTGAACCTCCAGGCCGCCCTGGACGTCCTCAACGGCGGTCTGGCCGGCTCCACGGTCCTGACCCGCAAGAAGGACAACTTCCTGAACCGGGACTTCAAGCCCGGCTTCCGGATCGACCTGCACCACAAGGACATGGGCATCGTCACCGACGCCGCCCGCAACGTCGGTGCGGCCCTCCCGGTCGGCGCCGTGGTCGCCCAGCTGGTCGCATCGCTGCGCGCCCAGGGCGACGGCGGCCTGGACCACTCGGCCCTGCTGCGCGCCGTCGAGCGCCTCTCCGGCCAGCAGGTCTGACCCGAGGGACTCCCCCTGCGGGAGCCCCGAGGGTCCCCTCCCGGGCCTTGACGGCCCGCCCTGATACTCCGGACGGTGCCGGTGCTGACACCTGTCCTGTCGCGCCCAGGCGCCGGCGCCGTCCGGAACACCCCTTCATCTTTCTTCAACAAACTGTTGACGCTGCGTTCAGCCCGAACTTAGGCTCCACATGACGGAAGCCGTTTTCCGTCAGCAGCTCCCCGCACGCGGAAGGTCACCATGTCGAAGCGCACGCTGACGACCGAGTCCGGCGCCCCGGTCGCCGACAACCAGAATTCCTCCACCGCCGGCGTCGGTGGCCCGCTCCTCCTCCAGGACCAGCACCTGCTCGAGAAGCTTGCCCGCTTCAACCGCGAGCGCATCCCGGAGCGTGTGGTGCACGCCCGCGGCTCGGGCGCCTACGGCTACTTCGAGGTGACCGACGACGTCACCGGCTTCACCAGCGCCGACTTCCTGAACGAGGTCGGCAAGCGGACCGAGACGTTCATCCGCTTCTCGACCGTCGCCGACTCCCTCGGCGGCGCGGACGCCGTCCGCGACCCGCGCGGCTTCGCGCTGAAGTTCTACACCGAAGAGGGCAACTACGACCTCGTCGGCAACAACACCCCGGTGTTCTTCATCAAGGACCCGATCAAGTTCCCCGACTTCATCCACTCCCAGAAGCGCGACCCCTTCACGGGCAAGCAGGAGCCGGACAACGTCTGGGACTTCTGGGCGCACTCCCCCGAGGCGACGCACCAGGTCACCTGGCTGATGGGCGACCGCGGCATCCCCGCCTCGTACCGACACATGAACGGGTACGGCTCGCACACCTACCAGTGGACGAACGCCCAGGGCGAAGCCTTCTTCGTCAAGTACCACTTCAAGACGAACCAGGGTGTCCGCTCCCTGTCGGCCGAGCAGGCCGCGGAGCTGGTCGGCCAGGACGCCAACTCGCACCAGACGGACCTCCTCCAGGCCATCGAGCGGGGCGTGAACCCGTCCTGGACCCTGCACGTCCAGGTCATGCCGGCCGCCGAGGCCGCGGACTACCGCTTCAACCCGTTCGACCTCACCAAGGTGTGGCCGCACGCGGACTACCCGCTGCAGCGCGTGGGCCGTCTGGTCCTCGACCGCAACCCGGAGAACGTCTTCGCCGAGGTCGAGCAGGCCGCCTTCTCCCCGAACAACTTCGTTCCGGGTATCGGCCCCTCGCCCGACAAGATGCTCCAGGGCCGTCTCTTCGCCTACGCGGACGCGCACCGCTACCGCCTGGGCGTCAACCACACCCTGCTGCCGGTGAACGCGCCGAAGGCCACGGAGGCCGTCAACTACGGCCGCGACGGTGCCATGGCGCTGCGCAACGGCTCGCGCCACGACAAGAACTACGAGCCCAACTCGTACCAGGGCCCGGCCGAGACCGGTCAGCCGCTGTCCGCCCCGCTGGCGATCCACGGCTACACCGGCACGCACGAGGCCCCGCTGCACACCAAGGACGACGACTTCTTCCAGGCCGGTGAGCTCTACCGCCTGATGTCCGAGGACGAGAAGGGCCGTCTCGTGGCCAACATCGCCGGCGGCCTCTCGCAGGTCACCCGCGACGACGTCATCGAGAAGAACCTCGCTCACTTCCACGCCGCCGACGCCGACTACGGCAAGCGCGTCGAGGAGGCAGTCCGCGCCCTGCGCGAGGACTGAGAGCATCAGGCTGCGCCCGGACCCTGACGGGAGGTCAGGACCCGGGCGCCGAGCCCGCACCGCGGACCCGGATGAGGGGTGGTCATGCGGTACGGGATGGCGAGGACCGCGGCGGTAGAGCGATGCCAGTGCGGTGGTGAAGGCTACGGGGCCCGCTTCTTGACCTGAGGGAAGCGGACCACTCCGTCAGACCAATCGCCGCCGCCGCGGTCCCAGCCACATCTGCGTCACCCAGTATCACCCAGTCTCCGCCCGGCGGTGCGAACGTCCTGTCGCGCCAGCCTCGTTCCGTCGGGCGGTACCAACCGCACAGCCAGAGCGCCGAGTCACGGACGGTCCCGTGACTCGGCGCTCTGTTGTGTCCGGACGGGCGCCGCAGCCGGTCAGGCCTCCTCGAAGGACGGCGGAAACAGCTCCCGCGTGCTCCGCCCCCGGTAGTCCCGGTCCGCGTACGCCCCCTTCATGCGAATGAAGTACGCCTGCGCGCGGGCCCGCTGCGCCTTGGGGTCCACTCCCGGAATCTTTCGGTCCCGCATGACCGTCCGGCCGTTGATCACCACCGTGGTGACGTTCGCGCCCGAGCAGTTCATCAGCAGCGTACGGACCGGGTCGTCGACGGGGCCGGTGCGTGGGTCGCCCAGGTCGACCGCGATCAGGTCGGCCAGGGCGCCCGGTGCGAGGCGGCCCAGGTCGGGGCGGCTCAGGGCGCGGGCGCCGCCGAGCGTGGCAGCCCGGTAGTAGTC
Organism: Streptomyces mabaensis; assembly: GCF_053763515.1. Lineage (NCBI taxonomy): Bacteria > Bacillati > Actinomycetota > Actinomycetes > Kitasatosporales > Streptomycetaceae > Streptomyces > Streptomyces mabaensis. Next base: position 112,309 of record NZ_JBSOPZ010000002.1, read on the forward strand.
CGCCGCCGCGCCCGCCTCCAGGCGGCCTGTGACCAGCTTGGACAGGTTGTTGCCGTAGTCCATATTTCGGATCATGTCCGGTGGGAACGAGTCCGTGCCGAGCGCGATGTGCACCCCGGCCGTGCGGTAGCGGTCGAAATCCTCCAGGGCGGCGCCGTAACGGACCATGGTCAGCGGGCAGTGCACGATGCCCGCGATCCGCGCCAGGTCCTCCAGCTCGCCTCCGTACGGCGTGGTGACCTCGCTGTGGCCGCCGATGTAGATGCCGTGCGGGAGGAGCAGACGGGAGCTGAGCAGGCCCGTCTCCTTCAGCAGGCCCAGCGGTGTGGTGCGGTGACGCTCCCGCAGTTGGCTCAGCTCGCCGGTTCCCTGCAGGCAGTGCAGGCGTACCGGGCAGTCCAGGTCCTCGGCCGCCTGCGCCGTCGCCCGCATCAGGTCCGGCGTCAGGGTCTCGATGCGGCAGGGCAGCAGCGCGCCCCGGATCAGGCCGCCGTGGGCGCCGTCGTGGTCGCGTACGAAGCGGATCGCGTCCGACAAGCCGGCCTCGCCGCGCTCCGGCTCCCACCACATGTCGAACGTGCCGTCGGCCGTCACGACCGGGACACCGGAGCGGTAGCTCGGACCCAGGTACATGCGCAGGCCCAGGCGGCCCGCGATCTCGGCGACACCGGCCAGCTCCTCGTACGACTCCGCCCACGCGCCGTGCGTCTCGGCGGCGATCGGCATGGCAGTGGTGATGCCATTGCGGATCAGCTGGGTGAGCGCGTACTCGCGCATGAAGAGGGTGTCGGAGAGCGGGAAGACGGCGGCCCGCCGGTCCCTGGCGTACTCCAGGGACCACTCCAGGCCGCGGTCGTCGGCGTGCCAGGTGTCCAGAATCGCGTGGTCGATGTCGGCGAGCGCGTCCAGGTCGATGAAGCCGGGGCCGACGATCGCGTGGCCCGCGTCGATCGTCTCGTCCACCGCGCCCGGGTAGCCGCGGCCGACGAAGACGACGCGTTCACCCTCGTAGACCACCTGGCCGTCGCGGATGACGACGTGGTCGCCGGCGTCGGAGCCGACGGCCCCGGTGGTCCCGGCGGGCTCGGCGTATCCGATGACGTACGACGCCGTGACGAGCGTTCTCACGCGGGCCTCCGCTGCGGCTTCCAGCCCGGGCGCGGGACGGCGGCCCGCAGTTGGCGCGTGTACGCGTCCTGCGGGGTGGCGAGCAGCGCCGATGTGGGGCCCTGTTCGACGACGCGGCCGCCGCGCATCACCACGGCCGTGTCGCTGATCTGGTGGACGACGGCAAGGTCGTGCGAGATGAACACGTAACTGATCTCCTGTCGTTCGCGGATGTCGGCGAGCAGATTGAGGATCTGCGCCTGGATCGACACATCGAGTGCGGCGACGGCCTCGTCGAGGACGAGGACGCGCGGCTCGACGGCGATCGCCCGGGCGATCGCGACCCGCTGCCGCTGCCCGCCGGACAGCTGCCTGGGCAGCATGGACGCATGCCGTCCGGCCAGGCCCACCGCCTCCAGGAGCTCCAGCGCGCGCCGCTTGCGGTCCGCCGTGGTGAGCGGGAAGTGCAGGCTCAAGCTGGTCTCGATGACGTCGCCGATCCGCTGGAGCTTGTCCAGCGAGGAGTAAGGGTCCTGGAAGACGATCTGAATCTCGCGTGCCCGGCGGCGGCGCTCCGCGGACGAAACCCGGCCCGTCGTGCGCGGCCGTCCGCAGACCGTGAGGGCACCCGAGGTCGGGGTCTCCAGGCCGAGCAGCATCCGCGCGACCGTCGTCTTGCCGGAGCCGGACTCGCCGACGATGGCCAGGGACTCGCCGGGCTTCAGCGAGAACGACACGTCGTCCACGGCGACCGCGTCACCGAACACCTTGCGCAGCCCGGTCGCTTCGATGACCGTCGTACCGGTCGTATCCGTCGTGTACTTCCTGTTCGTCGTCACCACGTCAGTTCCTCCGCTCGTACGCACTCCACGCGCGTCCCGGCGAGGTCCCGCACCTCGGGGCGGCCCGCCGCGCACACCGCCTCGGCGTGCGCGCAGCGCGGCGCGAACGCGCAGCCGTCCTCCGCCTCGAACGCCGCCACCGGGCGGCCCGGGATCACCGGCAGTCTGCGCACTCTTTCCTCGATGCTGGGCCGGGACCGCAGCAGCCCCGCCGAGTAGGGGTGGCGCGGATGCTGCGTCAGGGCTTCGGCCGGCTGAGTCTCCACCAGGCGGCCCGCGTACATCACCGCGAGCCGGTCGCAGGTCGCCGCCGCGAGCTCCAGGTCATGGGTGATCAGCAGCATCGCCATGTCGCGTTCGCGCCGCGCCTCGTCGAGGATCGCCATCACCTCGGACTGGGTGGTGACGTCCAGGGCGGTGGTCGGCTCGTCGGCGAGGATCAGGTCCGGTTCGACGGCGAGGACCGAGGCGATCATCACGCGTTGCAGGAGGCCGCCGGAGAGTTCGTGCGGGTACTGGCGCAGGCGGCGCTCGCCGTCCGGAATGCCGACGTCCGCGAGGAGTCGTACGGCGCGGGCGGCGGCGGCGCGTGGCGCGATGCCCAGGTTCGCGGTCATGGCCTCGGTCAGGAAGTCACCGACGCTGTGAACGGGGTTGATGTGGGCGCGGGGGTCCTGGAAGACCATCGCGATCCGGCGGGTGCGCAGGGCGCGCAGCTCTCTGCGGTGGAGTGCGGTGACGGACCGGCCGTCGAAAAGAATGTCGCCGGTGGTGCTCGCGCCGGGCGGGGTGAGGCCGATCACGGCGCGCGCGGTCATCGACTTGCCCGAGCCGGACTCGCCGACGAGGCCCACCGCCTCGCCGCGCCCGATGGTGAGGTCGACGCGCTCGACGAGTGTGCGCCGGCCTTTGCCGTAGGGGACACAGAGGCCGAAGTTGTCGAGTGTCAGCAGGTCGGTCATCGCTTCTGAGCCCCCAGTCGGTCGCCGAGAACGTTCACCGCGCACACCACGAGGGCGATCAGCGTGCCCGCCGCGACGGCCTCCACGGCGTTGCCGCGCATGGCGCTGTCCAGGCCGGACTTCACCATCAGCCCCCAGTCCGCGGTGGGTGGCTGGACCCCCAGGCCGAGGAACGAGATCGCGGCCAGGTCGATCACCGCGTAGCCGAGCGCCGACACCGACTGGGCGACGATCAGCGGACGCAGGTTGGGCAGCAGGTGCCGGGTGCAGATGGCGAAGGCGGAGCGGCCCTGCACCCAGGCGGCCGCCACATACGGCAGTGAGCGTTCGCGCAGTGCCGCGCTGCGCAGCACCCGCGCCACGTACGGCGTGTAGGCGACGGTCAGGCCGAGGACGACCGGCATCAGGCCGGGCCCCATCACCGCGACCGTGATCAGGGCGAAGACGATGCCGGGCACGGCGAACAGCACATCGAGGGCGCGCGAGATCACCGCGTCCACCTTTCCGCCGTACCACGCCGCCGTGATGGCGAGCGCGGTGCCGAGGACCGCCGAGACGGAGATGACCAGGACCGGTCCGAGGAGGGTGGTGCGGGCGCCCCACATCAGGCGGGACAGGACGTCACGGCCCAGCGCGTCGCCGCCGAGCCAGTGGTCGGGCGTCGCGTAGCCGAGGGTGTTGAACAGGTCGGGGAAGTCCGGGTCGTACGGGGCCAGGACGGGGGCCAGCAGCGTCATCGCCACCAGCAGCCCGAGCAGGCCGGCCGAGACCCGCGCGAGGGGCGTTCTCATCGTGCCATCCGGGGGTCGAGGACGGAGTAGAACAGGTCGACGATCAGGTTGATCAGGACGAACGAGGCGACGAGGACGAGGACGACGGCCTGCACGACGGCGAAGTCCCGCTGCATGATCGCCCGGACGAACAGCGAGCCGATGCCGTCGAGCGCGAACACGTTCTCGACGACGACCGCCCCGGCGAGCAGACCCGCCACGGTCAGCCCGATGACCGTGGTCACCGGCACGGCCGCGTTGCGCAGCACATGGCGCCGTACGATCCGGGCCCCGCTCAGGCCCCGGCTGCGCGCGGTCTCCACGTGCTCGCGGCCCAGCTCCTCCTGGACGGAGGCCCGGGTGATCCGCGCCAGATACGCGGCCGAGCCGAGGGCGAGGGTGATGGAGGGGAGGGTGAGGTGGTGGAGCCGGTCCCAGAAGCCGTCCCCGGCGCCGAACACCGGGAACCAACCGAGGCCCCGCGCGAACACGATCACCAGGACGACGCCGACCACGAAGGCGGGCGTGGCCAGGAAGAGGGAGGAGGCGCCGTTGATCAGGGCGTCGGTCCTGCCGCCGCGCAGCGCGCCGACGGTGCCGGCCAGCAGGCCGCCCGCGATGATCAGCGTCGCCGAGTACACCACCAGGAAGAGGGTGGTCGTCGCGCGGGCGGCGAGCAGGTCCGTCACGTCCTGCCGTTGAAGATCTCTCCCAGGTGAACCTGGGAGATTCTCCCCTGGATCACTCCGGGGAGTTGGACGGCTCTCAGGTCCGCCTTACGACTGCGCTTCCCGCAACCGGGGCGAATGCGAGATCCGCCCGAGAAAGCTCAGCAACTTGGTTGTCGTTGCCGAGCGTTGAGCACTGTAGCAGGACGTTGCGACGCTTCGCGTCGCTTCGACCAGGCCCAGCAGCCGGTTGACGAGGAAGCGGGTGGTGCCGGAGGTGAGCAGCGCTTTTCGGCTGTCGAGTTTCACTTGCCCCCCAGTCCTGAGGCCCACGGGTGGTAGAGGTACGGGAACGACGGCACCGCGCCAGTGATCCGGTCGCTCATGTAGAGGATCACCGGGAGGTTGTTGAGCGGCATCCAGGTCACGTCGCGGGCGACCTTCTGCTGGATGCCGGTGACGATCCGCGCCCGTTTCGCCGGATCGGACTCGGCGCGGGCCCGTTTGATGTCGGCGTCCACGCCGTCGAAGCCGCTGAAGTTGTTGTTGCCGCCGGACAGGAACACCGTGTAGGTGTCCAGCGGGTCGGGAACGTTGCCGTACCAGGTGGAGAGGAACGCGTCGATGCCCTCACGGGCCTTGGCGTCGGTGTAGAGGGTGCCGTACTGCTCCACCGGGACCACCCGGATGTTGATCTTCAGGCCGAGTTGCTCGCCGGTCGCCTTGATGAGATTGCCGGTCTGCTCGTGCACGGCCGAACGCCCTGCACCCCGATCGTGATGGTGCCCTTCGGGGCGCCCTCCAGGAGCTTCCTGGCCTTCTCCAGATCGGCCTTGCCGTCCGGGAGCCGGTCGTACGCCGCCTTGAAGACGTCCTTCTCGTAGCCCCAGGACGCGGGTCCGGCCATGGCGCGCTCCGGGGCGGCCGTCCCCTGGAAGACGGCGGCCCCGAGGGCGTCCCGGTCCAGCGCGTGGGACAGCGCCTCGCGGACCCTCGGATCGCCGTACGGGCCCTTGTTGGTGGCACCCAGCAGCGCCCAGAACGTCAGCGACCTGCCGAGGGTGACCTTGCCGGTCGGCGACTGCTGGAGCTGGGAGATCGCGGCGGGCGGCAGATAGAAGTACTGGCCGTCGATCTCACCGGAGCGCAGCGCGTTCACGGCGGTCGTCTCGTCGGCGATGAAGCGGAACGTGATGGACTTCGACAGCGCTCTGAGCGCGGGGTCCCAGTAGCGGTCGTTGCGGACGATCGTCAGCGAGTCACCGGAGCGCCAGCGGTCGAACTTGAACGGGCCGGTGCACATCACCCCCTGCTTCGGAGTGCCGAAGTCCTTGCCCGCCCGCTCCATCTGCGCCTTCTGCGCGACCGCGCCGGCGGCGGTCGCCATCGCCTGGTTGAACAGCGCGTCAGGCTGCTTGAGCGTGACCGTGACCTGGAGCGGCCCGGTCGCCTCGATCGTCTTCACGTTCTGGAAGTAGTCGCCCCACCAGGTGCCCAGGCCGGGGTCCAGGTGCCGGTTCAGGCTCGCGGCCACGTCTTCGGCGGTCAGCGGGGAGCCGTCCCAGAAGGTCACTCCGTCGCGGATCGTGTAGACCCAGACCGTGGGGGCCGGGTTCGCCGCTCTGCTCGCCAGGCCCGGTTTGATCTCGAAGTCCGGCGTGAGCCGCAGCAGGCTCTCACAGAGGTTTGAAAGGACCGTGTTCTCGGCGTAGTTGAATGAGGTGATCGGATCGATCCCCTGCGGCTCGTAGGGCAGGTTCCAGGTGATGGAGTCCAGCGGCTTCGCCGCCCTGGGGGTCGATGTCCTCAGGTCCAGGGGCACGGCGGGGCGCAGTCCGCCCGGCCCGCCCTGGCCGCAGGCGCTGAGCGCGAGGGCGAAGGCCGCGGCGCAGGCGAGCCGTCGCGACACCATGCGAGTTCTCAACGGGTCGCTCCTTCGAGGAGTTCGCCGTCACGGGCGATCACCCGGCCGCCGCGCACGACCAGCCGGGGCAACGGACGGTCGACGACGGCCTGCGCGACGGAGGCGGCGTCCACCAGCACGAAGTCGGCCGGGTCGCCGGGCCGGAAGGCGCAGCGCTCCAGGCCGAGCAGGTCGGCGCCGCCGTCGGCGACCAGCGTGTAGCAGGCGGCCAGTTCGGCGTCGGTGCGGGCATCGGTGCGGTACGCGAGGAGGTGGGCGCGCGTGATCATGTCGCCGTCCCCGAACGGCGTCCACGGGTCGCGTACCCCGTCCGAACCCACCGCGACCCGGACCCCGGCCGCCGTCAGTGGCCCGATGGGGACGACGGGGTCGGTGCCCAGCGCACAGGTGGTGACCGCGACTCCTGCCTCGGCCAGCAGTGCGGCCACCGGGTCCAGTTCGGCGGGCGGGCAGTCCGCGAGGCAGAACGCGTGGCTGACGGTGACCCGGCCGTGCAGTGCGAGCGCCGCCGTACGCCGGGCGATCGCGGTGAGCTGCGCGAGGCCGGACGCGCCCCCGTCGTGCAGGTGGATGTCCAGCGGGACCCCCCTGCGCTCGGCCAGTCCGAAGAGCAGGTCCAGCTGACCGTCGCGGTCACCGTCCATGCCGACCGGGTCGATGCCGCCGACGAGGTCCGCACCCTCGTCCAGGGCCTGCTCCAGAAGGGCGGCCGTGCCGGGCGCGGCGAGGACGCCGAGCTGCGGGAACGCCACGATCTGCACGTCGATCAGGTCGGCGCGCTCGGCGGCCGCCTGCCGCACGCCGTGGATGTTGGCCAGTCCGTACTGCGGGGCCACGTCGGCGTGGGCGCGCAGGGCGCGGGTGCCTCGGGCGATCGCGCGGTCGAACAGGGCGCCGGCGCGCTCGGCGACCGGTGCCATTCCGGCGCGTACGGAGGCGTCGTACGCGATGAGATCGCCCAGTCCGCTTGCGGGCTCACGGCTGAGCCAGGGTCCGCCCCAGGTGGTCTTGTCGGGGTGGATGTGGGCGTCGACGGGAGCGGGCAGGGCGAGCAAGCTCCCGCCGTCGACGACGTCGATCCCGGCGGCGGGCACCGCTTCGGCGATCCGGCCGTCCATGATGAGCAGATCACGGGGCGGCCCGCCCATGGGCCGCACCGCTGATATCCGTACATGGGTCATGCAGGCATCTCCCTCTTCGTTGGGTGATGCCGGATAGAGTTATCAGACATCTGATGAGTGGAGAAGGGGGTCGCCGGAGTGGAACCGAAAGCACACATGAAGAACGTCGGGCGGAAGTCACTGGTGGACGCGGCGATCGCGGAGCTACGGGAGGAGATCGCCGCCGGACGCTGGCAGGTCGGGGAGAAGATCCCCTCCGAGAGTCAGCTGGTACAGGCCCTTGGCGTGAGCCGGCTCTCCGTGCGGGAAGCGGTGCGTGCGCTGGTGCACACCGGGCTGCTCGCGACACGTCAGGGCGACGGGACGTATGTCACGGCGACGGACGAGGCGGCCGTCGCCTTCCGGCGGATGCTGGAGAGCGTCGCCGAGCGGGACGTGGAGGAGGTGCGGCGGGGGCTGGACCTGGTGGCCGCGAGGATCGCCGCCACACGCCGCACGGACGCCGATCTGAGAGAGCTTCAGGACATACTGACTCGTCGTCAGGCAGCTTTTGACAAGGGAGAGTTGGAGGTTTTCGCCGACGCCGACGTGGAGTTCCACCTGTGCGTGGCGCGAGCCACCCAGAACCAGCTTCTGCACGACCTGTACCGGACGCTGAGTGAGGCCCTGCGGGACACCATCCTCGCCGACCACATGGAGCACTCCACGACGGACGCGCACCTCGCGCTGTTCCGCGCGATCGAGGCGGGGGATCCGGTGGCGGCGGACACGGCGGCGCTGGCGATCATCGAGGTGTAGGTACGCGCGGGGCGGGTGTCCGCGGCCGTCAGGGCGCCCGAGACACCGAACGGCCCCCCGTCCCGGAAGGGACGGGGGGCCGCTGCGGTGCTGCGGGGCGAGCCGAAGGCTCAGACCAGCGGGCGGATCGCCGTGGGGGCGTGGCCCGGCTCGGTGGCCAGCTCTTCGAACTCCGTGACGTCGCTCATGTCGACCGTCTTGCTCATCGCGATGTTGGTGATGCGCTCCAGGATGGCCTCGACGACGACCGGGACCTGGTGCTCGACGGCCAGCTTCTTGGCCTCCTCGAAGGCCTCGCCCAGCTTCTCCGGGTCGGTGACGCGGATGGCCTTGACGCCCAGGCCTTCGGCGACCTTGACGTGGTCGACGCCGTAGACGCCGAGCTCCGGGGTGTTGATGTTCTCGAACTCGAGGTTGACCTCGAAGTTGATGCCCAGGTTGCCCTGCGCCTGACGGATCAGGCCCAGGTACGCGTTGTTCACGAGAACGTGGACGTAGGGGACCTTGTGCTGGGCGGCGACCGCCAGCTCCTCGATCATGAACTGGAAGTCGTAGTCGCCGGAGAGGGCGACGATCGGGGTCTCCGGGTCCGCGGTGGCGGCGCCGATCGCGGCGGGGATGGTCCAGCCGAGCGGGCCGGCCTGGCCGCAGTTGATCCAGTGGCGCGGCCGGTAGACGTGCAGGAACTGCGCAGCGGCGATCTGGGAGAGGCCGATGGTGGTGACGTAGCGGGTCTCCGGGCCGAACGCCTTGTTCATCTCCTCGTAGACGCGCTGCGGCTTCAGGGGGATGTTGTCGAAGTGCGTGCGGCGCTGCAGGGTGGCCTTGCGCCCCTGCGCGGAGGCGGCCCAGGCGCTGAAGTCGGGCAGCTTGCCCGCGGCCTTGAGCTCCTTGGCGATCTCGATGAAGAGCTCCAGTGCGACCTTGGCGTCAGAGGCGATGCCGTAGTCCGGGGCAAAGATCTTGCCGAGCTGGGTGGGCTCGATGTCGACGTGGACGAACTTGCGGCCCTTGGTGTAGGCCTCCATGTTGTAACCGGTGTGGCGGTTGGCCCAGCGGTTGCCGATGCCGAGGACGAAGTCCGACTCCAGGAAGGTCGCGTTGCCGTAGCGGTGCGCGGTCTGGACACCGACCATGCCGGCGGCCAGCTCGTGGTCGTCCGGGATGGTGCCCCAGCCCATGAGCGTGGAGATGACCGGGATGCCCGTCAGCTCGGCGAACTCGACCAGCAGGTCGGAGGCGTCGGCGTTGATGATGCCGCCACCGGCGACGATCAGCGGGCGCTCGGACTCCAGCAGGAAGTTCAGCGCCTTCTCGGCCTGGGCGCGGGTCGCGGACGGCTTGTAGACCGGCAGCGGCTCGTACGTCTCCGGGTCGAACTCGATCTCGGTGAGCTGGACGTCGATCGGCAGGTCGATGAGGACCGGACCGGGACGGCCGGAGCGCATCAGGTGGAACGCCTGCTGGAAGACGCCGGGGACCTGGGCGGCCTCCAGGACGGTGGTCGCGGCCTTGGTGACCGGCTTGGCGATCGAGGCGATGTCGACGGCCTGGAAGTCCTCCTTGTGGAGCTTCGAGACCGGGGCCTGGCCGGTGATGCACAGGATCGGGATCGAGTCCGCGATCGCCGAGTACAGGCCGGTGATCATGTCGGTGCCGGCGGGGCCGGACGTACCGATGCAGACACCGATGTTGCCCGCCTTGGCGCGGGTGTAGCCCTCGGCCATGTGCGAGGCGCCCTCGACGTGGCGGGCCAGCGTGTGCCCGATGCCACCGACGTTCTTGAGCTCGCGGTAGAAGGGGTTGATCGCGGCGCCGGGCACGCCGAACGCGACGTCAACGCCTTCGCGCTTGAGGATCTCAACTGCCGCGGCTGCGGCTGTCATTCGAGGCATCGTGTACTCCTGCGTGCCGATTTCCATAATGCGGAAGTCTTGTTCTGCTATACGGAACAATGTAGGAGGGACTCAGGGAGCACGTCAAGGCAATGGCCCGTACGACCGGTACGAAAGGCGGCAGACTCTCCCCAACGCATCGCTCTTGGTGGACGATGGGGCACGTACGGCGACGACGTGACTGAGCAAAGCTGGAGGCCGCCCATGGCGGAGACCGTGCCGCTGCGCTGCCCGGGCTGCGACCGCGAGCACGCGTACGCTCCCCCGGTCTTCCCGTGCGCCTGCGGAGCGCCGATCGCACCGCCGCTGGTACGGGGCGCGCCGCTGGCCCCGCTGACCCACCGGACCTGGACGGACTCCTGGGTGGCCGTGCGCTGTCGCGCGTGCGGGCGCGAGGACGAATGGCCCCAGCCGGAGTTCGGCTGCGCGACCTGCGGCACGGTGGCCCGCATCCCGGTCCACCCCCTCCCACCCACCCCTGGCCAAGGGCCCGCCGCCGCGGACGACGCGGGTGCGGGCGGCGGGTGTGCCGCCGGGGGCCCGGCCGATGCCGACTCGGCCGGGGGCGTGGGCGGTGCCGGTGCGGCCAGGGGCTTCGGGACTTCGAGGGCTTGGACAGCCGGGGATATCGGCGATGCTGCGGCAGCCGGCCGCGCAGGCGGCACCGAAGGGGCCGACAGCCCCGGTGCGGCCGGGGCGGCAGGCCATGGCGGTGCGGCCGGGGGCGGGGGCGGTGCCGGGGGTGCGACGGACGCCGGCGGTGCCGATCACGCCGGCGCGGCCGGAAGTACAGGCGGCGGAGGCGCTGGCGCGGCAGGGGCCGCAGGCTATGGCGGTGCGGCCGGGGGCCGGGGAAGTGCCGGGGGTGCGATGGACGCCTGCGGTGTCGATCGCGCCGGTGCGGCCGGTGGCGCGAGCGGCGCCGGGGCGGCCGGGGGTGTCGTGGGCCCGGGCGGGGGTGCCGGGAATGGCGCCGACGGTGTTCGGCCGGCCCGTGGGCCGCTGCCGCCCGCCGTCGCGGCCCCGCGGCCCGACTTCCAGCCGGTGACCATCCGGACTGGCCGGGACGCCGTCACGGCCGCCGCCCTCTACCTCCGCTGGCTCGGCTTCCGCGACGTACGGCAGCCGGAGAGACGGCCCGCGTCAGGCATCGACCTCCGTGCCCCGGGGCTGGTCGCCCAGGTCGACCCCAGCACCCGGCCCGCGGTTCTCCGGGACATCGAATGCCTCTGGCTCAACGGGCTCACCACCTCCGCCGTCAGCGTCTTCTTCTCCCTCGCCGGATATACGGACGAGGCCAGGGCCCGCGCCGACGACCTCGGCATCCCGCTGTTCGTCATGGATCTCACCGGCGTACCCCAGCCCGTCAACGACCCCGCGGACGAACTCCTCAGCACCGGGGCCTGATGCCCGCGCCGAGCGCGATACTCGTCCCATGCCAGCCGCCATCCGCCTCGCGAGCGCCGCGGAGCTGCCCGCGCTCCAGGACATCGAACGCGCCGCCGGTGAGCCCTTCCGCGCCCTCGGCATGGCGGCGATCGCCGACGACGAACCGCCGCCGCTCGACCTGCTGGCCCGCTTCCAGAGCGCCGGACGCGCCTGGGTCGCCACCGACGAGCGGGACCGCCCGGTCGCCTACCTGATCACCGAGGTGGTCGACCGCGCCGCCCACATCGAGCAGATCTCGGTCCATCCGGCCGCCGCCCGCCGCGGTCTCGGCCGGGCGCTCATCGACCATCTCGCCGCCCACGCGTACGCCCAGGGCCTGGCCGCCCTCACCCTGACGACCTTCGCCGAGGTCCCGTGGAACGCGCCCTACTACGCCCGGCTCGGCTTCCACGTCGTCGACGGCCCCGCCCTCACCCCCGGGCTGCGCGAGATCCTGCGCGCCGAGGCAGCGCACGGCCTGGACCGGTGGCCCCGACTGTGCATGCGGCGCGATCTCTGAGCCGGCGCCGCCCCCTGAGCCGGCGCCGCGAGCCCGCGGGCGCACGCCATGACACGCGCGCTGCGATAGCCGCCCCCCACAAGGCATCATCGGGCGTGCACGCTTTTTCTGCCGAGGAGCCCTCATGCGTCTGACCGACATCCCCCTCCACACCCTGACCGGCGAGCCCACCACCCTGGGCGCCTACCAGGGCCAGGCCGTCCTGCTGGTGAACGTGGCGTCCAAGTGCGGACTCACCCCGCAGTACGAAGGCCTCGAGCGGCTCCAGCAGAAGTACGCCGAGCGCGGGTTCACCGTCCTCGGCGTGCCCTGCAACCAGTTCGGCGGCCAGGAGCCGGGCAGCTCCGAGGAGATCCAGACCTTCTGCTCGGTCAGCTACGGCGTGACCTTCCCCCTGCTGGAGAAGACCGAGGTCAACGGCGCCGGCCGGCACCCGCTGTACGCCGAGCTGACGAACACCGCGGACGCCGCCGGTGAGGCGGGCGACATCACCTGGAACTTCGAGAAGTTCCTGATCTCCCCGCAGGGTGAGGTCGTCGCCCGCTTCCGTCCGGCCACCGAGCCCGAGGCCGCGGAGGTCGTCGCGGCCATCGAGGCTCAGCTGTCCGCCTGACCCGCGTACCGCTCGCGCAGCTCGATCTTGCGGACCTTCCCGCTGACCGTCATCGGGAAGGACTCCAGGACCCGCAAGTCCCGCGGGATCTTGTAGTGGGCGAGCCGGCCGGTGCAGTACTCGGTCAGCTCGCCCAGGGTCGGCGGGTCCGCAGGGTCACGGGGGATGACGCAGGCGAGGATCTCCTCGCCGTACCGCTCGTCCGGAACCCCGACCACCTGGACGTCGGCGATCTTCGGATGGCCGTACAGGAACTCCTCGATCTCGCGCGGATAGACGTTCTCGCCGCCCCTGATGATCATGTCCTTGATCCGGCCGACGATCTGTACGTAGCCGTCGTCCCGCATCACGGCCAGGTCACCGGTGTGCATCCAGCGGCCCGCGTCCACCGCCTCCGCAGTCTTCTCCGGCTCGTCCCAGTAGCCCAGCATCACGCTGTACCCCCGCGTGCACAGCTCGCCCGCCTCACCGCGCGGCAGGGTCGTGCCCGTCGCCGGGTCGGTGATCTTCACCTCGACATGCGGGAGGACCCGGCCGACCGTGCCGGTGCGGCGCTCCAGGTCGTCGTCCCGGCGGGTCTGGGTGGAGACCGGTGACGTCTCCGTCATGCCGTAACAGATGGAGACCTCCGCCATGTGCATCTCGGCGACCACCCGCTTCATCACCTCGACCGGGCAGGGCGAGCCCGCCATGATCCCGGTGCGGAGAGTGGAGAGGTCGTACTCCGCGAAGTCGGGGAGGTTCAGCTCGGCGATGAACATGGTCGGCACCCCGTAGAGCGAGGTGCAGCGCTCCAGCTGCACGGCCCGCAAGGTGGCGACCGGGTCGAACGAGGGGGCCGGGATCACCATGCACGCTCCGTGCGAGGTGGCGGCGAGGTTGCCCATGACCATGCCAAAGCAGTGGTAGAAGGGCACCGGCAGGCAGACCCGGTCCTGCTCGGTGTAGCCGATCATCTCCCCCACGAAGTAGCCGTTGTTGAGGATGTTGTGGTGGGAGAGCGTCGCACCTTTCGGGAAGCCGGTGGTGCCCGAGGTGTACTGGATGTTCACCGGGTCGTCGCAGGACAACTCGGCCTCGCAGGCGGCCAGTCGGTCGGAGGTGACACCGTCCGCGGCACCGAGGAGGGCGTCCCAGGAACTGTCCCCGATGTAGTGGACGGCGCGCAGTTCGGGGCAGCGTGGCCGGACCTCCCCGACGAGCGCCCGGTAGTCGCTGGTCTTGTGGGACTGCGAGGCGAACAGGACCGTGATCCCGGCCTGCTTCAGTACGTACTCCAGCTCGTGCGCCCTGTAGGCCGGGTTGATGTTCACCATGATCGCGCCGATCCGGGCTGTGGCGTACTGCACCAGTACCCACTCGGCGCAGTTGACGGCCCAGATGCCGACGCGGTCGCCCTTCTCGACGCCGGTCGCGAGCAGGGCGCGGGCCAGCCGGTCCACGGCCGCGCCGAACTGGGCGTACGTCCAGCGCTTCCCGGCCGGGAGGTCCACCAGCGCGTCGCGGTCGGGGTACGCGGCGATCGCCCGGTCGAGATTCCGGCCGATCGTGTCGCCCAGCAGCGGGGTGCTGCCGGTCCCGTGGGCGTACGAGAACTCGGTCATCGGGCATCCCCCTTCGCATCGCCCGTCGTGTCCTCCGCGTACTCGTTCTCCGAGCCCGCGGCCGTACGCTCGCGCAGTTCGATCCGGCGGATCTTGCCGGAGATCGTCTTCGGCAGCTCGGCGAACTCGATCCGGCGGATCCGCTTGTACGGCGCCAGAACCGCCCGCGAGTGCGCGAACAGCTCCTTCGCCGTGTCCGGCCCCGGCTCCCACCCCTCCGCCAGTACGACGTACGCCTTCGGCACCGCCAGCCGCAACGCATCGGGCGCGGGCACGACCGCCGCCTCGGCCACCGCCTCGTGCTCCAGCAGCGCGCTCTCCAGCTCGAAGGGCGAGATCTTGTAGTCGGAAGCCTTGAACAGAGCATCCTCCGTAGACGACTCATCGTCCCCAACGAACAGACGAGGATCCACGCGGCCTTCCACTCGCAAGGAAGGAAGCGGAGCGACCTCGGAGACCGGCGCAGTACCAGGGAAGGTCGCCAGAGCATCCATGAGCGCCTCCCAGAGCCCCTGGTGGAGCCAGCGACCCCAGATGCTCTGCGCGCCCGGCACAGGAGCACTCATCCATGAGCAACCGGTACGGGCCTTGTGGAGCATGGAGTCCAGGAGACCCCGAGGGTCCTTCGGCTTACGCCCCTTGCGCGCCGCCAGAATTGGCTCAACGGCCGCCCATGCCTCATCCGTGAGCAGCGGGACAAGACGCTCTCTGTCCCGGAACCATGCGCCGATGAGGTCGTCACTCCGGGTCTTTCTCGGAATTTCTCCGGTGATGGTCACCTTGAGCTCCAGCCAGTCAATGACGTCGGCCTTCTGCTCAGGAGTCATGGAGTACAGAGAAGTCCGCGCCATTCTCGCGAGGTTGTCGAGGTCGACTGCTCGCTCCTGAGCGCGGTCGACTTCTTCACGCCAGGAGATGGCCTGGTCCCGCAGTTCTACGAGCTGCTCACGCTCTTCGTTGTGTGCCTTGATTCGACTCTCGATGTACTGACGGGCTTCGGCGCGGGAAAGCTTCTTGCGTACCGCCTGTCGGGTGGCTGCATCGGTGGTGAGGTCGATGAGGTCGTCTATTTCCTCGATCTGATTTTCCAGATCCTGGACTCGGCTTGCGTAGTCAATCTCGTTGGCTCTGGCAATTTCCGCCCACTCCGAGGAGAGTGCCATCAGGCGGTCAGGCTCTTCGAGGAGCTTGCATACGTGATGCCAGACGACGTACTCAAGTGCATCAGCATCGACTTGCGAGCACTCACACTTGGCCTTCTTGGGGTTCTTGTAGTCCTTGACGGTGCCAGTACAGCGGTAGGCTCTTACCCCTGCCCGCCCAGTTCGGCGGACTCCGGTGTAATAATTTTCGCAGACCCCGAAAAGATGCTCACTCAGCGGATGCACCGAATATTCTTCGGCTTTACGCCCCTTGCGACTGGTGCGTTCGAGCGCCTTGTTGAGCTTCTTGAGCTGAATGTCGTTGAAGACGGGCTCGTACTCAATGACCACGGTCTCGCCGAAAATAGGTTCGCCGTCGTCATTGAGGCGGACCTTGGGCTGCTTGGGGTCACGGTACGTTCGGCTGGCGGTCTGGACGGCCTGGCTGGTCAATACGTGACGCAGCGATCCCCTGGGCCAGTAGTCCAGCGTCGGACCGTGGATCTTCTCAGCGTTGAAGAGGTCTTCGACCTCGCTGCAATTCATGCCCTCGTCAACGATGTGCTCGTAGGCACGGTGCATGAGGGAGTACGGGGCACGCTCATCGCCCTTGTCGAGGACGATGCGGCTCTCGCCCTTAATACCCTTGTTCTCGATGCGGTAGGGGTAGGGTGCGACGCCTCCTGGGTGTCCGCCGATTTCAGCCTTCTCCTGGACGCCACCCTGCGTGCGGTCGCGGATGGTGATGCGCTCGTCTTCGGCCTTGTCCTGCTCCTTGCGCATCTTGGAGCGGCCTTCTTCGGTGGTGTTGTCGTAGTCGCCCCGAACTACGGCAACAAAGATGCCAAGGTCTTCGAGGACCCAGACCCAAGGCCAGAAGGCGCGGTCACGGCGGCCGATGGCGCGCTCCTCGGAGACCACGACGACGTCAAACGGCCGAGGTGTCTGCTTGGCGTCGGCCATGAGGCGCTTGAGGTCAGGTCGCTGCGTGTGGTCCAGGCTGCCGCTGTAGCCCTCGTCGGCGTAGGTGTTGACGTGCTCCCAGTTCTTCTTCTCGATGTGGCGGACCGTCTTCTTGCCCGTGTAGGCGATGCCGTAGCCCTTGCGCTGCTCGGCTGTTGACACCCGGAGGTAGTCGACGGCACGGAGTCTGGCGGGTGCGATGGTCCGCTGTGCAACGCCGATGGCGCTTGTGAGAGCATTGCTCATGTCAGTTCATCTCCGGTGGACTGGCCTGACCCCGGTGGCAATGCCCTGCTGCCGGGGTCGTCTCGTTGTGTAGGAGAGATCCTAGCCCTCAACGGCCAGCCACGGGGCCCTACTTAGGCCGCTTCTGCCTCGTTCTGGTCCTCGTGGAGGAAGAGGTGCTCCAGCACCCGCCGGTACAGTCCTGGGTCCGGCTGCCCTGCTGGCGTCCAGATGACCTCGATGTCCGGCCTAAGAGACTTCTCTTCTCCGAACAGAGGCACTACCTCTGCCATATCCTGGGATGCCATCCCACTCCGCCCCGAGTTTCCTATGGGGCGAGCCTAGTTCGGTCCCCCGAAAATCTGTTAGGAGTGGCCCCATGTCCGAGAGCGAGCGATCGATGTTGGCCCGGGAACGCCAACAGAACACCCGCGCATGGTGGGTGCTGGCGTCTTGGTGGATTCTCTGTTTCGTCGCCGTCATGATTTACGTCTGGACCAAGGCCCCCACCGGACCCGCTATCGGGATCACGATCGCCGTCGGCTTTCTGTACACCGTGGCGATCGGCATTCCCATGTACTTGAGCAAGCCCTGACCTCGAAAATCTAGGAGAACACAACTAAGCCCCCAGCCATTTGGCTGGGGGCTTTTTGCGTTTCTCGGATCAGTCGGCTTGCTTGGTCCAGGGCTTGCAGCCGGAGGTCTTGAAGAACTCGCCCTCGTTCAGGGTCACGATCGCGCTTCCGGCGCTGATGTCGTTGGCGAGGATGGAGCTGGTATCGCCTGAAGCGTCGCTCATTCGCGCCCAGTAGCAGCTGCTGGAGCCGTCGGCCGGGCCTTTGCTCTTGTAGGTGCCTGGGGCGATGTACTCGTCATCGAGGGCTTTGGAGAGGTCTTCGTAGTCCGGCGAATCTTCGGTGATCTCGTAGGTGCCAGGATGGACGCCGATGGTCTCCCCCAGGGCGTTCTCTGCGTCCTGCATCGCTTCCTCGAAGGCAGCTGACGCTGAGGCGGCTGCTTCGCTTGCCTTTGCCGCCGGATCCTCAGTCGGCTCGGTCGCCAGCGTGTTGGGGGCTGAGTTGGTCGGCGTTGCCTTGGCATCCTCGGTACTGCTTCCGCAGCCGGTGAGTGCGAGGGCGGCTAGCAGTGTGCTGGCAAGGACGGGGCTGCGGTGCTTCATGGTGGTCTTCCTTGGTGGTCAGCTGTTGCAGTGCTCGAGGACGCCGTCGGTGAGGCTGGCGACGGTGCAGCCGTTCTCAATCTCTGCCTGGAGGGCCATGGACCAGTCCTGGAGCTCGTCCTCGATACCGTGCGGAAGCCTGCCCTCGTCCATGGATGCCTGGTAGCTGGTCATGAGCCAGCCGCCGTAGTCGGCCGACTTGGCGATCTTTTCCCGAGGTTGCGGGTTGTTACGGTAGAGGTAGTAGTACGTGCTGGAGGCCGAGCGGATCCAGGTCGTGTGGTCGCACCAGGCGTCCCGCTCGTCGGCGAAGGCGACGTTGTAGAGGACTGTGCCTGCGAGGAGCGCCCCAGCAGCCGTGAGCCCCGCGATCTTCTTGTTCATCCCCACCCCTTTTAGCTTGCCTCCCTGACGCGAGGGCACCCGGCGGAGATGTACCGCTTGCAGTTCTTGACCTCGACCTTGGCCCCGTGGAGGTGCTCTCGGAGGATACTCCGCTCGTCCTTGTCCAAGTTGTCGGTCTGGCTGGCCACCTTACGTTCGATGGCGGCGAGGTGTGCGAGGGCCGCCTCCAGCTGCTGCTTGGCAGCCTCCTGCCGTGTGCTGAGCAGGACGTAGGCCCTCGTGTCGTAATGGGTTGCGACCGCGCGGAAGATCTTCAGCCTGTGATCGTCCGCTGGGAAGCGGTGGTGGCAGCGCGCCGGGCCGGCCTGCTGCCCTGAACACGGCGCACAACCGCGTCGGGATCGCCCCGCGCCACCGCCCCGTCCCTCGCCACCGCCCGCCCAACATCCCGTCACGTCATGTCAGATCAGGCGCCGAGGTCGGCGAACCGTACGTCCTGCGAGGACGCCGAGGTCATCCCGGTCAGCAGCCTGGCGCCTTCCTCCTCGATCTCCGCGCGCTGGGCGCGGGTCGGCCTGGCGAAGGGCTGGACCGTGAGGACCGCGCTCTCCCCGTTCTCCTCCAGCCGCCAGATCCCGGCCAGGAAGCCGTCGACCATGAGCACGCAGTGGGACTGGTTCCCCTTCCACGTACGCCCCTTGGTGTCGGCCGGGACGAGCCTGCTGCGATCGGCGTGCGAGAGCAGCAGGTTGTCGTACTCCGGGAGGAACCGCGGCGGTGCCGGAGTGTCCTCGTCCGGACGGGGCGCGTCGGGTACGTCGAAGAGTTCCGCCCCCTTCTCGTCCCGGAAGGTGAGCAGCCGCGGGCGCAGTCGCTCGAAGGCCTCGCGCAGCCGGGTCAGCCCCGACCAGGTCTGCATGTCCTTGACCGAGGCGGGCCCGAACGCGGCCAGGTAGCGCAGTACGGTCTCGTCGGGCGCCGGGACCGGCGCGGACGGGCGGCCGAGCCAGTGCTCCGCGGTGGTGAGCGTGACCTGCCCGCTGCGTCCCCACATGCCGCGGGGAGTGACCTGTACGAGAGGGAGCAGGCAGCGGGCGGCGACGCCCAGGGACTGGGGGTCGGCGTACGGCCATTCCCTCAGCAGCGCCTCGCGGATCTGCCGCATCGTACGGGGCCGCTCCTCGACCAGGCCACGGCTCAGCGCGGCGAGCCGGTCCAGGTCAACCCCGGCCAGGCCTCCGCGGAACATCTTCAGTTCCCGGTCCCGCGCGGCCTGGACCAGCGGGCGCAGCGTGAGCGCGTCGTCGGCGGTGTGGGTGTGGATGGTGGAGCGCATGGAGACGATACGGACGACCGCGCGCGAGCCCATCAGGCCGGACAGCTCTTCGGGGTCGAAGCCCGCCAGCCGGGACCAGAGCTGGTAGTACGGCGGCTTGACGTTCTGCGCCTGGAGGCCGAGCAGGTGCGCGACGGCGTCCTCGGCGGACATCTCCGCACGGCGGAGCAGGAGCTGGCGCGCCAGGGTGGCGCGGTTCAGGGCACGCGTACCGAGCACGGGGCCGCGCGTGGGACCGGGTGCGGGACGGGGTGCGGGACCGGGTGCGGGATTGGTCTTCGAGGCCATGCTCCGCACGCTACTCGCCGTTGCGGACGGCTTCTGTCCTCAATGAAGGGCCGCCGTCATGCCCGCGTGACCGCCTCCCGATATCCTGCTCCCTGGCCAGTGGGCACATGTTCGACCCGGGAGGTGACCTGCGATGCCGGAGCGACGAGTCCGTCCCGCGCTGTCCCCGAAGAAGCACGCGTGGCGCCGCCCGTCGGCACCGCAAGCCGCTCCCGCGCAACCGGCGCCGCCGCCCCGGGCGCCTGCCGCGACCGGCGACGCAGCGACGCAGGCCGAGCACCGCAGTGTCGTACAGGCGGCGCTCTACCGGGACGGCCGGCGCGTCTCCTCCCCCGCCACGCTCGCCGAGACCTTCCGGCAGCTGCGCGAGCAGCGCGACGGCATGGCGTGGATCGGCCTGCACCGCCCGAGCGAGGCCGAACTCTTCTCGCTGGCCGACGAGTTCGACCTGCACCCGCTCTCCATCGAGGACGCGCTCGAAGCCCACCAGCGCCCCAAGCTGGAGCGCTACGGCGACACCCTGTTCGTGGTGCTGCGGGCGGCGCGTTACCTCGACGCGGCGGAGGAGGTCGACTTCGGCGAGCTGCACGTGTTCGTCGGCCCGGACTTCCTGATCACGGTCCGGCACGGCGCCGCCCCCGACCTGTCCGGCGTCCGCCGCCGTATGGAGGAGACCCCGGAACTGCTGGCGCTGGGGCCCGAGGCGGTGCTGTACGCGATCCTGGACGCGGTCGTCGACGGCTACCTCCCGGTCGTACAGGGCGTCCAGATCGACATCGACGAGATTGAGACCGAGGTCTTCCGCGGCGACCCCGAGGTGTCCCGCCGTATCTACGAACTCTCCCGCGAAATGGTGGAGTTCCAGCGCGCCACCCGCCCGCTGGTGGGCATGCTGCACGGCCTGATGGCCGGTTTCGCGAAGTACGGCACGGACGAGGAACTGCAGCGCTACCTCCGCGACGTGGCCGACCACGTCACGCACACGAGCGAACGCGTCGACGGCTTCCGCCAGGCGCTGACGGAGATCCTGACGGTGAACGCGACGCTGGTGACGCAGCAGCAGAACGCGGAGATGCGGGCGCTGGCGGAGGCGGGCTTCGAACAGAACGAGGAGATCAAGAAGATCTCGTCCTGGGCGGCCATTCTGTTCGCACCCACACTCGTGGGAACGATCTACGGGATGAACTTCGACGCGATGCCGGAGCTGAACTGGACATACGGCTACCCCTTCGCGATTCTGCTGATGGCAGCGGTGTGCACGAGCCTGTACTTCATCTTCAAGCGGCGGGACTGGCTGTAGAAGTCGGGCCGGCGCGCTGATCAAATTCGCATCCGCGAACGCTACGGAACGGCCGCTCCGGGCCGCCCCAGGGCAGCTCGACCTCGACGGCCGGGTGCTGCAGAAAGTAGGCGGCCAGCTCAGCGGCGACCGACGGAGGCATGTCGACGATGCGCGTCTTCCCGCCCTTGGGAAGGGTGAAGTACAAGCGCCCACTGAGGAGTTGAACCTGGCGGCGGACACGGATGAGGCCGCGCTCGAAGTCGACGTCTTCCGGGGAGAGGTCGAATACCTCGCCCTGGCGGAGCCCGCACCCGAGGGCGACCACGACGGCGATCCGGTACCGCGGGTTGATGACATCCCGGACCCGCTGCGCGGTCTCCAGCGGCCACGCCTCCCGCTGGTCCTCGGGCACCTTGGGCCAACGCACCGACTTGGCGCGCATCGGGTTGCGGACAAGGCGCTTGTCGTCAATGGCGGTCTCGAAGATGTTCGAGAGGGTGGTGAGAATCTGGCGGGCGTAGCGGGGCGCGCACTCGCCTTCGAGCGTGGCGATGTAGCCGCGCAGGACGGTCGCGGAGACATCCCTCAGCGCCACCTCGCCGAGGTGCGGAAGGATGTGGAGGCGTACGTGCTCGTCGACGCGCTTGACGGTTCCGGGAGTACCACGGACGCCGACCTGCCAGTGGTGGGCGACGTAGCCGGCCACGGTGATGGAGCCGTCACGTGGGTCGCCGAACTCGCCGCGCTCGCTGTCGGTACCGGCTCTGCGAAGCCACGCCTTTACGTCCTCCAGCGTGTAACAGCACCCGCGCACGCCGATGAGATGTTGCCGCCGGTGCGGATGGTCGGGATCGGTGGGGCAAGCGAAGACGTTGAGCTCGCCGGAGCGGCCTACGGTGACCTCGGTGGGGGTTGCGGACCGAAAAGCGGGCAGGTCTCGGTCCTAGCGGCGGGCCGTCGGGTGCCACTCGCGGCGGAGGAGGCCGAAGACCCAGGAGTCGGAGACGTCGCCGTTGACGACGCAGTCCTCGCGGAGGGTGCCTTCGCGGACGAAGCCGAGCTTCTCCAGGACCCGGGCGGACGCCACGTTGCGGGTGTCGGTCTCGGCTTGGACGCGGTTCAGATCCAGGGTGTCGAACGCCCACCGCAGGACGGCGTGCGCGGTCTCCGTGGCGTAGCCGTGGCCCCACACGGCCGCGTCGAAGACGTAGCCCAGGGACGCGCTGCGGAAGTCCGGGTTCCAGCTGGTCAGGCCGCACCAGCCGATGAACGCGCCGTCGGAGACGCGGTCGACGGCCACCCGCGCTCCCGCGCCTTCCTCCTCGATCGTCCGGCAGGTCGCGATGAAACGCTGGGCGCGGGCCGGTTCGGTCCACGGCGGGGAATCCCAGTAACGCAGCACGTGGGCGCTGCTGTGCAGCGCGTAGAGCGGCGCCGCGTCGGCGTCAGTGAACGGCCGCAGTCGCAGGCGGGCGGTGTGCAGCTCGGGGGTGGGCAATGTCATGCGGAGCATCCTGCCGCGTCACGCTCGCCCCCGACCATCCGTTTATCCGGACGGTCGGGGGCGCGTACGTCCCCGGTGACGCCGGACGCGCCGCATGGGCGGTGAGTCCGCAGTACCGTGCCGGCATGGCGAGCAAACGGCGGCCGTACTGGCGCACCCTCGGGACGCCGACCAGCCTCGTCCTGTACCGGACCCCGGACGGATGGACGTACGCCGTCCACTTCACCGGGCCGGCCGGCATCGCCGACGGCGCGCTCGCCGGTCCTCCGCCCTCGTCCGAGCCGGACATCGCGCAGGCGGCCCTGGTTCAGAAGGCCGAGGAACTCACCCACCGCCGGCTCGACGTCCTCTGGCACGCACCCGATCAACCCGACTGGTGGACCGGCACGGTCACCGTCGCAGGGCCGCTTCCACCTGCCTGAAGCCGGCGCACCGATGCGGTCGGAGCACTAGACCTCGACGGCGTCGGCCATCGCACCCCCAGCAGCAACGTTCGGACGTCCAGGCGTGTGCGGGTGTTGACCGCGAGCCACTGATCGATGTGGTTCTGGTCGCAGGTCGCAAGGCTTTGTCCGTGCTCTTGGAGCCAGTGGAGCAATTGGACGGTGGCGCGGATGTCATGCCGAGCGGTGGCGGTCTGTCCTCGGGTGAGATGTTGGCGGCGGGAGCGCCGTCGGAGTCGGCTGAGGTGGAACCAGACGGCGGAGCGTTTGAGCAGCTTGCGTTCGTGGAGGTCTGCGACCTTCTGCAAGGCCGCGTCGAGCCAGTGCTCGAGGGAGACCAGTTGTTCATCGCGGGATGGTAGGACACCCGTCGAGACGAGGGCGGCACGCAAATACGACGCGGCTTTTGAGTCCGGGAGGCTGTCCAGCAGGCGGGGCAGAGTCCGTAATGGTGAAGGCGCTCGTTGCTGTCCCACTGGATGCAGCTCCGGCGTGAGGCCGGGTTCTTGCGGAAGCAGATGGTGCAGAGCGGGCCGGCTGGAATGCGGCCGTAGACGCGCATCGAACGCCCGCAGGTGACGCACGGTTCGCGACGTCGTGAGCAGGATTCGCAGAGCCCGTCACCGTTCTCGGCGCGGCCCCAGACTGCCCGGGTGATGCCGCAACGTGAGCAGGGCACGTGGGCCATCCGATTGGTGCAGTTCGAACAGCGGGGTGCGTCGGTGCCGGCGAAATGGCAGGGCTTGTGGTCATGGCAGATCGAGCAGATCGCCATCGGCGGGCGCCAGCACTTTCCGCAGACTGTGCGTCCGGGGCCTTCCTCGCAAGCCGGGCCGCTCCTCCAGGTCGTTCGCCCTACGCCAGGGCTGTCGTGTGCCGGCCCGAGAGAACGACCCCAGAGGCCCGAGCGTCCCCGGGCCTCCTAGAAAGCGACGGGATAGTCCAACCGCGCCTTCCCCCTCATGGCGGAGGTGAGCTCAGCCCCCGGGGCATCGGGGCCGGGTGCGGGCGCGACGACGGCGACAGCGGGTGCGGCGGCCACTGCTTCGGGTGCGGGCACAGCGACAGGGGAGGCGATTGCGGCGGCGATGGCGAGGACAGCGGTGGCGCGCAGGGTCCACTTCAGCACGGTGAGGCTCCGATCTCGGCGTGTGATGGCATGCGCCTTGATCGTCGCCACCTATCCGGTGTCCGGGCATCGTCCGAAGGTCGCGACCGTATCCGCCGCACGGGGGAGGCGGCAGCCGCGGAGTGTCTCCCGTCCTCGTGAGCATTGACCCTGGGCAGATCGGACCGCCTCCCAAACTCGTGAACAACCAGCGCCACGACACGACTCATGAACAAAGCCACCGATGCTCTCGGTGACGCTGAGAGCGTGCGCGAGGAGCTGGCCTGCGGCACTGTGCTCAGCCGCCCGGAGCGCAACGCGCGTACCTGGCCGGCCGTCGAAACCTGGCTTACCCACAGCGAACCATCCCTTCGCCAGGCTCAAGCGGCGACACCGCATCAGCGCCCCGCCCTGGCCATCTGCGCACCACCCCGCGCTCGCCCGGCGGGCCGGCGCGCCCCATGCCGCTGACCTGCGGCACCACCACCGTAAGGAGACCCCTTCCCTTTGGATCCTGGCACCCATTTCGCCTTCGGCACCCACAAGCAGCACGGCTTCGTCGCCGCCTTCACCTCCTCCATGCCCGGTCACCTGGCCCACTGGTTCCTCGTGCGGGAGCAGTTCGAGCCCGTCCCCGGCGAGCCGGGCCTCTTCCGGCTCACCGACGTACGGCTACCCCTTCGCGATTCTGCTGATGGCAGCGGTGTGCACGAGCCTGTACTTCATCTTCAAGCGGCGGGACTGGCTGTAGGCAGCAGGCCGGATGCGTTGATGCCGCGCTGAGGAGCGGGCCGTCGTTCCCGCACACCCCTCCTGGTCATCGTCATTGCGACGGCTGAACCGGCGCTCCGTGGTCGAGGAGCACGACGCCATCGTCGCCGCCCTGCGCGGCGTACGACCACGGTGGATGCCTTCCTTTCCTCCCCCTCACACGCGTCGGCCCCTGAGGGCCCACGCGTGACATCTTCCCAGAGAGTGCGCGATTCATGCACCCTCTTTGATTGAGAACACTTGAAGTGAGCGCTTTTTGAGCATGTATTGACATCGCACTGGGACCCCCGACAGAGTCATGCCGCACACGAGCCGTCTTCGCACCGAGGAGCGTCATGTCCGAGTTCTCTTCTCTGTCCCGTCGGTCGCTGATGGGGGGAGCGGTTGCCACCGGAGCGGTCCTGGCCGGCCTCGGTACGGCGGCGCCGGCCGCGTCCGCGGCACCTGCGGCCGTCACACCTCGCCGTCAGCGTGGGCAGAAGACCATGATCAACACGGCCTACGACGCGTACCGCACCGTCCGCGTCGGCGTCATCGGGCTCGGCAACCGCGGTTCGGGCATGACGCTCGGCTGGGCCGCCGTCCCCGGATGCACCGTGACCGCCGTCTGCGACATACGGCCCGACCGGGCCAAGCGGACCGCCGACCAGCTGGTCGCCAAGGGCAAGCCCCGGCCCGCCGAACTGGGAGGCTCCGAAGCCTCGTTCAGGGAGCTGCTGAAGCGCGACGACGTCGACCTCGTGTACATCGCCACCCCGTGGGAGTTCCACCACGAGCAGGGCAAGGCGGCGCTCCTCGCCGGCAAGCACGCCATCGTCGAACTGCCCATCGCCACCGAGCTGGACGAGCTGTGGGACCTCGTCGACACCTCCGAGCGCACGCGCCGCCATCTGATGCTCGCCGAGAACTGCAGCTACGGCCGCAACGAACTGGCCATGCTGAAGATGGCCCACGAGGGCGTCTTCGGCGAGGTCACCAACGGCCACGGGGGCTACCTGCACGACCTGCGCGCCCTGCTGTTCTCCAACTCGTACTACACCGACGCCTGGCGGCGGCTGTGGCACACCCGCAGCACCGCCAGCTTCTACCCGATGCACGGTCTCGCCCCGATCGCCGCCGCCATGGACATCAACCGCGGGGACCGCATGACCACGCTGCGGGCGACGGCGACCGAGGCCAAGGGGCTCGCCGACTACCGGGCACGGTTCGTCGACAGGTCACATCCGTCGTGGAAGGAGACGTACATCAACGGTGACCTCGTCACCTGCATGATCGACACGGCGCAGGGCCGTGTCATCCGCGCCGAACACGACGTCAGCTCCCCGCGGCCCTACAGCCGCATCAACACGCTCGCAGGCAGCCGGGGCATCTTCGAGGACTACGCGGGGGTCTCCTCGTCCGGCGGCGGGCGCGTCTACGTCGAACCGGACCACTCCGGCCACGCCTGGCGGGACTTCGCCTCGTACCGCAAGGAGTTCGACCACTGGCTGTGGAAGAAGATCGGCGACGACGCGGCGAACAACGGTGGTCACGGCGGCATGGACTACGTCCTGCAGTGGCGCACCGTCCAGCAGATGCGTGCCGGTCTCGTCCCCGACATCGACGTCTACGACTCGGCGGCCTGGTGCGCCCCCGTCCCGCTGAGCGTCACCTCCCTCGCCGCCGGGGGACGCCCCGTGGCCGTGCCGGACTTCACCCGCGGTGACTGGGTCAACCTCCGCACGGGCCTCGACTCCAGGTCCGCCGACATGCCGCCCGTCGGCTGAACCCCTCGCCCGCACCCCGAACCCACTCATCAGGAGCAGACATGAGACGTCTCAGCGGATGGGCGACCGCCCTCAGACCCGTGGCCGCCGTGGCCGTGGCCGCCGGCGTGTTCCTCGCCCCCACGCATGCCTCCGCGGCACCGGTCGCGGCCTCCGCGCAGGCCGCCGACGCCAAGACGGAGGTGGGCATCTCCCCGGTCGACCTCGACGGGCCCGCGATCTCCACCGTGAAGGTCACGGTCAAGAACGCCGGTCCCGACCGCATGCGGTCACTGAAGATCTCCTTCGCCGGACCGGTGGGCTGGGCCGTACAGCCCTCCGTCCAAGGGGTCGACGGGAGCTTCGCCGCCGGAGCCACGGCCCAGGCCACCTTCCGCATCCAGGTGCCGGAGCGCCGCCCGGGATTCAAGGTGTGGGACTTCACCGCGACCGCGACCTACCGCGGCGGGGACGGTCTCGGCTCTGCCACGGCCACGCGATCCGAACTCAGCGGCACCCCGCTGGCGAACCTGGCGGCCGCGTACAACAACGTCGGAGTCACCGATGAGGCCGCCACCACCCCCGGCAACTACGACGGCGAGGGCAACAGCTTCTCGGCACAGAAGCTCGCCGCCGCCGGCCTCACCCGGGGCGGCGCCGTGAACGCCCTCGGCGCCCGCCTGACCTGGCCGGACGTCGCACCCGGCACCAAGAACAACGTCTCCAGCGCCGGGCAGGCCGTGACGCTGTCCGGCTCGGGCGGCAAGCTCGTCTTCCTCGGATCCGGCGTGGGTAGCGGCGCGACCGGCCGCGCCACCGTCCACTACAAGGACGGCACCACCACGTCGGGCACGTTCGGCTTCCCCAACTGGTCGTTCGCCCCCGCGAACGACCACGGCGCGACCCTGGTGGCCTCGTCCGACGGCCGCAACCGCCCCGACGGATACGGCAACGCGGGGATCGCGTACCGCGTGTTCGCCCACTCCGTCCCGCTGGACCCCGCCAAGCAGGTCGCGTTCGTGGTCCTGCCCAGCAACGGCGCCATGCACATCTTCGACATGGCCCTCGCACCCTGACCCAGGCCGAGGCCACCGCGGCACGGGCCCCGGGCGATCACCGCCCGGGGCCCTGTGCTGCTTGAAGCGGCAAGAGTGGAGGGGTGTATGAACGTCGTCGGTCTTGAGGTCGGCGGGGCGTACATCACGGGCTGCGTACTCGGCCCCGACGGCGTCCTGCGCGACAGGGAGCGCTGGTTCACCCGCCCCGAGCGGGGCCCGGAAGCCGTGCTCGAGACAGTCCTCACCTGCGCGGCCACCCTCGCCGAGCGCAGTCGCGCGACGGCGGCCGGGATCGTCGTGCCCGGCGTCGTGGACGACTCGTCCGGCAGCGCGGTTCTCGCAGCCGCGCTGGGATGGCGGGGAATCCCCGTCCAGTGCTGGGTCGCCGAGCATCTCGAACTCCCCGTGGCCTTCGGCCACGACGTGCGGGCCGGGGGGCTCGCCGAGGCGCGCCTCGGTTCCGGCCGCGGCTGCCGGAACTTCCTGTACGTACCTGTCGGCACGGGGATAGCCGCGGCGTGGGTCCTCGACGGCCGCGTCGCGCCGGGAAGCCATGGCGGCGGAGGGGAGCTCGGACACCTCGTGGTCCGGCCGGACGGTGACCTCTGCTATTGCGGCGGCCGGGGCTGCCTGGAGACCGTCGCCTCCTCCCCCGCCGTCACCCACCGGTACTCCCGGCTCACGAGATGGCGAGGGGTCGGCGCGGGCGAGCTGTACCACCGGGCGGACGCGGGCGATCCTGTCGCGCGCGCCATCTGCGGGGAAGCCGTGGAGGCCCTGGCCGACGCTCTGGCGACGGCGGTCACCCTGTACGCCCCTGAGCGCCTCGTCATCGGCGGAGAGCTCGGTGACGGGGGCGAGGGACGCCTCGCCCCCCTGCGGGACGCCCTCGCCGGCCGACTCACCTTCCAGAACATGCCGGAACTGCTGCCCGCCACCTTCGGAGACCGCTCGGGGTGCGTGGGCGCGGCCCTCCTCGCCCAGGACCTCCAGCGTGAGGGCGCTGCCGCCTGAGCGGGCGTCACACGGCGGTTGGCCCGCTCCCTGCCGGTTGTCGGGCGTGCGGCAGGGAGCGGGCGGGTGGTGGGTTACTTGACGGATCCGGCCGTGAGTCCGGAGACGACCTTGCGCTCGATGAGTGCGAAGAGGATCACGACGGGCACGATGGCGATGACCGAGCCGGCGAACAGGTAATTCCACTGGACGGTGTAGTTGCCGATAAAGCTGTTGATACCGACCGTCAGGGGCTGGCTCTCCGGGATCGTGGAGAGGGTCAGGCCCATGACGAACTCGTTCCACGCGGCGATGAACGTGAAGATCATCGCGGTGACGACCCCGGGCATCGCCAGCGGCAGGGTGACCCGCAGGAGGGCTCCTGCCCGGCCCAGACCGTCGATCATGGCCGCCTCTTCGAGGGCCTCGGGGATGGAGGAGAAGTAGGCGGTGAGGATCCAGATCGCGAAGGCCAGGTTGAAGGCCGCGTTGCACAGGATCAGGGTCCAGACGGAGTTGAGCATGTCCAGCTGGTAGAACTCGCGGTAGAGACCGACCAGCAGGGACGTCGGCTGGAACATCTGCGTGACGAGTACCAGCAGCAGGAAGAGCTTGCGGCCGCGGAACCTCATGCGCGCGGTGTAGTACGCGGCGGGGATGGCGACCAGCAGGACGAGCAGGGTCGATCCGGCCGAGACGAGCAGTGTGACCCGCAGGTTGTCCCCGAGGTGGGACTCGCGCCACACGTCGACGAAGTTCGCCCACTCGAACTCGCCGGGAAGGTAGGTGGCGTCGCGGAGTTCGTGGGCCGGCCGGAGCGCGGTGATCACCATCTCCGCGTACGGCATCAGGAACACGGCGGCCAGCAGCCAGGCGACGGCCGCGATCAGCAGCGTGCGCGGGCTCAGCCGGCGCGGGGCCTTGGGGGAACGCGGGCGCGCTGCGCCGGGGGCGGTGGCGGGCCGTGCCGTGAGTGCGGCGCGGTCCAGGGTCTGATGGGACATCAGCTCTCCTCCTGGTTCCAGCGGCTGGCCTTGAGGAAGAGGACGACCATGACCACGACGAGGGCGAAGTTGACGACGGACATCGCGGCGGACTGGCCGATGTCGGCGTTCTTCATCTGGTACATGAAGACCGTGGTCGTGGCGGTGTCGCTGTCCGGCCCGCCCCGGGTCATGCTCCAGATGATGGGGAAGGAGTTGAAGACGTTGATCAGGTTGATCACCATGCCGACGAGCAGCGCCGGACGCAGCAGCGGAAGGGTGATCCGCAGGTACGTCTGCCAGGTGTTCGTGCCGTCCACCCTGGCCGCCTCATAGACCTCGGTGGGAATGGTCTGAAGCCCGGCGAGCAGGGTGTACGTGGTGAACGGCAGGGAGACGAACACGGCCACGAACATCATCCACGGCCAGGCGGTCGCGGGGTCGCCCAGCCAGTCCTTGGGACTGTCGATGAGGCCGAGGTCCGTCATCGCGGTGTTGAGCACGCCGGCCGTCTGGTTGAGCATCCACTTGAAGCCGATGGCGGTCATCACCACGGAGGCGGCCCAGGGCGCTATCAGTGCCCAACGGGTGACACGACGTCCGGGGAACTTCTGGTTGAACAGCTGGGCCAGCGCGAGGGAGATCACCATGGTGGTGGTGACCACGACCAGCGTCCACACCACGGTGGAGACGACGACCGAGGGCAGTGCCGGCTCCTCGAACAGCTGCTTGTACTTGTCGAGTCCGGCCGAGCCGCGGACGAATCCGCTGCTGCTGATCTTCAGGAACGAGGTACGGACCATCTCGTAGACGGGCCAGAGCACGACCAGGACGATGAGCAGGACGGCGGGGCCGATCCAGGGCAGCGGGCCGA
Organism: Streptomyces mabaensis; assembly: GCF_053763515.1. Classification (NCBI taxonomy): domain Bacteria; kingdom Bacillati; phylum Actinomycetota; class Actinomycetes; order Kitasatosporales; family Streptomycetaceae; genus Streptomyces; species Streptomyces mabaensis. The sequence continues at coordinate 142,801 of NZ_JBSOPZ010000002.1, forward strand.
GGCGGGCCAGGCCGCCCCGGCCCTTGCGGCCGGGGCGGGCGGGGGATGAAGTGGTGGACACGAGGGTGCCTTCCGTGAAAGTGCGGTGCGCGGTGCCTACTGGTCGGCGACCGCTCCCTCGGCCTTCTTCTGCAGCTCGCCCAGTACCTTCGCCGGGTCGTTCACGGCCGTGCCGCCGCTCTTCTTGATCTCGGCGGAGACGGCGTCCCAGGTGGTGTCGCCCAGCGGGTAGAACACCGCGTTCGGCAGCAGGGCGAAGAACGGCTCCAGGTCCTTGTGCTTGCCGCTGGAGGTCATCTCCTGAAGCGTGTCCTCGGTGACCGGCATCAGGTTGTACATCTCGTCGAACTTCAGCGTGTTCTCCTTCGAGTACGCGAAGTCGAGGAACTTGCGGACCTCCTCCTTGTGGCTGCCGTCCTTGAACGCCATCATCCAGTCGGCGACACCGAGGGTGGACTTCAGCGCACCCGTCTTCCCCGGGATGGGCGCGACGCCGTAGTCGACCTTGCCGTCCTTCGACATCTGGATCAGCGACGGGTGGCCGTTGAGCATCGCGGCCTTGCCCGCCGCGAAGTCGGCGAAGGCGGTCTTGCGGTCCGTGGTGGCCGGGTTGGCGTAGGTCAGGCCGGGCTCGACGAGGTTCGGCTTGAGCCAGGAGAACGCCTCGACGTTGGCCTTGCTGTTCAGGGTGTACGTGCCCTTCGCGTCCGTGTATCCACCCCCGTTGCCCAACTCCCAGATCAGCGACTCGCCCTGCGCCTCCTCCGGGCCCAGCGGCAGCGCGTACGGGGTGACGCCCGGCACCTTCGCCTTGATCTTCTCCGCGGCGGCCTTCAGGTCGTCCCAGCTCTTCGGCGCCTCGGCGATGCCCGCCTTGGCGAAGATCTCCTTGTTGTAGAAGAAGGCGCGCGCGGAGGAGACGAACGGGATGCCGTACTGCGTGCCGTCGACCTCGCCGGCCTTGGCGAAGCTGTCGATGAGGTTCGCCCGGGTCGACTCCGAGAGCACGTCCTCGGCCTTGTACAGCAGGTCGTCGGCGACCTTGTCGGCGTAGCCACCCGTCTGCAGGACGTCCGGCACGTTCCCACTCTGGATCATCGTCTTGACCTGAGCGTCGATGTCGTTCCAGTTGATCACCTGGACGTCGACCTTGATCTTCGGGTTCGCGGCGGTGAAACGCTCCGCCACGTCCTTCCAGTAGACCGTCGAGCTGTTCGACGCCTTGTCGCCGTAGTCCGCCGCGACGAGCTTCAGCGTCACTTCGCCGCTCTCCGAACCGCCGCCACCGTTGCCACCACCGCACGCCGTGAGAGTCAGCACACCGAGGGTGCAGGCCGCCACGAACAACCGCTTGTTCATCGTCAGTACCGCCTTTGGATCTTCCGGCCTGAGGAGACGACGTGGCCGGTGGGGGGTCCAGGGAACAGCAACAGGTTCGGGAGGTGCACAAACCTGGCTGATATTCGGGGCTTTCGCTCAGTTGCGAGCATCGGCTGTGGCCAAAGTAAACACGAAGACAGCCTCGGCACCAAGAGTCGTTACGCGAACGATGCCAATTCCCCCTGACACCGGGCTGGTTCCGTCCTCAGGACAGGGACTCCGCTCAGCACACGGCAGGCGTCGAGGCAGGCGTCGCGCGCCCGGCGACAGCACAACGCCCCCGTGCGCGGTCGGGCGCACGAGGGCGGTCTCAGGTCAGGTGCAAGGCACGGCGCCGGCGCGTCTCCTCAGTGGAGCACGTCGGCATCCGGACATGTCGGGCGAGGTGCGGCTGTGTCCGCGAGGGGCAAGTCCCCTCAGACGGTGATCACTTCGATGCCGGCGTCGCCGAGCCTGGCCGCCATGTCCGGGGCGATGCCGTCGTCGGTGACGATGACGTCGATCCGGTCCAGGCCGCAGATCCTCGCGAAGGCGCGCTTGCCCATCTTGGAGGAGTCCGTCACCAGGATCACCCGGCGGGCACGCTCGGCGAAGAGCCGGCTGATGCCCGCCTCGTCCTCCTGGTGCGTCATGACCCCCAGCTGCGGGTCCACGCCGTCGACGCCGAGCACGGCGACGTCTAGCACCACCTCGTTCAGGACCCCCGCCGTCAGCGGGCCGACCAGCTCGTAGGTCTGCGGCCTCGCCACACCGCCGGTGACCACGATCTTGAACTGAGGGCGCACCGCCAGCTCGCCGGCGATGTTCAGCGCGTTGGTGACGACCGTGTACGACGGCCCGGACACGCTCTCCCCCGGCTCCGCCACGCCTCCGCCCGTCCGGAGGGCCAGTGCGCGCGCCACCTCGGTGGTGGTCGTTCCTCCGTTGAGGCCGATGACGTCCCCCTGACCGATCAGGTCCGCCACGGCGGCGGCAATCCGCTGCTTCTCGGAGGCCCTGCGGGAGGACTTGTACCGCAGGGGCAGCTCGTACGAGACGCCGTGCGCGATCGCCCCGCCCCGGGTGCGCACGAGCAGCCGTTGCTCGGCGAGCTCGTCGAGGTCCCTGCGGATGGTGGCGGGCGACACGGCCACCGACACGGCGGCCTCCTCCACGTCCAGCTTGCCCTCGACGGCCAGCAATTCGAGCAGCTTGCTCCACCGCTCCTGCTTGGACATGTGGGCACCCCTTCGTGGCCGTGAGTCGTCGACCGCACGCCCGGGATCTCACCACCCCTGCGAACGTCCGTAGGGGAAGGAGCGGCATGCGCGAAGTTGATCGTAGCGCGACAGCATCGAGCATCGGCCCGGTCCGGCGATTCGTGCACGCCGGACAAGCGTGACGCGATCAGCTCTGGACCGGACGAGCCTCTCCGTCGGATACTGCGCTCACCTAGTCTGAATGAAAGCGCGCGCTTTATGCTCTGAACGTGCACAACCACTCACTCAGGATGGTTCCAGCCATGGACGCCAGCACCTCACGCACCTCGGCCCAGACCGATACCCAGCATTGCGTGCTCGCTCTCGATGTCGGGGGTACCGGCATGAAGGGCGCGGTTCTGGACCGGTCCATGCGGCCGAACTCGGTGACCGCGCAGGGTGCCTGGGAGCCGGCCTGACCGCCTGGGAGGCGGCCGGTCACCGCCTCCTCACCGCCTGACAGGAAGTGCACCTCATGATCGTCACAGTCACTCTGAACGCCGCTCTCGATATCACCTGGGGCATCGCCGCACTGCGGCCCCGGGCGTCCCACCGCGTCGACACGACACACGAGAGGGCGGGCGGCAAAGGCGTCAACGTCGCCCGGGTGCTCGCGTTCCTCGGGCACGCGCCGGTCGCCACCGGCCTGGCGGGCGGGCCCACCGGCCGCGCGATACGCGACGACCTGCGGGCCGCGGGCATCCGTGACGCGTTCACCGCCGTCACCGGGGACTCCCGGCGCACTCTCGCGGTCGTCTCGCGCGACGACGGCGACGCGACCATCTTCAACGGGCGGGGTCCTCACGTGACCCCTGCCGAGTGGGAAGCCTTCTCGGCTCACTACTCCTCGCTGGTCCGGGGTGCGAGCGTCGTCGTCCTGAGCGGCAGCACGCCCCCCGGACTACCGGCGGACGCGTACGCGCGACTGATCCGCGGTGCTGCCGCGGAGGGGGCGGCGACCGTGCTCGACACCTCCGGCCCCGCCCTGTCGGCGGCCCTGGCGGCGGGCCCCGACGTGATCAAGCCCAACGCGGCCGAGATCACGGAGGTGACCGGTCACGACGACCTCGTGGCGGCCGCCTCGGAACTCCGCGCGCGGGGGGCCCGGACGGTGGTGGCGTCGGCGGGACCGGACGGCCTGTACGCCATCACCCCGGACGGTGCTTGGCGCGCCGCGCCCCCCGAGAGGCTGTCCGGAAACCCGACGGGCGCGGGCGACGCCTGTGTCGCCGCGATCGCGGCGGGCCTGGCTGCCCGCACGCCCTGGCCGGACACGCTGCGCGAGGCGGTGGCCCTGTCGGCCGCCGCCGTACCGTGCGCCGTCGCCGGTGACGTCGACGACACGGTCTACGCCCGGCTCCGTCGTGAGGTCCGCGTGGACACCCTCGACGCCGTTTCTCCTCACTGAGGCCGCAGAAGCAGACCCGCCACACGAGGTGCTGTTCATATTTGCTCGAAACTCATGAATATCAAGCAATAATTGACATGAAGGCTGAGTGTGACAGAGCATTGGCCCAGACGACTCCTTCGAGCCCAAGGAATCACGTGACCACCTTCGAGACCTCCCGTACTTCCGTCGAGATCGCCTCTCAGCCGGACACCTGGAGCCGCGCGGCCGAGTCCGTCGCCTCGTTCGCCGCGGTGCTGCCCCGGCGGAGCGAGCGCGTCGCGGTCGTCGGCTGCGGCACGTCCTGGTTCATGGCCCTGGCCTACGCGCAGTTGCGTGAGAGCGGCGGCCACGGCGAGACCGACGCCTTCGCGGCGTCCGAGTTCCCGCACGGCCGCGCCTACGACCGCGTCATCGCCATCACGCGCTCCGGCACCACCACCGAGGTCCTCGACCTCCTCACCCGGGTCAAGGGCAGCGTCGCCACCGGCGCGATCACCGCCGACCCCGAGACCCCCGTCATGACGAGCGCCGACGCGGTCGCCGTGCTCGACTTCGCCGACGAGCAGTCCGTCGTCCAGACCCGGTTCGCCACCACCGTCCTGGCCCTGCTGCGCGCGCACCTCGAAGCCGAGGACGCACTGCCCGCCGGAGTGCGCCCGCTCTCGCAGGCGATCCAGGACGCCGCCCGCGCCGTCGCCGAGCCGCTCGACGCCGCCGTCTGCGACGCCGAGCAGTTCACCTTCCTCGGCACCGGCTGGACCTACGGCCTCGCCCTCGAAGCCGGTCTGAAGATGCGCGAGGCGGCGGGCGCCTGGACCGAGGCCTACCCGGCCATGGAGTACCGCCACGGCCCCATCAGCATCACCGGACCCGGCCGGGCGGCCTGGCTCTTCGGTCCCGCGCCCCGCGGTCTGGCCGACGACATCGCCCGCGTCGGCGGCATCTACTCCGCCGCATCCGGCGAGCAGGCCGACGCCCTCGACCCGCTCGCCGACCTCATCCGCGCGCAGCGGCTCGCCGTCCACCTCGCCGAGGCCCGCGGCTACGACCCCGACAGCCCCCGCAACCTCACCCGCTCCGTCATCCTCCAGGGCGCCGACGTCTGATGCCGTCCGCAGTCGCCGCACCCGTCCGGCCGGTCGCGTGGACACCGTCGTCCACGCGACCGGCCGTACCGTCACCACCGCTTCGGGGAGAACACTCATGCCTCTGACCCCCACCGACGACATCATCGGACCCGCCCGAGCGGCCGCCACCGGTGTCGGCGCGTTCAACGTCGTACAGATCGAGCACGCCGAGGCGATCGTCTGCGGAGCCGAGCGCGCCGGCCTCCCGGTCATCCTGCAGGTCAGCGAGAACACCGCCCGCTACCACGGCTCCCTGGCCCCGATCGCCCTCGCCTCGCTCGCGATCGCCCGTGCCGCCGCCGTTCCGGTGGCCGTCCACCTCGATCACGCCGAGTCCGCGCCGCTCGTCCACGAGGCGGTGGAGCTCGGTTTCACCTCGGTCATGTTCGACGCGTCCAAGCTGCCGTACGCAGCGAACATCGCCGCCACCCGCGTGATCACCGATCACTGCCACCGGGCCGACGTCTGGGTCGAGGCCGAGCTCGGCGAGGTCGGCGGCAAGGACGGCGCCCACGCACCGGGTGTCCGCACCGACCCCGACGAGGCCCACGACTTCGCCCGCGCGACGGCGGTGGACGCCCTGGCCGTCGCCGTGGGGAGTTCCCACGCCATGCTCACCCGCGACGCCGTACTCGACCTCGACCTCATCGCGCGGTTGAAGGACGCGGTCGATGTGCCGCTCGTGCTCCACGGTTCCTCGGGCGTCGACGACGAGCACCTCGCCAAGGCCGTCGCGGCCGGGATGACGAAGGTGAACATCTCCACCCACCTCAACCAGCTCTTCACCCGCACAGTGCGGGAACGGCTGGACGAGTCCCCGGCCGTCGCCGACCCGCGCAAGTACCTGGGACCGGCACGGGACGCGGTGGCTGCCGAGGTGGCCCGGCTGTTGGGTGTGCTGGCAGGCCGTTGACCGGCCGTACGGCAGGCCGTTGTACGGCGAGACGGCCCGCGGTCGCCCCGCGTCAGGGCGGGACGGCGACCGCGGGCCGTCGATCGGGGGATCGCCGCCGTCAGGCGGCGGAGGCGTGCCTTCGGTGACGGTGGTACGTCAGGAGGTGAAGGACCACCTCTGATCCGTGCCGTTGTCACACGTCGCCAGGGTCAGCCTCGTGCCGTTGGCCGTGGCGGATCCGACCGGTGCCAGGCACTTGCCCCCGCTGCGGACCGAACCCTCGGGCCCGAGGGTCCACTTCTGTCCCGTGCTTGTGCTGCACGTCTGCACGGTGACGTCGGCGGCGGCCCCGCCGTCGAGGCAGACGCCGTTCAGACCGGTCAGTCGGCCGTCGGACTGGAAGGTCCACTTCTGGTTGCCGCCGCCGTGGCAGCTGTACAGCGTGGGGTACGTACCCGGCGAGGTGCTGCTGCCCGGCAGGTCCGCACAGCTGTTGGACGCGGCGTTGACCAGTGTCGTGCTGCTCGGCAGCGGTGCCGCGGTCCCGGTGGCGGAGAGCTCGCCGACGCTGGTCCACGGTCCGCGGCCGCCGGCTTCGCTGAGCGCCTTCAGCTTCAGGTACCGGCCGGTCTTGGGAGCCATCTGCACGGTGGTGCTCCCGGCGATGTCCGACAGCGTGCCGGTCGCCACCGGGCTGCCCCAGTCGGCGGTGGTCTCGGAAACGTACACCTCGTACCGGCCGATCCGGCCGTTCACTCCCCCGTCCTGCCGGGGCAGGTGGGTGAGGCTGTCCACGGTGTACCGGCTGCCGAGGTCGATCCGGATCTCGTGCGGCAGGGCCGCGGGGGTGCCGGACGACCAGGCGGTGTGCCACTGGGTGGCGGGGTTGCCGTCGATCGCGTTGCCGGCGGGCTCGGCGGCCTGCTGGCTGTCGGCCGTGGCCGTCCAGTTCGCCTTGGAGATCTGCGGCGAGACCGGGACCGGGGTGGCGGTCGGGAGGGTCGTCCCGGTCGCCTTGACGGTGAACGCGCCGGACTTGCCGCCGGCCTTGACCCACAGGATGCCGCCGCGATCGGCGGCGTCGAAGTACCAGCCGGTGGAGGCCGCGTCGTAGGCGCTCTTGGAGCTGTGGGCGGCGAGTGTGGTGGTTCCGGCGGTGACGCTGCTGGGCGCCTTCGCCGTGTGCACGCTGAACTCGTAGCCGCGGGAGGCGGGCTTGCCGGTGTAGCTGCCGTTCGCGGCGCCGACCGAGATCGTGACGTCCCCGGAGCCGGAGGCGGGCGCGGTGACGTCCACCTTCTGCTTGGAGTAGGCGCCGGTCTGGAACGCGCGGGTCTTACCGTCGTCCTCGTAGAGGGTGAAGGAGGAGGTGCCGCGCGGGTGGATGTCGTAGGTGAGCGTCGAGACGGGCTTCTCACCCGTGTAGTTCATCTGCGGCCACATCGGGACGATGCCGCCGCCCTTCACGAACAGGGGCAGCCGGTCGAGCGGAGCGTCGTACCCGTTGATCCAGCCCGGTCCCTGGTGCGTCTTGCCGGTCCAGTAGTCGGTCCAGGTGCCCGCCGGGAGGTAGATGCCGTTGCGGACGGTGGTGTCGGAGACGACCGGGGCGACGAGGAAGGAGTCACCGGCCAGGAACTGGCCGCTGGTCGCGTTGCCGCGCGCCACCGGGTCGTTCGGGTACTCCAGCACCATGGCCCGGGTGCTCGGCACACCGGTCTCGTGCGCGACGCGGCTCATGCTGTACAGGTACGGCATCAGGCGCATCTTGAGCTTGAGGTACTTGCGGTTGATCGACTGGTACGGCTCGGCGAAGCGCCAGGGCTGCTTGTCGTGGTAGCCGGCCGTCGGGCCTGTCATGCCCCACCCGGACATCGTCATGAACGCCGGGGTGAACGCCTTCCACTGCAGGTCCCGGACGAAGGTCTTGGGGCTGCCGTCGAAGATGCCGTCGACGTCTCCGGCGGCGTAGTTGTGGCCGGACAGGCCCGCACCCGCGATGGCCGGGACGTGCCAGCGCATGTCGTCCCACGTGCCGTGGGTGTCACCGGTCCACACCACGGCGTTGCGCTGGGTGCCGGACCAGCCGTCGACCGTCCACACGAAGCGGCGGGCGTCGGAGTTCTTCTCGATGCCGTCGACGGCCTGCTGGACGCCGTCGAACGCGTACTTATAGCCCTTGCCGACCCAGGCGACGTCCGTCTTGACCGCGCGGCTGCCGGAGACGCCCACCTCGTTCTTGATGTTCGCGAGGCCGCTGTCGGTCCACAGACCGGTCTTGAAGCCCTTGGCCTGCAGGCCCTGCACCGTCTGCGTGAGGTCGGTGTAGCCGCAGCCGTAGCCGTCGTTGGGCAGGAACCAGCCCGAGGGCATGTCGGCGGCGCGGGCGTCGTCCGCGTAGCCGACGACGTCCGGCGTGGTCTGGTGCCGGGCACGGTTCGGGTCGCCCCGGTAGTCGGGGTTGGACGCGTTCCAGCAGTCGGCGTTGCCGAGCTCGAAGCCCCACTGCGGCGCCATGAACGGCTTGCCGGTCACGTCGGTGTAGTCGTCGAGGACGCCCTTGAGGTTGGTGTCCACGAAGTACCAGGCGTCGAACCGGTTCTCGTTGTGCGTGAACGCGCCGGGCGCGCCGAAGTTGTACGAACCGGGAGCCCAGGTGTTGCGCATGACGCCGTAGCCCTTGGTCGACATGTAGAACGGCGCGGGGCTCGCGTTGTCGTTCTCGCGCCACTTGTTGTCGATGGCGACCGGGACGGTCTTGCCGCGCAGCGCCCACTCGCCGAGCCGCAGGCCGGTGCCGTAGAACTGCTCGTCTGCGCCCTGCGCGAGGTGCTGGGTGGTCTTCGCGCCGTCCCAGCTGGTGGGTGCGGTCTCCTGCCACACGAGGGTGCTGTTGTCCGCCCGGTAGACGGAGAACGTCAGGGGTGACTTGTTGACCCGGATGGACAGCTCGGGAGTGGTGATGCGGTAGTGCGAGCCCGCGTCGCTGTAGCTGGTCGTGACCGCGCCGAAGTCGGTCTTGATCGCGAGATCGCTCCCGGCGGGGTCGTTGGTGAACTGGCCGTCGGGCGCGAGCCAGATCCGGAAGATGTCGGACCGCGCGAACGAGATGCGGGCCTTGGCACCCGAGGACGTCGTGGCGGTGAACGTGGAACCGGACTGGCTGAAGCCGGTCACCGACCCCGCCGTGTCGGCGGCGGCGGTGCCGACCGGTCCCACGGTGGCGAGGCCGACACCGGCCACGAACGTGGCGAGTGCGGTGGCGAGGGATCTTCTGCGCCCGGGGGACTCACCCGGGCTCGAACCGTGTCTCATCAAGGCTCCCTGAGACGGTCCGGGGTGCGCGGGAACGCAGAGCCGGACTCCTTGTGGGGGATGGCGCGTAATGTACGGCACATGAAGGCATGATGAAAAGATGTGCTTCATGCGAGTTAGAATCAAGCAACATCGAACATCACTCATGCGCACGACTGCCCATGCCCGCAGGTGACCGGAAGGGTCAGGTGAGGGTGCCGGCGACGGGTCCGGTCAGAGGACCGCGATGCCGAGGGGGCGTCGGCCCGCCGGGAGCCGGTGCGTCCTGTCGGTGTCCAGGTCGACGACCGTGATGCCGTTCCAGTAGCCGTCGCGCGTGAAGCCTCCGGTGACGTAGGCCGTGCGGCCGTCCTTCGAGACGGTGACGTCCTCGTGCGGCCCGTCGAGCGGGATCACCTTCTCCTCGCCGCCCGGGCTGCGGACGGTGAGCGAGGGCCCCTCGTCGGCGGCCGGGTCGATCGGGCCCGTGCCGACGACGAGCAGCGTGCCGTCCGCGGTGATCGCGGCGCCGTGCTGGTGGGTGTTCGCGGTCATCCGCTCGGTCGACGACCTGCCGGTCTCCGGATCGACGACGACCAGTTTCTCGCCCTCGAACGGCAGCAGCAGCCGGCCGTCGGAGGGGCGTACGGCCGTGTAGTGCGGCTTGAGCCACGAGCCGAGTCCGCCCTCGGTGCCGTAGGGGGCGACCTCGATGCGGCGCGTGTCCATCGTGTCCGCGTGCACGACCGTGACGTCGAAGGAGTCGTGGTCCGTGGCGTACACCTGGGAGCCGTCGCCGGAGACATCGACATCGAAGGGGCGGCGCCCGGTGCCGGCGGTGCCGGTGACCTTCAGGGTGCGGGTGTCGATCGCCTCCAGCACGCCGTTGCCGCCGGGGACGTTGACGCCGACGTACACGTGGCGTCCGTCCGGCGCGAGCGCGATGCCCATGCCTCCGCCGCGGTACTCGCCGTACGTCGCCGGGCCCAGGTCTGCCGTCTCGTAGTGGACGAGGGCCAGGCGCGTGCGGGCGGCGGTGTCGACGACCGCGACGCCCTCGGCCGTGGCGACCCACGCGCGGCCGTCCGCGCCGACGGTCAGTCCGTAGGGCGCGGTGCCGACCTTCACCGAGTCGACGGGGCCCTTGTCCGGGTCGACGAAGGTGACGGTGTCCGCGCCGAAGTCCGTGACGAGGAGCGTGCCGTCGGCGGTCGCGGCGCGGGGCCGGGTGCCGGTGGCGCCGTCGGGGTTGGCAGTGGTGCCCGCATCGGACTCGGGCAAGGCGGCGGGCCGGGGCGGGCCGGTGGCTCCCGCGGACTCCGACGAAGTGCAGCCCGCGACCAGGGCGGCGACGGTCGCCGCGACCGCCGCCGCGGTCAGCGCGGTGCGCCGCCGCGGCACAGGGCGGCGCTCGGTACGGCCGGCCTCGGTGTGGCGCATCACCGTACGGCCCTCAGCAGGCCGGCGATCTCCGTGAAGCCGCGGCGCTCCGCGTGTTCGAGCGCGGTGACTCCGTCGCCGTCCGGGAGGTCCGGTGTGGCCCCGGCGGTGATGAGCAGTTCCACGATCTCCTGGTGCGCATGGCCGCCGTCGCCGAGGATGACCGCTTCGAGCAGCGCGGTCCAGCCGAGCCGGTTGACGTGGTCGACGTCGATGTCGGTCTCGCGGAGCAGGGCCCGTACGTAGTCGACATGGCCGCGTTCGGCGGCGGGGATCAGGGCGGTGCCTCCGAAACGGTTGCGCAGGGTGAGGTCGGGGCGGGCCGGGAGCAGGGTGCGCATCATGCGGACGCCGCCGGTGACGCCGGTGACCAGCCAGGGGCTGTCGTCGCGGTCGTCCCGCGCGTCGGGGTCGGCGCCGGCGGCGACGAGCACCTCGGCCGCCGCCACGTGGTCGCCGAGGGCGGCGAGCAGGAGCGGGGTGCGGCGGTGTTCGTCGCGCGTCTCGATGTCGGCGCCGGCGGTGAGTGCCGCGCGCACGGCATCGGCGTCGCCTTCGTCCGCGGCGGTCAGCAGGGCGCGGTCGGCAGGGGGCATGGGGGTGCTCCTCTCAGGTGGGTCAAGGTGCGTCAAGGTGCGCAGCGCGGTCAGGGTCGTCCTCATCCTCGTACGCACCGCGAGCGGCCGGCGGCGCACGGTACGAGGGCTTCCCGGGCCGGTCCGGGCACGTCCCGCTCTGAGATCCATGGTGGGCCCGCCCATGGTTCCGTCCTGTCGGTGTACCGGCCGCATGCGCCACGCGGGACGGCTGACTCGGGGGTCAACCGATCGGTTGATGTCCAGGCTGCCTGCCGGGGCCAAGGGAGATGTCTGTCCAGTTCAAGGCTGGTTCCGAGGCCGGCCGGGCGGTCGCACCTCCGGCCGCTGGGCGCAACTCGGCGGCGCCCTCCTCCGGTGGGGGGACGCCGCCATGTCATGCCTGCCCGGCCACCGCGGCCGGGCCCTGTGAACGCCGGTCAGCCGTTCATGTCCTGGTTGAAGTCCTTCTCACACGCGTCACGCTCACTCTGCGTCTCGGCGTGCTGGACGCAGTCGTTGAAGTCCTTGAACTCGTCCGAGTTGAGGATCGACGCGCCGATCGCGATGATCACGACCGATGCGATCAGGCCCAGCGCGCCGAGCACCGCGCCGATGATCGCCATCTTGCCGTGCGGCGCCCGGCCCCCACGTGCCTTGCGTGCGCCGACAATGCCGAGAATCACAGCGACCAAGCCCAGCACGATGCCGCCGAAGACGGTCCAGAACAGGAGGATCGCCGCGACGCCGAGAACGAGCGCGGCGATCGCCACTCCGTTGCTCCGCTTCACGCCCGCGGCCGGGTGGGTCTGCGCGTCGTCGTTCGGCGTCTGGGGGTGGTTGGAGAAGGACACGCCATCACACTCATCTCTGTTTCCGTTCCAACGAGTTGTCGTACGGTGCCCTTGTGCCCCGGCGCCGACAACCGATGCACCGCGGTCAGCTGATCTGGCGGCGGACCAGGTCGTGGAACAGGCCGCCCGTGTCCGCGAGCAGTTCCGCCGGCGGTCCCTGCTGGACGATCCGGCCGTCCGCCATGGCGATCACCCGGTCCGCGTCCATGATCGTGGACAGCCGGTGGGCGATCACGACGCGAGTGGCGCGCAGCGCGCGGGTGGACTCGATGACCACGCGCTGGGTTTCGTTGTCCAGCGCGCTGGTGGCCTCGTCGAAGAACAGGATGCGCGGCTTGCGGATGAGCGCCTGAGCGATCATCAGCCGCTGTCGCTGGCCGCCCGATACAGTGCCGCCGCCGTCGGACAGCATGGTGTGCATGCCCATGGGCATGGCCTTGATGTCCTCGGCCAGGCCCGCCATCGCGGCGGCCTCCCAGGCCTCCTCCAGCGAGAACGTCTCCGCGCCGCAGATGCAGTCGAGGATCGAGCCGGTGAAGGGCTGCGCGTTCTGGAGTACGACGCCGCACTGGCGGCGTACGGCTGCCTGATCGAGCGCCGCCAGGTCCTGGCCGTCGTACAGCACGCTGCCCGAGGCCGGCCTGTCGAAGCCGATGAGCAGCCGCAGCAGGGTCGACTTGCCGCAGCCGCTGGCGCCCACGATCGCGACGAACTCCCCTTCCCGCACCTGGAAGGTGACGTCGTCGAGGACCAGCGGGCCGTCGTCCGTGTACCGGTAGGACAGCTGCCGGGCCTCGACGGCGCCGGTCAGCTCGCCCGGCTGGGTGCTGGAGCCGCGTACCTCGGGGGTCTCCTGGAAGACCGGCTTGACCTGCTCGAACATCGGCAGCACGGCGGCGGCCGAGAGGAGCGCGCCGGTCAGCTGGGTGACCGCGGACAGCATCATCGTCACAGCGGTGCTGAAGGTGAGGAACTCACTCGCGGACAGCGAGCCGCGGGCCGGTCCGGCAAGCAGCATGAACATCACGAGCGTGCACAGCGGCAGATAGACCGCGTTGAGCACCGTGATGATGTTCTTGATCCGGCCGACGCGCTGCTGCAGTTCGCGGGTACGGGCGAACTCGCGTGCCCAGGCTGCGTAGGCGAAGCTCTCGGCCGCGGCGACGCGCAGCTTGGGCAGTCCGCGCAGGGTCTGGAAGGCCTGGTTGTTCAGTTTGTTGCCGAGCTCGATCAACTGCCGCTGGTAGCGCAGCTGCCACAGGCCCAGGCCCAGGAAGATCCCCGCGATGACCAGCAGCATGGCGACCGCCGCCATCGCCAGCGGCACGCTGTAGACGAGCAGTAGCACGAGGTTCATCGCGCCGACCGTGCTCGCCTGTACGGAGACCGAGCCGATGCCGGACAGGACGCGGCGGATGGAGCTGATGCTCATGGCCGCACTGGCGAGTTCGCCGGTGGAGCGGCCCGTGAAGAACTTCGGCGGCAGCCGCAGCAGCCGGTCCCACACCGCCGGTTGCAGGGTGGCCTCGATGCGGCCCTCCATGCGCAGGATGGAGATGTTCTGCAGCAGCATGAAGGCGGCCGCGACGACACTGGTCGCGATGAGCGCCAGGGCGCTCTGCACGATGAGGCTGTTCTCGGCGTTGGGCACGTACTGGCCGAGCACCTTGCCGGTGGCGATGGGCACCAGCGCGCCCAGGCCGACCGCGACCAGCCCGCCCAGGATGATGCTGCGCAGCTCGGTACGGGTGCCGCGCACACTGAAGCGCAGCAGCGCCGGCAGGCCCACCGGCCCGTCGGGCAGCGGGCGGTAGAGCATGACGGCGCGCGGTTCGAAGGCGGCCTCGTTGGCCTTGCCGACGCGCTCGCGCGTGCCGGCCGCCGGGTCGACGGCGTCGTACCCGCCGCGTCGCCACAGCAGCGCGACCGGCGTCGCGTCGTCCTCGCGCCGGCCCACCAGGGGCCCGCTGTCCTCCTGCCACCAGCGCCCGTCGAGCTTCACCACGCGGGTGCGGATCCGCGAGGCGAGCGCGACGCGTTCGACGGGGTCCAGCCGGCCGGAGGCGGCGCCGGCCTCGCTCGGCTCGGCCAGGGTGATACGGGCCTCGTCGGCGACCAGGCGGCATACGGCGAAGGTCGCGTCGTCGCTCGCTCGGCGGCCGCGGGTGTCCCGGCCGGGGCGCCCGATGGAGGCCAGCAACGCCTGGTCCGCCTGGGTACGGGCGGCCTCGCCGGCCTCGATGCCGGCCGCCGTACGGTCCTCGTGGGCGCGTTCGAGCTGCTCGATCCAGCGGTCCAGCGCGGACAGCAGCCGGTACTGCTGGTCGACCATGCCCTGCCACATCGCCGCGTCGACGAGCAGGGCGCCGGCCGCATCCGCCGCGTACGCGGCGCCGTACTGCACGCTGCCCGGCGCGATCTGCATCCACAGGATGTCGTCGTCGGCGACGCTCTGCTCGATGGTGGCGCGGCCGTCCAGCGGCGCCTGGTAGAGCACGCGCAGGCCGCGGCCGATGCCGCGTGCGAAGGCGTCCTCGAGCGGGCTCGGCGCCGCGGCGGCGTACTGCCCCTGGTCGGCGTGCCACTGCCCGGCGTAGAACTGGGCGGTGTCCCACGGGACTCCGTCCGGGGAGGCCCAGGTCTCGCCGTACCCGGGTGTCTGGCCGTACCCGGGCCGGTACAGCTCGCGCAGCTCGATGCGCCGCAGCAGGCACCCCTGCAGGGGCCGGCCGACCAGCGTGTGGTCGGGCCCTTCCACCGGGCCCAGCAGCAGCGTGCCCGCCCCCAGCCGGCCCAGGAAGTGCCAGTGGCCCAGCTGCGCCGCATCGACCGCGAAGAGGTCCAGTTCGCCGTCCACGACGAGCCACAGCACGAGCGGGCCCTCCAGGGACAGGCTGCGCATGCCGGTGCAGTCGACCGGCGTGCCCAGCGCGCCGAGGGCGGCGACGACCGGGTCGTGGGCCCCGCCCGGGTGTGCGCCGGTGACCGTCGGGGGGTGGGGGGAGGTCACGTCAGTGCTCCTTGACCAGTTCGGCGTACGGGCCGTGCGCGGCGGCCAGGTACTCGTGCCGCCCGCGTTCGACGACCCTGCCCCGGTCGAGTACGACGATCTCGTCGCTGTCGCGGACCGTGCTCAGCCGGTGCGCGATGACCACGCAGGCGCAGCCGCGGCGCCGCAGGTTGTCGATGATGAGCTGCTCGGTCACCGCGTCCAGGGCGCTGGTCACCTCGTCGAGGACCATCACGCTGGGCCGGCGCACCAGCGCCCGGGCGATCTCCAGGCGCTGGCGCTGTCCGCCGGAGAAGTTGCGGCCGTCCTGCTCGACGCGGCTGTGGATGCCGCCGGGACGGCGGGCGACCACGTCCAGTACGGCCGCGTCCTCGAGCGCGGCGGTGACGGCCTCGTCCGGGATGGAGGGGTCCCACAGGGTGACGTTGTCGCGGACGGTGCCCTCGAAGAGGAAGACGTCCTGGTCGACGAAGGAGACGGAGGCGGCCAGCGCGCCGCGCGGGATGTCCTCCAGCCGCATCCCGTCGATGCGGATGACGCCCTCCCAGGGGGCGTAGAGGCCTGCGATCAGCCGGGAGACGGTGGACTTGCCGCTGCCGGAGCCGCCGACGAGCGCGACCTGCTGCCCGGGGCCGACGGAGAGCGAGAACCCCTCCAGCAGCGGCGCGTCCAGGGGGCTGTAGCCGAAGGTGATGTGGTCCAGCTCCACATGGCCCTTGAGACGGCGGGTGCCGCCGGCGGGCTCGCGCCGTGTGTAGAGCGGGTCGACGGGGAAGTTCTCGACGTCCTTGAGGCGGGCGACGTCGGCCGCGAAGTCCTGGATCCGTCCCGCGACGCCGTTGAGGCGGGTGATCGGCGCGGTGAAGCTGGTCACCAGGGCCTGGAAGGCGACGAGCAGACCGATGGAGAGGTGCCCCTCCACCGCCCGGAGGCCGCCGATCATCAGGATCAGCGCACTGTTGAGGGCGGCCAGCGTGGGCGCGACGATCGCCAGCCAGGCGCTGGGCACGCCGAGCCGCTGCTGTACGTCGAGGGTGGTCGCGTGCTGTCCGGCCCAGCGGCGGAAGAAGCCGTTCTCGCCGCCGGTGGCCTTCATGGTCTCGATGAGCTGGAGACCGCTGTAGGAGGTGTTGGTCAGCCGGGCGATGTCGGCGCGCAGTTTCTGGGTGCCGGTGGCCCGTACGTGGATCACGATCCGCATGGCGACCACGTTGAGCAGGGCGATCAGCACACCGACGACGGTGAGCTGCGGGTCGTACGTCCACAGCAGCACCGCGTAGAGCACGACCACCACGGCGTCCACGCCCGCCGCGGCCAGGTCCCGGGCGAGGGTCTCGGCGACCGCGTCGTTGGACTGCAGGCGCTGGACCAGGTCGGCCGGGTTGCGCTGGGAGAAGAAGGTGACCGGAAGTCTGAGCAGGTGCCGCAGGAAACGGGCGCTGCCGAGGGTGGAGGAGATGATGCGTCCGCGCAGCAGGTTGGCCTGTTGCAGCGCGGTGAGGGTCGCGGACAGCACGAGGGCGACCGCCATCGACGCGAAGAGCACGCCCAGCAGGGACGTCTGTTCGCCGATGAGGAACATGTCGATGTACGTACGGCTCAGTGCCGGCACCGAGGCGCCGACGACCACCAGCAGAAGGCTGGAGATCACGGCGGCGAGCATGGTGCCCGACGTGCCGCGCAGGCGGGCCGGCATGGCGCCCATGACGCCCGGTTTGCGGCCGGTGCGGCGGAAACCGTCGTCCGGCTCGAAGGTGAGCACGACGCCTGTGAAGCTGGTGTCGAAGTCGTCCAGCGGTACGAACCGCCGTCCGTTGCCGGGGTCGTTGATGTACACGCCGCGGCGGCCGAAGCGGCGGCCCATGCCGTCGTACACGACGTAGTGGTTGAACTCCCAGAACAGGACGGCCGGGGCGGGCACCTCGGCGAGCGCCGCCAGATCCATCTGCATGCCCTTGGCCTTCAGCCCGTAACTGCGGGCGGCCTTGAGGAGGTTGCTGGCGCGGGAGCCGTCGCGGGAGACGCCGCAGGCGATGCGCAGCTCTTCCAGGGGGACGAAGCGACCGTAGTGGCCGAGCACCATGGCCAGCGCGGCGGCGCCGCATTCCACCGCCTCCATCTGCAGCACGGTGGGGGTGCGGACCGGGCGGGGCGTGCGGCCCTTGGGGGCGCGGCCCCCGGCTGCGGTCGCGGACCTGCCGCGTGCGGCGCGGCGCCCGCTGCTGCGGCCCGCCGCCGGTTCCGGACGGCGGCGGCGCGCGCCGCCCTTGGGCTCGGGGCGGTGGCGCCGGCGTCCGGCGGGGGGCGGCAGTTGGGGGGCCGCGGGCCGGGCCTGGGCCGGAGCCGCGTCGGGGCCGTGACCTTGCTGGGCATCCTCGGCGGCCCCCCGGGCGGCTTCCTGCGGGGCGGTCATGGCAGCAGCCAGTCGACGGGGCGCTGCGCGGACAGGTGGACGGCGCCGGTGACCGGCGTCGTGGAGTCGACGGCGTACGGGGGGCCGTCCGTGGAGGACCACGCGTAGCCGGACTCGGTGGCGGCGGAGCGCTCCAGCTGCACCAGCACCGCGACGGGGTTGCCCTGGCTGGCGAACTGCGCGGCGAGCCGGCTGTCGCCGAGGAAGCTGCTGATCTGCGCTTCTGTCTGGGGTGCGCGGCCGACCGCCTTGACGCGGCCGCGCAGCACACCGAACTGCTGCCGGGGGACGGACTGGACGCTCAGATCGACGGCGGCGCCCACGGGGATCGTCGAGCCGCTGCCGCCGGGCACGTACAGCATTGCCACGAGCGGGTCGTCCGGATCGTCCACCCGTTCCACGGTGGCCACGTCGGCGCCGGCCCGGACGACCGAGCCGATCTCGGCGACGAGTGACGTCACCCGGCCCCCGGCCACCGCGCGCACGGTCCGGTCGCCCTGCTCCGTACGGACCCTGAGCACCGGGGCACCGGCGGCCAGCATCCGGCCTTCCTTCACGAGGACTTCGGTGACCTGACCCGCGACCGGGCTCTGCAGCATGTAACTTCCCTCGGCACGGGTGAGAATGCCGGGCGCGCTCAGTTTGGACGACACGGAACCGGTGAGGGCCCAGAAGATCGCGACTGCCATGACGACGACCGTGACGGCCAGGACGAGCCGGCCCTGCGGACGCGCGAAACGTACCGGCAGATGGAGTTCTTCGGGCGATTGCAGCTTGGAAAGCGCCTTTTGACGGAACTGCACGGAAACTATTCCTTCAACTGGGCGACATGAACCCCGGAACGCGGGGCGCTCCGGGGTTCATGGGCATTCTCGCGGGAACGCGTGCGCACCCGTCAGATCGTGCAACGCCCCAGGCGATGAAGGCCGGTGGCGGAAATCCGCTCAGATACCGGCGATACCGGTGACGGCGGAGGTGTTGGCGTAGACGCCGGTGATGCCGGAGGCCTGGCCGACGGCCTGGCCGGCGATGCCCTGCAGGGCCTGGGTGGTCTGGAGGGAGTTCACGGCGCCGGTGACGTCGCTGGTCACGGCGCCGGCCAGGCCGCCGGAAACGCTGACAATACCGCCGGAGACGGCGTCCAGCTCCGCGTCGGCGATCTCACGGGTCTCGAGGTCGTTACGCATTACGCGCATTCCCTTCATTTGTTGGAGTACTTCTCAGTGACGTGGAGCGAGCCGCAACGAAGACGGTCCGGCCACTCCTGCGGCGCTCTCACAAGTGCCGCAGTGCGCAGATGAAAGCACGCGAACGGGGCCGCCAGCCAATCCCGTTGACGCCCCCCGACGGACACCGCGGCACGACGGACGACGGGCGTGCAGCTTCGTTCACGGAATGGTGACAACCTATTCGCAAGATCGAGTAACAGATACGCCCGGCCACCCGTCCGCACGGAACCAATACGGATGTACCTCCACCAAACGCGCGGGGCATATCCGGCAAATCGAGGGCCGGTGAAAGGGAAGTGACCCAGTCGCACACACGATGTGCAGGTTCTCCAAAAGCGCCCCTGGGTAACGGCCGCACCACACGCCGTACCTGCCTGCCCGCGCCACACGAGGCACCTTGTCGTACGGTGCTCGGGGCGGACGGGGGAGACGAGATGACGAACGGGGGCGGCCGACATGAGCTTGCTGAGGGAGATCGATGCCGCGCGCACGGGAAGCGGCGAACCGGCCCGACTGCTGGGTGAGTTCCGGCGTGCGGTGGTGCTGGTGCCGGTGTTGGACGGCGCACTGATGTCCGCCGTCCTGGGCGGTGTCCGGTGGGTCTACTCCTTCACGGACGAGGAGGCACTGGCGCGCTTCGCGGCGGCGCGTGGTTCCGTGGCGGAAGCGGAGTGGGAGTTCCTGGCGGTGCTGGGCGCACGATTGCTGGACGCGGTGGTACCCACGCTCGACGGGCCTACGGGAGTCGCGGTGAATGTGGCCGAGGAGGACGGTTCGATGATGTTTCCGCCGGTGCAGGGGATCGTGCCGGACTCTGTCGCGGTGGACGGCGAGGCCACACGGTGAGCGGTAACGGCGGGGACGAGGACCTGAGGGTCGATCCCGCGGCGGTCAAGAACATCACCGAGGGCCTGCGGGGCGCGGTCGCGGAGTTGCGCGAGGTCGGCACGGCGTCCGATGCCTCGATGGGCGCCGGGTTCGAGTCGTTGGCCCTGACGGGGATGGAGGCGGGCCACCCCGAGCTGGCCGGGGATTTCGAGGACTTCTGCGAGCGCTGGGAGTGGGGTGTGCGGGCGCTGGTGCAGGACGCGAGCACGCTGGCGGCGCAGCTGGGGATAGCGGCCGGGACGCTGTGGGAGGAGGACCAGTACATCCAGGGCTCCTTCAAGGTGGCCGCCAATGCGGCGTGGGGCAATCCGCATCTGAGCGAGGACGAGGTGGAGAAGAAGTCCTGGGGAGGAGTCTTCTCAGCTGACACCTACACCCCGGACTACAGCGCGCAGTCGTTCGACGAGCTGCGATCGGACGCGGCCCAGACGTGGCAGGACACCGGCCGGACCGTGTCGACCGAGGGCCGGATCGGCAGCCTCAACGACCTGGTGATGGACACGGCCGGAATCGATGAGCAGACGCGGGAGCGGGCGCTGGACCAGGCTTTCGGTCCGTCGCCGGAGGAGCGGGCGAAGGCCCAGCAGCAGGGTGAGACCGGGGGAAGCAACTGATGGGCGAGTGGACACCGGACTGGCTGGAAGACGCCGCGGAAGGCGTGGCCGAGACCACCGGTGAGGTGGTCGAGTGGGCCGGCGGCAAGACGGCCGACGCGGTTGAGGGCGCCGGCTGGCAGGGTGGCGCCAACTTCGTCCGGGACAAGAGCGGTTCGGTGGCGAACTATCTGGGTGCCGATGTCGCCGAACCCGAACTGGGACAGACAGACGATCCCAAGAAGCTGGTCCACGGCAGTGTGGACAAGCTCAGGTCGACGGTCGCGCACTTGAAGGACTTCCGGAGCTCGTTCGACAAGGTCGGCAACGGCATCAAGGGCCTCGACACGGAAGGCTTCAAGGGCGCCTCGGCCACCGCCTTCCGCGAGACAGTCGCCAAGGAGCCACCGAAGTGGTTCAAGGCTGCGGACGCCTTCGAGAAGGCCGCAGGAGCGCTGGGCCGGTTCGCCGACACGGTGGAGTGGGCACAGGGCCAGGCGCAGGAGGCGATCGAGGAGTACAGGAAGGCGAAGAAGACCTCCGACGACGCCCGCGCCGTCCACATGTCGGAGGTCAGGGCGTACCTGGACGCGCCGGACGACGACAAGCCGACAAAGCCGGGCGTGTTCTCCGACCCCGGGACTGCAGGGATGACAGCCGCCGAGGAGAAGCTCGCCGAAGCCCGCCGCCAGCGCGACGAGGCCGCGGGCACGGCCCAGTCCGCCGTACGGGCGGCCCGGGACGCGGCCCCCGCCAAACCCTCGTACCGGGAGCAGCTCGAAGACGGTTTGGTGGCCATGACGCTGGACGCCAACCATGTGGTCGGAGGCATGGTCAAGGGCACCGCCGGCATCGTGAGTTTCGCCCGCGGGGTGAATCCCCTGGACGTGTACAACCTGACGCACCCGGCCGAGTACGCGATGAACCTCAACCGCACCGCGGCCGGTCTGGTCACCGCCGCGAACGACCCGGTGGGCACCGCGAAGACCATGATCGACGAATTCCGCAAGGACCCGCAGGAGGGTGCCGGCAAACTCCTGCCGGAGCTCGCCGGCACCCGCGGCCTGGGCGCCGCCAAGAAGGCCGCGGGCATCGCCAAGCACCTCCCGGACGGACAAGGGCGCCGCACCCTGAACGAGGACGGCACGAAGGGCCACGAGACCCCGGACAACCAGAAGACCTGCAAGGACACCGACCCGGTCGACCTGGCGACGGGCAGAATGTTCCTCCCGCAGACAGATGTCGTCCTTCCTGGTGTCCTTCCGCTGGCCTTCACCCGCCGTGCGGAATCCGGCTACACGGCCGGTCGCTGGTTCGGGCCGTCCTGGTCCAGCACCGCCGACCAGCATCTCGAAGTGGACGCCGAGGGTGTCGTGTTCATCGCGGAGGACGGCCTGCTCCTGGCCTACCCCCACCCGGCACCAGGCGTCCCCACGTTGCCTGTCGACGGTCCTCGATGGCCACTGGAGCGCACACAGGACGGCGGCTACATCCTGACCAACCCCAGTACCGGGCACGTCCGGCATTTCATCGATCCGCCCGGCGGCGGCGACGGCGTGGCGCCGATCGTCCAGATCTCCGACCGCAATCACAACTTCGTCACCTTCGAGTACGACTCCGAAGGCACACCCACCGCAATCGTGCACAGCGGCGGCTACCACTTGCAGCTGATCACGGAGGACGGCAGGATCACCTGCCTGTCGCTCGCCGACGGACCGGAGATACTCCGCTACGGCTACACCGACGGCCATCTCACCGAGGTCATCAACTCCTCCGGACGGCCATTCCGATTCACGTACGACGCCGCAGGACGCATCACCTCCTGGACGGACACCAACAACAGTCGCTACGACTACGCCTACGACGACCGCAACCGATGCATCGCCGAAGCCGGCGAAGCCGGCCACATGAGCCTGCGCCTGTCCTACGACGACATCGACCCCGACACGGGACTGCGCGTCACCACGGCTACCACCGGCAGCGGTCATGTGCGCCGGTACCTGATCAACGACGCTTGCCAGGTCGTCGCGGAAATCGATGCGAACGGCTCGATCACGCGATCCGAGTGGGACCGGTTCAACCGGCTGTTGTCCAGGACCGACCCTCTCGGCCGTACGACCTCCTTCCGCCGTGACACGGACGGACTGCTGATCTCCGTCCTCCGTCCGGACGGTCACGAGGTGTCGACGGAGTACAACGCGACCGGGCTCCCTGTCAGCATTGTCAATCCCGATCGGAGCAAATGGCGGCAGACGTTCGACGAGCGCGGCAACCGCACCTCGGTAACCAACCCCGCCGGCGCGACGACTGCGTTCACATACAACGCGGCGGGCCACCTCACGTCGGTGACCGACGGCCTCGGTTGCGTCACTCGTATTCGCTGCAACGGAGCCGGATTGCCCGTGGAGATCACGGACCCACTCGGAGCCACTACACACTATGAGCGGGACGCCCTCGGCCGTGCGGTCACCATTTGCGACCCCTTGGGCAACGTCACCCGCCTGGCCTGGACGGTCGAAGGCAATCTTGCGAAGCGCACCGAGCAAGACGGCTCCGAACAGACCTGGGCCTACGACGGTGAAGGCAACTGCACCAGCCACACCGACGCGCTCGGTCGCGTCACGCGCTTCGAGTACGCCCACTTCGACCTGCTGACAGCCCGGACAGGTCCGGACGGCGTCCGGTACGAGTTCACGCACAATGCCGAACTGCGCCTCACCTCGGTCACCAATCCGCAGGGACTGAGCTGGAGTTACGAGTACGACCCGGCTGGCCACCTGATCTCCGAGACCGACTTCGACGGCCGCACACTCACGTACACCCACGACGCCGCCGGCCGACTCACGGCCCGCACGAATGGCCTGGGCCAAAGCATTCGCTTCAAGTACAACGCGCTCGACAAGCGGGTAGAGAAGAACGTGGACGGTGCCGTCACGCAGTACGAGTACGACCTCTCGGACCGGCTGGTCATGGCGACCGGCCCCAGCTCGAGCCTCATGTACGTGCGTGACCGCGCCGGGCGCATACGAACGGAAGCGGTAAACGACCGCAGGCTCACCTACACCTACGACAAGCTGGGTCGCCGGACCACGCGCACGTCTCCGACCGGCGCGGTCAGCGAATGGTCCTACGACTCGGCCGGCAACTGCATCAAGCTCACCACCTCAGGCCGCACGCTGTCGTTCGCGCACGACGCAACCGGGCGGGAACTCACCCGCCGGATCGGCGAGACCATCACCCTGACGCACGACGTCGACGAACTCGGCCGCCTGACCAGTCAGCACGTCACCGGCCCAGACGGCCGCACTCTCCAACGCCGGGGCTACAGCTACCGCGCGGACGGCAACCTCGTTGGCATCGAGGACCAGTTGTCCGGCGCCCGCCGCTTCGACCTCGACTCGGCCGGCCGCGTCACTGCCGTCCACGCAGCGGGCTGGAACGAGCACTACGCATACGACGAGGCGGGTAACCAGACCCAAGCGTCGTGGCCCGCATCTCACCCCGGCCACGACGCCACGGGACCCCGCCTCTACACCGGTACCCGAATCGCCCGCGCCGGCAACGTCCGCTACGAACACGACGCCCAAGGCCGGGTGGTTCTGCGCCAGAAGACGCGCCTCTCACGCAAGCCCGCCTCCTGGCGCTACGAATGGGACGCCGAGGACCGCCTCACTTCCCTCACCACACCAGACGGCACCCGCTGGCGTTACCAGTACGACCCTCTCGGCCGCCGCACAGCCAAGCAACGTCTGGCCGCCGAAGGCGAAATCGTCCTCGAGCAAGTGGACTTCACGTGGGACGGCACCACCCTGTGCGAGCAAACCACAAACTGCGCCGACCTCCCCCACCCGGTCACCCTCACCTGGGACCACAACGGCCTGCACCCCCTGTCCCAGACGGAACGCATCATCAGCGCAGACCAGGAAGAAATCGACCGCCGATTCTTCGCCGTAGTCACCGACCTGGTCGGCACACCAAGCGAACTCATCGACGAGCGTGGCGACATTGCCTGGCACACCCGCGCCACCCTGTGGGGCGCTACCACCTGGAACACAGACGCCACCGGCTACACTCCCCTGCGCTTCCCCGGCCAGTATTTCGACCCCGAGAGCGGTCTCCACTACAGCATCTTCCGTCACTACGATCCTGAAACGGCTCGCTTTCTCTCACCTGACCCCTTGGGGCTGACGCCCGCCCCGAATCCTGTCGCCTATGTTGACAACCCGCACGGCTGGACAGACCCCCTCGGGCTCGCGCCGGATGTATGCCCCCAGAAGGTAGGGCGTTCCAAGGAGGAGGCGAAATCCACTGCTCTGCGGCAAGCCGGCATTCCCGAAGGCACCGAGCCGTTCGACGTCAATGACTATGTTCCGGCCACCGGCCCGGAATGGGCGGGCGCGAAACAACTGATAGGCCCAGACCACCAACCGATCTTCTATCGTGAAGAATGGTACGAAGCACCCAACGGAGACATCGTCGTTTACCAGGATCACTGGTTCGGTCACCAAGAGCCCGGCACACCGGGCCACCAAGGACCACATGTGCATGTACGTCCATACGACAACACGAGGAATGGACAGATCCCCGGAACCGAGGAGCATTACTACTATGACCTGGACTGAGTTCCTCCGGAATCCCGAGGTGTTCACACCGTTCTACGACACCGTTCCGGATCTCTCGAATATCCGGTTGCGATCAATTCACCTTGACCGGCGAGGCCCTACCGTCACTCTGAGGCTGGATTTCCCACGACTTCCGGATCGAATGCCGAAAGAATGGGGCGAGGGCGCCGGAGATACCCTGCAGTGTCACGTCCAGTTCCTGGCAGTGGAACACTTCACGCTGCAGCATTGGGACCCACCGGTGACAGCGGCCCGCATCAGCCTGAGGCCCAGGGCAGAACATCGCGTGGGCGTGGAGACGACTGGCGACGGTGTCACCCTGTCGTTTGAGTGCAGCGATTCACTGCTCGCCGGGCACATCGGCATGTTCAGCCGCGACACCGACGGCAGCGACACCGGCACCCACCACTTCGCCCGCAAGCTCGACTCCATTCGGTACACATCAATTCCACCGACGTACGAAAAGGCCTTCTATGAACGCGTCTGACTGGCCAGAATTCTTGGCACATCCCGGCGCAATTCGCGAATTGTACGAGACGCCACCCCCTCTGGAGTCCTGCGACCTGTTCTATCTCCACATCGACGAGCGCCAGACGTCTGTCACTCTTGGATTCGACACCCGACACCTCCCCACGACTCCTCACACGGATGGACAGGAACAGCACTTCAACATGTTCGAATTCTACCTTGAATTCAAGCATGTGACCGATCTTCGGATTGCAGGATGGACTGGGCAGCCGCATCACGATTTCTCGTTGACTCGGCAGGAAGGCGATCGGATCGCGGTTTCACTGAGGAGTGCAGGACAGAGCATGACCCTCCTCGCCCGCGAGGTGTCGCTCGCACACAGCCGCGCCTATCTCGCCGGAAGCTTGTAGCTGGGACTGCAGGGGAGGAGGCCAGGCGCACTCGCGGGCACCCGAGCACGGCGTTCGCTCGCACGCACGTTCGAAGGAGGCGTATGGTGGGGGTGTGAGCTTTCATTTTCAGGCTTCGCTCCTCGATGTGCAGGAGGAGATCACCCTGCGGCCGCTGGCCGGCGTCCGGCGGCGGGTGCTGGGGGACGGGGCCTGGCTGGATCTAATGCCCGGCTGGGTTTCCGGGGCGGACGCGTTGTTCGAGTGGCTGGCGGCCCACGTGCCCTGGCACGCCGAGCGGCGGACCATGTACGAGCAGGTGGTCGACGTGCCCCGGCTGCTCGCGTACTACGGGGAGGACGATCCGCTCCCCCACCCCGTCCTCGACCAGGCCCGCTCCGCGCTGAGCCGGTACTACGCCGCGGAGCTGGGCGAGCCGTTCCGTACCGCCGGGCTGTGCCACTACCGCGACGGCCGCGACAGCGTGGCCTGGCACGGCGATACCCACGGTCGCGGCGGCAGGGAAGACACCATGGTGGCCATCGTCTCCGTCGGCGAGCCCCGCGCCCTCGCCCTTCGGCCGCGCCACGGCGGCGGGCCGGTCATCCGGCAGCCCGTGGGGCACGGCGACCTGCTAGTGATGGGCGGGTCCTGCCAGCGCACCTGGGAGCACGCCGTACTCAAGACCAGCAGGCCCGTCGGCCCCCGCATCAGCATCCAGTTCCGCCCGCGCGGTGTGAGCTGACGGCGGTGTGAGCTAACGACCGACGGACCCGCCGATCTGCTCACGGAGAATGTCGGCATGGCCGGCGTGCCGGGCGGTTTCCTCGATCATGTGTACCAGGAGCCAGCGCATCGATGGCGGAGCCGTCTCGCGAAGCGATCGAGCGCCCGGCCAGTCCAAGTCGTCGCAGGCGTCGATGATCTCGTTGAGGCCCAGGCGAACCAGTTGAGCTCAACCGCGGTCAGATGCTTGACCAGGCCGAGCACACTCGTGCCGGAGGGCACCCCGGCGGTGCGGAGGCCACCAGTGTCGTCTTCTCATCGGCGTTGAGGCTCGGCGGGCGCAGATCGCCGCGTGCATCGGTATCCGTCACGTCGTGACCCTACTCGTCCACCGCAGAACCGCAGCGGATCAAGCGACCCCCGGCCCAAGGCAGTTCGCCGCCGACTACGACACTCCCCCACGCAACAGCACCGGCAGCATGCTGAATCCGTTGGCGATGAACGACTCCACCCGGCGCGCGGTGCGGCAGTAGTGGACGCCGTGGCCGAACCGCTTCTCCGTACGGCAGTTGTTGGCCACGTCGGCCCCAGGGCGTCAGGGGCCGGGCAGCCGAACGGCCGGTCAGGCCACCGAGCCGATCCGCCCCACCGGAGCGTCCGGGCCGTCGTGGTGGATCGGGGTGTGTGCGCCGGTGAGGGAGACCCCGCTGCCGCCGCGGCGGCCCGCGACGATCTCGGCGGCGATCGACAGGGCGGTCTCCTCCGGCGTACGCGCGCCGAGGTCGAGGCCGATCGGCGAGTGCAGGCGCGCCAGTTCGAGTTCGGTCACGCCGACAGCCCGGAGCCGCTTGTTGCGGTCCTCGTGGGTGCGGCGGGAGCCCATCGCGCCGACATAGGCGACGGGAAGCTTGAGCGCCAGTTCGAGGAAAGGGACGTCGAACTTGGCGTCGTGGGTGAGGACGCAGAGCACCGTACGGCTGTCGACCTCCGTCGACTCCAGGTAGCGGTGCGGCCAGTCGACGACGATTTCGTCCGCCTCGGGGAAGCGGGTCTTCGTCGCGAAGACGGGCCGTGCGTCGCACACGGTCACGTGGTAGTTCAGGAACTTGCCGACGCGCACCAGCGCGGCGGCGAAGTCGATGGCCCCGAAGACGATCATGCGCGGGGCGGGCACGCTCGATTCGACCAGCAGGGTGAGCGGCCGACCGCACAGCCTGCCGTCGGCGCCGATCTCCAGGGTCGCGGTCCGGCCGGCGTCCAGCATCGCGCGGGCCTCGTCGGCGACCGCACGGTCCAGCTCGGGGTGTCCGCCGAGCCCGCCTTCGTACGCGCCGTCGGTGGCGCCGGTACGTACGAGAAGCACCCGGCCCAGCAGTTCGGCCGGCCCGTCGGTGACTCGCGCGACCGCCGCCGCCTCCCCTCCGGCGGCGGCGGCCAGCGCTGCCGCGAACACCTCCCGCGAGGGAGAGTCCGCACGTACCGGGGTGACGAGGATGTCGATGATGCCGCCGCAGGTCAGACCCACGGCGAAGGCGTCCTCGTCGCTGTACCCGAAGCGCTCCTGGACGGTCCGGCCGTCCTCCAGCGCCTGCCGGCACAGGTCGTAGACCGCGCCCTCCACGCATCCGCCCGAGACCGAGCCGATCGCCGTGCCCTCGCTGTCCACTGCGAGGGCTGCTCCCGGCTGCCGCGGCGCGCTGCCGCCGACCGCCACCACAGTGGCTACGGCAAAGTCACGCCCCTGCTCGACCCACCGGTTCAGCTCGTCTGCGATGTCCAGCATGTCGGCCTCCTCTGCGGGTCGGTTTCAGTATCGGATGCGTGGAGGGCTACGGGCGTCAGCCGACGCCCAGCCAGTGCTCGATCGGGTTGATCGCGAAGAACATGACGAAGATCACCGTCAGGCCCCACATGAAGGCACCGACCTCGCGGGCCCTGCCCTGGGCGACCTTGATGGCCACGTACGAGATGACACCGGCGGCGACACCCGCGGTGATGTTGTACGTGAACGGCATCAGGACGACGGTCAGGAACGTCGGGATGGCGACGGACCGGTCGCTCCAGTCCACGTGCCGGGCGTTCTGCATCATCATCGCGCCGATGACGACCAGTGCCGCGGAGGCGACCTGCGCCGGCACGATCGCGGTGAGCGGGGTGAAGAAGAGGCAGGCCGCGAAGAAGAGACCCGTGATGACCGACGCGAAGCCGGTACGGGCGCCCTCACCGACACCGGTGGCGGACTCGACGAACACGGTCTGGCCGGAGCCGCCCGCGACACCGCCGATCGCGCCGCCGGCGCCGTCGACAAACAGCGCCTTGGACAGGCCGGGCATCCGGCCCTTGTCGTCGGCGAGCTTGGCCTCGGTGCCGACACCGATGATCGTGGCCATGGCGTCGAAGAAGCCGGCCAGTACCAGGGTGAAGACGATCATGCCGACGGTGAGTGCGCCGACGTCGCCCCAGCCGCCGAACGTGACCTCGCCGAAGAGCGAGAAGTCCGGTGCGGAGACGATGCTGCCGTTCAGCTCCGGCGGAGAGTTGTTCCACGCCTTGGCGTCGAGACCGACGATGTTGTGGATGATCACGGCCACGATCGTGCCGATGACGATACCGATCAGGATCGCGCCGGGGATGTTGCGCGCCTGGAGCATGAAGATCAGCAGCAGGGTGATGCTGAAGACCAGTACGGGCCAGCCCTGGAGCTCACCGTTCACACCGAGGGTGAGTGGTGTGCCGAACTCCGGGCCGCGGCCGACGATGCCGCCCTTGAACAGGCCGATGATCGCGACGAAGAGGCCGATGCCGATGGTGATGCCGTGTTTCAGCGGGAGCGGGATCGCGTTCATGATCAGCTCGCGCAGACCGGTGACCACCAGGAGGCAGATCACCACGCCGTACATGATGCACATGGCCATGGCCTGCGGCCAGGTCATCACGGGCACGACCTGCGAGGCCAGCACACCGGACACGGAGAGACCGGCCGCGAGGGCGAGCGGGACCTTGCCCACGAAGCCCATGAGCAGGGTGGTGGCGGCGGCCGCCAGGGCGGTCGCGGTGATGAGCGCCGGCTGGCTGAGGACGTTCTTCTCGACGTCCGGACCGCCGAGGATCAGCGGGTTGAGCAGGAGGATGTACGCCATCGCCATGAAGGTGGTGACGCCGCCACGCACTTCACGCGAGACGGTGGATCCTCTTTCGGATATGTGAAAGTACCGGTCGAGCCAAGACCTGCCGGCGGGGGTACGAGAGCCGGAGCCCGCGTCCTCGGCGGTGGTCTTCGGCTCCACTGACGACTGGGTCATGGTGTGCCTACTCCCAAGGTTCAAAGGGGCACCCGCATAAAGATTGGTAGCTGCGGGATTTGGGATGGTGCGTGGGCTGCACGACCCGGGGGACGGCCCGAGACGAACTGGGCTTGGAACTGGTGGTGCTGGTGGTGCTGGTTAGACCGGTGTTGCGGGTGGTGCTGTGCTGAGGACCGCGAGCGGGGCGGTACTTCAGACTCCGGGCGGGGCGCCGTGGAAGTGTGACGTTCCCTGGGCCCCCCGCCCGGAGAGCTTGTGTCAGGTTCCGGTGATGTGCTCGGGGCGCACCGGCGTCCTGTTGAGCTCCAGCCCGGTCGCGTTCCGGATCGCCGCGAGGACGGCCGGAGTGGACGACAGGGTCGGGGCCTCGCCGATGCCGCGCAGGCCGTACGGCGCGTGGTCATCGGCCAGCTCGAGTACGTCGACGGGGATCGTCGGCGTGTCGAGGATGGTGGGGATCAGGTAGTCCGTGAAGGAGGGGTTGCGCACCTTCGCGGTCTTCGGGTCGACGATGATCTCCTCCATGACCGCGACGCCCAGGCCCTGGGTGGTACCACCCTGGATCTGGCCGACGACGGACAGCGGGTTGAGCGCCTTGCCGACGTCCTGCGCGCAGGACAGCTCGATGACCTTGACCAGGCCGAGCTCGGTGTCCACCTCGACGACCGCGCGGTGCGCGGCGAAGGAGTACTGGACGTGTCCGTTGCCCTGGCCGGTGCGCAGGTCGAACGCCTCGGTCGGGCGGTGGCGCCACTCCAGTTCGAGGTCGACCGCCTCGCCCTCCAGGACGTCCACCAGGTCGGCGAGGACCTCGCCGCCGTCGGTGACGACCTTGCCGCCTTCGAGCAGCAGCTCGGCGGTGGCCCAGGCGGGGTGGTACGAGCCGAACTTGCGCCGGCCGATCTCCAGGACCTTCTCCCGGACGTTCTCACAGGTGTGCTTGACCGCACCGCCGGTGACGTAGGTCTGGCGGGAGGCAGAGGTGGAACCGGCCGAGCCGACCTTGGTGTCGGCGGGCTGGATGGTCACCTGCTGGACGCCCAGCTCCGTGCGGGCGATCTGGGCGTGGACGGTGACACCGCCCTGGCCGACCTCCGCCATCGCGGTGTGCACGGTCGCGACCGGCTCGCCGCCCACGACCTCCATGCGCACGCGGGCGGTGGAGTAGTCGTCGAAGCCCTCGGAGAAGCCGACGTTCTTGATGCCGACCGCGTAGCCGACGCCTCGTACGACACCTTCGCCGTGCGTGGTGTTGGACAGACCGCCGGGCAGCGCGCGGACGTCGACCGACGAGCCGGTGGCGTCGCCGGTCAGCCACTGCTGCTCGGGCGGCAGCGGCCTGGCCTTGACACGGCGCAGGAGTTCGGCGACCGGGGCGGGCGAGTCGACCGGCTGGCCGGTCGGCATGAGCGTGCCCTGCTCCATGGCGTTGAGCTGGCGGAACTCGACCGGGTCGATGCCCAGCCTGGCCGCGAGCTTGTCCATCTGGGCCTCGTACGCGAAGCACGCCTGGACCGCGCCGAAGCCGCGCATGGCGCCGCAGGGCGGGTTGTTCGTGTAGAGCGCGATCGCCTCGATGTCGACGTCGTCGATGACGTACGGGCCGACGGAGAGGGAGGAGGCGTTGCCGACGACGGCCGGGGAGGCCGAGGCGTAGGCGCCACCGTCCAGGACGATCTTGCACTTCATGTGCGTGAGCTTGCCGTCCTTGGTGGCGCCGTGCTCGTAGTAGAGCTTCGCCGGGTGACGGTGCACATGTCCGAAGAAGGACTCGAACCGGTTGTAGACGATCTTGACCGGCTTGCCGGTGCGCAGGGCCAGGAGGCAGGCGTGGATCTGCATCGACAGGTCCTCGCGGCCGCCGAAGGCACCGCCGACGCCGGAGAGCGTCATCCGGACCTTCTCCTCGGGCAGGCCGAGGACGGGGGCGATCTGGCGCAGGTCCGAGTGCAGCCACTGGGTGGCGACGTAGAGGTCGACGCCGCCGTCCTCACCCGGTACGGCGAGGCCGGACTCCGGGCCGAGGAAGGCCTGGTCCTGCATGCCGAAGGTGTACTCGCCCTTGACGATCACGTCGGCGCGCTTGGCGGCCTCGTCCGCGTTGCCACGGATGATCGGCTGGCGGTGCACGATGTTGGGGTGCGGGACGTGACCGATGTGGTGGTCGTCGCGGCCCTCGTGGATCAGCAGCGCGTCCGGGGCGGTCGCGGAGGCCTCGTCGGTGATGACGGGCAGCTCGGCGTAGTCGATCTTGATCTTGGCGGCGGCGCGGCGCGCGGTCTCCGGGTGGTCGGCGGCGACGAGGGCCACCGGCTCACCGTGGTGCCGGACCCTGCCGTGGGCGAGCACCGGCGTGTCCTGGATCTCCAGGCCGTAGTTCTTCACCGCGGTGGGCAGGTCGTCGTACGTCAGTACGGCGTAGACGCCGGACATCGCGAGCGCCTCGGAGACGTCGATCGACCTGATCTCGGCATGAGCCACAGTGCTGCGGAGGGTGTGGCCCCACAGCATGTCCTCGTGCCACATGTCGGAGGAGTACGCGAACTCACCCGTCACCTTGAGGGTGCCGTCCGGACGGAGCGTCGACTCGCCGATACCGCCCTTGGTCTTCGACCCCTGGGAGATGTTGGTGGGAGTGCCGGCCGGAGCGGTAGCGACTCTGGTGTTCCGTGGCATCAGACCGCCTCTTCCTGACGGGCGGCCGCCAGGCGGACCGCGTCGAGGATCTTCTCGTAACCGGTGCAGCGGCACAGGTTGCCGGAAAGCGCCTCACGGATGTCCTGGTCGGACGGGGAGGGGTTCTTCTCCAGCATCTCGTCGGCGGCGACGAGGAGGCCCGGGGTGCAGAAACCGCACTGCACGGCGCCGGCGTCGATGAACGCCTGCTGGATCGGGGAGAGTTCGACACCCTCGCCGGTCTGCGAGTCCGAGGCCTTCCGGGGGTTCGCCTCCCACTGCTTGGCCTGGTCCAGGCTGGTGCCGCAAGCTCCGGAGGCGCAGCCTGCCTGCTCGGCGCGCTGCTGGGCGAAGTCCGCGAGGCCCTCGACGGTGACGACGTCGCGGCCCTCGACCTGGCCGGCGGCCACGAGGCAGGAACACACCGGCACGCCGTCCAGGCGGACCGTACAGGAGCCGCACTCGCCCTGCTCGCACGCGTTCTTCGAACCGGGCAGGCCCATCCGCTCACGCAGCACGTAGAGAAGGGACTCGCCCTCCCAGACGTCGTCGGCCTCCTGCTTACGGCCGTTGACCGTGAAATTCACGCGCATTGTTATGCAGCTCCTTCAAGCGTGTCGCCGGTGCCGCGGTACTGCTCCCAGGTCCAGCCGAGCGTGCGGCGAGCCATGATGCCGACCGCGTGACGGCGGTACTTCGCGGTGCCACGGACGTCGTCGATCGGGTTGCAGGCGCCGGAGGCCAGCTCCGCGAACTGCTTGGCGATCGAGGGGGTGATGATCTTGCCGCTCTCCCAGAAGCCGCCCTCTTCCAGCGCGGCGTTCAGGAAGTCCTCGGCGGCGCGGGCCCTCACGGGGGTGGGGGCCGCGGAGCCGATGCCGGTCTTGACCGTGCGGGTCTCGGGGTGCAGGGCCAGACCGAAGGCGCAGACCGCGATCACCATCGCGTTGCGGGTGCCGACCTTGGAGAACTGCTGCGGGCCGTCGGCCTTCTTGATGTGCACGATCTTGATGAGCTCGTCCGGCTCCAGCGCGTTGCGCTTGACGCCGGTGTAGAACTCGTCGATCGGAATGAAGCGGGTACCGCGCACCGACTCCACCTCGACCTCGGCGCCCGCCGCGAGCAGCGCCGGGTGGGCGTCGCCGGCCGGGGAGGCCGTACCGAGGTTGCCGCCGACACCGCCGCGGTTGCGGATCTGGGGCGATGCCACCGTGTGCGAGGCGAGCGCCAGGCCGGGCAGCTCGGCCCGCAGGTGCTCCATGATCTGGGTGTACGGGACGGAGGCACCGAGCCGGACGTTCTCCTCGCCGACCTCCCACTCCCCCAGCAGACCGATGCGGTTCAGGTCCAGGAGGTATTCCGGGCGGCGGTGGTCAAAGTTGATCTCGACCATCACATCGGTGCCACCCGCGATCGGCACAGCTGTGGGGTGCTCGGCCTTCGCGGCGAGCGCCTCCTCCCAGCTGGCGGGGCGAAGGAAGTCCATGTGCGGCCTCTTCATTCGTAAGTCGGTTCTACGTCGGTCGGGGGCGTTCACTTCAAGCCAGGAGGCCACAGGCCCTCGACTGGACGTTCACGTGTTGTTAACGCGGTAGGCCCAAGTACACAAGCCCGGAGCTCCCGGGGTGCAGTCACCGAAACCATGAAGGAGTTGGCTGGTCGCCTCCTTCGTCTTGTAGATTCGTATGAAGGGTGGAGATCAGTAATCTCACCGTTTTCCCTGGGGCACACCAGACACAGCCCTCGGGAAGCCTCAGACACGGTTCCACGGCAACATCGAGACAGATCGGCGGCGAGACCATGCGGCTGCGCGCACTGCTGGAAACCAATGCGCTGGGCCTGCGGCTGCTGGGCGGCGAGGACGAGCTCGACCGCACGGTCCGGGGAGTGATGACCACTGACCTGCGGGATCCCAGCCGGTACCTGTCGGGCGGCGAACTCGTCCTGACCGGACTGGCCTGGCGGCGTGACGCCGGCGATTCCGAGCCATTCGTACGCATCCTCGCCGGGGCCGGAGTCGCCGGGCTCGCGGCCGGCGAGGCCGAGCTGGGAGCGATTCCGGACGATCTCGTCGCCGCTTGTGCCCGCAACCGGCTGCCGCTGTTCGCCGTGAACGAGGACGTCGCCTTTGCGACCATCACCGAGCACGTGGTGCGGCAGGTGTCCGGGGAGCGGGCCGGGGATCTGGCCGCCGTCGTGGACCGCCATCGCCGGCTGATGACCTCTGGCCCCGCGGGCGGCGGGCCGGAAGTCGTGCTGGATCTCCTCACCACAGACCTCGATCTGCGCGCGTGGGTGCTCTCCCCCACCGGCCGGCAGATCGCGGGCGCCGGAGAGCCGCTGCCTTCCAGCGTATGCGCGGCCCTCGCCGGGGAGCATCTCGCCGCCGTGCGCACCGGCCGCCGCGGCCCGCACCGGATCTCCCTGCACGGCAGTACGTACTCGCTGTTCCCCATCCGGGGCAACGGCCGCGGCGCGGGCCTCGCCTCCCGCGACGTGCGCGACAGCGTGCTCTCCGACTGGCTGCTGGCCGTCGAGGCGGACGCGGGTGACTGGCCCGCCGAGCGGCTGGACCTGTTGCAGGGGGTCACCCAGCTGATCGCGGTCGAGCGCGACCGGCGCGACGCGGCCCGTACGGTACGGCGCCGGCTCGCCCATGAGGTCCTGGAGCTGGTCCAGACGGGCGCCGCGCCCGCCGAGATCGCCGCGCGCCTGCGGGTCGCGGCGCCCGTGCTGCTGCCCGGGCTGGGCTCGGCACCGCACTGGCAGGTCGTCGTGGCCCGGGTCGACTGGGAGGGCGCCGACATCGCCGCCGGCCCCGTCGCCCAGTCGCTGCTGGAGGAGATCCTGGTCGACCCGGCGGCCTCCGGCCCCGAACCGTCCGACCGGATCGCCGTGGCCCACGCGGGTGACGAGGCCATCGCGCTCGTACCGCTGCCCGCCCTCAGCACCGACGAGGGCGGCCCGGACACCGCCCTGCACGCCGATGCGCTGCTGGAGGTGGTGCGCGCGCCGCTCTCCGGCGGCCTCGGCGACGACGGCCGGCTGACGCTGGGCGTCAGCGCCGCGGTGCACTCGGCGGAGGGTCTGCGCGGCGCCCTGGAGGAGGCGCGGCACGCCCGCCGGGTCGCGGCGGCCCGCCCGGGCCGTGTGTGCGCGGCCGGCCACCACGAGCTGGCCTCGCATGTGCTGCTGCTGCCGTTCGTGCCGGACGACGTGCGCCGGGCGTTCACGGCCCGGCTGCTCGACCCGCTGCGCGACTACGACCGCCGCCACCGCGCGGAACTCATCCCGACGCTCGAAGCGTTCCTGGACTGCGACGGTTCGTGGACGCGCTGCGCGACCCGGCTGCATCTGCACGTCAACACCTTGCGGTACCGGGTGGGGCGGATCGAGCAACTGACGGCGCGTGATCTGTCGCGTCTGGAGGACAAGCTCGACTTCTTCCTGGCGCTGAGGATGAGCTGAGGGGGCGCTCTTAGGCCGGGGGCGGGGGCCGGGGGCGGTAACGGCGAACGGCGAACGGTGAGGAACGGCGACGAACGGCGACGGTGAAGGCCACCGGCCGCCCCCGGCCGCCCTGCGACCTGACGCTTTGTGAATTGATTCACCCATCCCCTTGGCTGATCACCTGAATTCGTGCTGAGATTCGGCCCACAGCTCAATGACGCGCTTGGGGAGGGCAATGTGGCGGATACCGCCATGTCCGGGTCAGGAACTGTCTGGGGGGACGATCCAGTCCAGATCGCGGTATGGCGGCTGCGTTCGCGCGGCTGTTGGACGGATGCGGCAGCGCTGCTCGAACCGGACGCGTCGCGTGCGGGGCCCGCGCTCCAGCGCGCCTCGCTCCTGGTGGAGCGCTGTCTGTTCACCGAGCAGGGCTGGCCGGAGGCGGAGGACGCGCTGCGTACGGCCGAGGCGGTGGCGCGGGACGACGACGAGCGCGGCGCGGCCGCGTGCGAGCGCGGGCAACTGGCGTACGCCTCCACCGTGCTGGGCATCCGCGACCGCGCCGACGAGGCGCGTGCCGCGCTCGGCCGCGCGGCCGCGCTGCTGGCCCCCGACTCCCGGGCCCGCCCGCTGCTGGACTTCCGCCGCGGCCTCGTCGCGGAACACCTCGCCGACTCCCCGCAGTCGGCCCACGCGGCCTACCGCCGCGCACACGCCGGCGCCACCTCGCACGGGGATGTGCTGCTGCTCTCCCACACGTGGCGCCACCTCGCCGGTCTCGCGCTGCGCGACGGCGAACTGGCCGAGGCGCGGCACGGGTTCGCCGAGTCCCTGCGGATCCGCGAGGAGCTGGGCTTCCTGATCGGCACGGCCCCGGCGCTGGTGGCCCTGGCGGAGGCCGAACCGGAGCCGGAGGCGGCCCGCCTGCGGGCGGAGGCGGCACGGCTGTTCCGCCTGCTGGGAGGCGTCCCGACCTGGCTGGCGGGCCAGTTGACACCGCCGGCGGCGGTCACGTCGGGGTGAGGGTGGGTGCGGCCGACGTCCGTGTCCGGGGGCGGGTAGTGCGGGTGGGGGGCCGCCCGGCCGGTGATGATGGCGGCTCCAGGCCGGGCGTCAAGGGCGCTCCCTACGGTCGCGTCGCTGCGCGATGGGCTGCGCCCACCCTGGACTCCCGTCCCTCCACCGCTACTGCTTGTTGAGGGGGCGGCCCCCGGAGCCGGGCCCCGGGGATCCACCGGCTGCTGGTCCCGGTCCGCCCCCGGCCGACGGCCGGTGAGTGGTCGCGGGGCGCGGCAGGCCCGGGATGGGCCCGGCCCCGGCTCAGCGGCCACCGGGTGGTGGGTGGGTGGGCGGCATCCTCGCCCGGGAGCGAGCAGTGCGGGGAGGGGGCCGCCCGGTTGGTGATGATGGCGGCTCCGGGCCGGGCGTCAAGGGCGCTCCCTGCGGTCGCGTCGCTGCGCGATGGGCTGCGCCCACCCTGGACTCCCGTCCCTCCACCGCTACTGCTTGTTGAGGGGGCGGCCCCCGGAGCGGGGCCCCGGGGCTGCTGATCGGTTGGTCCCGGCCCGCTGCCGGCCGCAGGCCGGTGGGCGGTTACGGGACCCGGTCTCTCCGGAATGGGCCCGGCCCCGGCTCAGCGGCCACCGGGCAGTGGGTGATGCGCAGTCGCCTCGGGAGGGGCCGGCCCCGGCTCAGCGGCCGCCGGGTGGTGGGTGATGCGCCATCGGCTCGGGATGGGCCCGGCTCCGGCTCAGCGGCCACCGGGTGGTGGGTGGTGGGTGGTGCGCGATCGCCTCGGTATGGGCGCGGCCCCGGCTCAGCGGCCACCGGGTAGTGGGTGATGCGCCATCAGCTCGGGATGGGCCCGGCTCCGGCTCAGCGGCCACCGGGTGGTGGGTGGCCAGGCGGCGCGACAGGCCCGGGATGGGCCCGGCCCCGGCCAAACGGCCACAGGCCGGTGGGCAGGACGCCACTCGCGGGGGCCCGGCCCGCTCAGCGGCCGCAGGCCGGTGGCCAGGCCGCCATCTTCTCGCGGGGGCCCGGCCACGGCCAAGCGGCCACAGGCCGGTGGGGCGTTGGCGAGTTCGGCAGGCCCGGAAGTGCCCGGACAGGGCTCTGAGCGACTGTCAGGCCGTTGGAACCGAGGTGTGGCGACATCAGTCCGCATGCGGGGTCCGCCGAGCCTCAATCGTGCCCGATTTGCCGGGGTTTATGGCCTGCCTGCGGGCCCCCTCGGCCGCTTGGCGTCGTCCCACCTCGGATTGGGCGTTGTCGTAGGCCAACAGACGGCCGTCGGCCGCTATGCCGGGGCCCGTAGCCCCCGAACCTGGTGCGGGTTTTGCCCCACCTGCCGGGCTGAGGTCACCGACGAAAGCCGGGCCACTCCCGGGGCTCAGGTGGGGCCCCGCTCCCCGGGGCCGCCCGACACTCATCTGCACCAGCGGGACGCGGCTGCTTGTCAAGGGGGGCCGAAGGCCATCGCGCAGCGACGCGACCGTAGGGAGCGCCCTTTACAGGCAGGCGTGGCCCGCCATACTCACAAACCGGGCGGCCCCGGGTTCCCGTCCACGCCTCGCCCCCGGGCACAGTCACCCCCGGCCCCCGCACCCCCCGCCCCCGGCGACCCGCACCCGCCTCCGGTCAGGCTTCCGACCCCGCCAAGTGTTCCCGTACCAGCGACTCCACCACCGTGAGGTCCTGGGCGATCAGGGCCTCCAGCAATGCCGAGTGTTCCGCCGCGTCCGCGACCAGGTCCGCGTGGCGGGTCGGCGGGGCGCTCGACGCGGGCCACTGGGCGCGGCGGTGCAGGTCCGCCGCCACCAGCAACAGTTGCTGGTTGCCGGCGAGGGCCAGCACCGCGCGGTGGAACGCGCGGTCCGACTCGGCGTACGCCGCGCGGTCCCCCCGTGCCGCCGCGAGGCCCGTGGCCTCGGCGAGGGGGCGCAGTTCGGCCCAGCGCTCGGCCGGCACCGTACGGGCCAGCCCGAGCATCACCGGGACCTCGATCAGGGCCCGGATCTCGGCCAGCTCGGCGAGTTCGCGCGTACTGCGCCGGACCACCCGGAAGCCGCGGTTGGGCACGACCTCGACCGCGCCTTCGAGGGCCAGCTGCTGCATCGCCTCGCGGACCGGCGTGGCCGAGACGCCGAAGCGTTCGCCCAGCGCCGGAGCGGAGTACAGCTCACCGGGGGCCAGATCGCCGTCCACCAGAGCCGTGCGCAGCGCGTCGAGGATCTGGCCGCGCACGG
The DNA here is from genome assembly GCF_053763515.1 of Streptomyces mabaensis. Classification (NCBI taxonomy): domain Bacteria; kingdom Bacillati; phylum Actinomycetota; class Actinomycetes; order Kitasatosporales; family Streptomycetaceae; genus Streptomyces; species Streptomyces mabaensis. Next base: position 182,011 of record NZ_JBSOPZ010000002.1, read on the forward strand.
AGTGCCGGACGAGCCGTGACGCGGACGGCTCGCCGTGGGTGTGCTCCCCGCGGGCCTGCTCCGGCACCCGGGGCACGGCAGACACGGCCGACGCGGCGGCGTCACGCGCTCGGGCCTGCTCCACTCGGGTCCTCCTCCGGCGGTCCTGTCCGGCCCCGATCACGTGCGGCGGGGCCTGCCTGCACGATAGGCGGGCGAGGTCACAAATGGGCCTCTGGGAATGCCCCCCAGAGGGTAAGGGCAAACATCGAACGCATCGGGTAAGGTAAGGCTAACCTGCTAACGATCGCGATTCGGTGGTCCCGCGCATGACCGTTCCGGCTTTGCTCCCCAGCGCAGCGACGCGCGCCCCGCGCGCCACTGTTCCGACCGGCTCCCCGGTCGCGGACTCGTACGCGCGGCTGGCCGAGGTCTTCCCGGGGCTGCAGATCAGGGAAGCCGCCGAGGGCACCGCCGCCCCACGCGGCCCCGGCTGGGTCGGCGCGGACGAGCTCGCGGCCGGCGGCCCCGCTCTCGACGCCTTCCTCGCCTGGGACAACGCGCAGGTCCTGAAGGACTACGGGCAGCAGGCCCGCCCCGACGTGATCGCCAGCTTCGGGTTCCACCGGTACGCCTGGCCCGCCTGCCTGCTCGTCACGGTGCCGTGGTTTCTGCACCGCCGGGTCCCCCGCGTCCCGGTCGGGAACGTCAGCTTCCACCGCACGCTGGGCCGGATGACCGCCCAGGTCGAGAGCTTCGCCTGCCTGCCCGGCGACCCGGCCGGCCAACTGCCCGGCGCCAGGATCGTGGCGGACGAGGAGGCCCTGCGCGCCGAGGTGCGGGAGGCCGTCGCCGAGCACATCGGGCCGGTCCTGGAGGGCTTCGGCCCGCGGATGCGGCGGGGCAGGCGCGCCCTGTGGGGCATGGCGACGGACGAGATCGTCGAGGGCCTCTGGTACATCTCGCACCTCCTCGGCGAGGAGCAGCGCGCGATGACCGAGCTCGAACTGCTGCTCCCCGGCACCACGGCCCCGTATGTCGGCTCCACCGGTTTCCGTACCCTCACCGGCCCGAACGGCGAGGCGCTGCCCACCCGCGACCGGGCCAGCTGCTGCCTCTTCTACACGCTGCGGCCCGAGGACACCTGCGTCACCTGCCCGCGTACGTGCGACGCCGACCGGATCGCCCGGCTGGCCGCCTCCGCATAGCCTCACGCCACTCGATGCAGTGAGTTAAATCGAACTCAACCACCCGCGCACGAGCGGCAGTTCGACTCAGATCGCCCTATCCGGAGGCTCCCGCACTCCGTTGGCGTCCTCTTGCTCCGAACCCTCATCAGCGCCAACCGGAATCCGCAACCATGGCGGCCGAAACAGCCTGACGCGATGTACGCGATGCAAGGGACACCGGATGAGACTGACCGACATATCGCTGGACTGGCTGCTTCCGGGCGCCCTGTTGCTCCTGGGTGTCATGGCGGCGGTGGCGGTGCTCGCACGCGGGAAGCGCGCCGGGGACAAAGCCGCGGCCGAGGACACCTGGGAACGCAGCGAGGAACGCCGCCGGCGCAAGGAAGCGGTCTACGGAACCGCCTCGTACCTGCTGCTCTTCTGCTGCGCCGCGGTCGCCGCCGCGCTCTCCTTCCACGGCCTGGTCGGCTTCGGCCGGCAGAACCTCAACCTCACCGGCGGCTGGGAGTACCTGGTCCCCTTCGGCCTCGACGGCGCGGCCATGTTCTGCTCGGTGCTCGCCGTACGCGAGGCCAGCCACGGCGACGCGGCCCTCGGCTCCCGCCTGCTGGTGTGGACGTTCGCGGGCGCGGCCGCCTGGTTCAACTGGGTACACGCGCCCAGGGGCCTGGGCCACGCCGGCGCCCCGCAGTTCTTCGCCGGCATGTCGCTCTCGGCCGCGGTGCTGTTCGACCGGGCGCTCAAGCAGACCCGCCGGGCGGCGCTGCGCGAGCAGGGCCTGGTGCCCCGCCCGTTGCCGCAGATCCGGATCGTACGGTGGCTGCGGGCCCCCCGCGAGACGTTCGGCGCGTGGTCGCTGATGCTGCTGGAGGGCGTACGCACGCTGGACGAGGCGGTCGACGAGGTCCGCGAGGACCGGCGGGAGAAGGAGCAGAACCGGCTCCGCCGACGGGATCAGCAGAAGCGGGAACGCGCGCAGATCAGGGCGCTGGGCCGGCAGTACCGGGCGTTCGGCCGGGGTGGCGGCCGCCAGGTGGAGGTGACGGGCATCTCCCCCGGAGCCGCGCCCGCGCAGCTCGGCGCGGACCCTGCCATAGCAGAGCCGGGACAGCTGCCAGTGCGCCCCCGGCCCTCCCTCCAGGCCGTGACCGGTACGACCGGCTCTGAGGCCAGGACCGTCGACCTCACCGCCGAGGACGACACCCAGACCCTCCCTCGGCTCGACTCCCTGGAACGCAAACTCAAGGACCTGGAGCAGCAGTTCGGCTGAACCCGGGCGGGGTGTCCCCCATGAGCGCGCGGGCACCCCGTCCGGTCGTACCCCGTCCGGTCGTACCCCGTCCGGTCGGACCCCACCGGCACTAGAGGCGGGGCACATTACGCAGGTTGGAGCGCGCCATCTGCACCATCCGGCCCACTCCGCCGTGCAGCACGATCTTGCTCGTGGAGAGCGCGAAGCCCGTCACCATGTCGGCGCTGATCCTGGGCGGGATGGACAGCGCGTTCGGGTCGGTGACCACGTCCACCAACGCCGGGCCCTTGTGCTTGAACGCGTCCTTCAGCGCGCCCGCGAGCTGCTTCGGCTTCTCCACGCGCACGCCGTACACGCCGGCCGCGCGGGCGATCGCCGCGAAGTCCGGGTTGTGGTTCGTCGTTCCGTACGAAGGAAGCCCGGCGACCAGCATCTCCAGCTCGACCATGCTCAGCGAGGAGTTGTTGAACAGGACGATCTTCACCGGCAGGTCGTACTGCACGAGGGTGAGGAAGTCGCCCATCAGCATGGTGAATCCGCCGTCGCCCGACATCGAGATGACCTGGCGGTCTCGGTCGGTGAACTGCGCGCCGATCGCCTGCGGCAGGGCGTTCGCCATCGAGCCGTGGCTGAACGAGCCGATGATGCGCCGCCGGCCGTTCGGGGAGAGGTAGCGGGCCGCCCAGACATTGCACATCCCGGTGTCCACGGTGAACACCGCGTCTTCGTCGGCGAGTTCGTCCAGCACGGACGCCACGTACTCGGGGTGGAGCGGTACGTGCTTCTCCACCTTGCGGGTGTACGCCTTGATCACGCCTTCGAGGGCGTCCGCGTGCTTCTTCAGCATCCGGTCCAGGAACCTGCGGTCGGCCTTGGCCCGCACCCGCGGGATCAGACAGCGCAGCGTCTCGCGCACGTCGCCCCACACCGCGAGGTCGAGCTTGGAGCGGCGGCCGAGATGCTCGGGGCGGACGTCCACCTGGGCGATCTTGACGTCGTCGGGGAGGAAGGCGTTGTACGGGAAGTCGGTGCCCAGCAGGATCAGCAGGTCGCACTCGTGTGTGGCCTCGTACGCGGCGCCGTAGCCGAGCAGTCCGCTCATCCCGACGTCGTACGGGTTGTCGTACTGGATCCATTCCTTGCCACGCAGCGCGTGCCCCACCGGTGACTTGATCCGCTCGGCGAACTGCATCACTTCGGTGTGCGCTCCGGCCGTGCCGCTGCCGCAGAAGAGGGTCACCCGGTCCGCCTCGTCGATCATGCGCACCAGCTTGTCGAGCTCCGCGTCGCCCGGCCGGACGGTCGGGCGCGAGGTGACCAGCGCGTGCTCCACCGTCTTCTCGGGAGCCGGCTGCGCGGCGATGTCACCCGGGAGGGTGACGACGCTGACCCCGCTGCGGCCGATCGCGTGCTGGACCGCCGTCTGGAGCAGGCGGGGCATCTGCTTCGGGCTGGAGATCATCTCGCTGTAGTGGCTGCACTCGCGGAACAGCTGGTCGGGGTGGGTCTCCTGGAAGTAGGCGAGGCCGATCTCGCTCGACGGGATGTGCGAGGCGAGGGCCAGCACCGGGGCCATGGAGCGGTGCGCGTCGTAGAGCCCGTTGATGAGGTGCAGGTTGCCGGGACCGCAGGAGCCCGCGCACGCGGCGAGCCTGCCGGTGATCTGGGCCTCCGCGCCGGCCGCGAAGGCGGCGGTCTCCTCGTGCCTGACGTGGATCCAGTCGATGGCGGAGTTGCGGCGGATGGCGTCGACGATGGGGTTGAGGCTGTCGCCGACGACTCCGTACAGGCGCTGTACGCCCGCACGGACGAGGATGTCGACGAACTGCTCCGCCACGTTCTGCTTGGCCATGAGTGCGCGCGCCTTCCGGTCTGGTCTGGTCCGGTGTGGTGGATCTCCGGATCCATCAACCCATGCGCGTCCCGCTTACGCCTCCCAGACGGCGGCCGCCGTACGGTCGTCCGCGTACCCCTTCACCCGGAGCTGCGTGTCCGCCAGGAACGCCGCGAGGCCGGGCGCGTCGGGCGGCGCCCAGCGCTCGGCGAGCAGCTCCGCGAGCGCGGGCTCGCCGCGCAGCGGTTCGGCGAGGCCGTTGCTGCAGAGCAGGAGAGTGTCGCCCGGACGGGCCACGGACGCCCGGAAACGGAAGGGTTCCGTACGGGGCGGCAGGCTCTCGACGTACGGCGACGGGGCCGTGGTGATGCCCAGGTCCATCGTGAGCCGGTCCCCCTCGGCGCTCTCGCTCGGCACCGAGCCGTAGCCGACGACGGGTTCGCCGGTTGCCGCCGCGACCTGCGGCTCGATGTCCTGCCAGGCGCCGTCCCGGAGGCGGAACAGGCCTCCCGCGCCGATCCCGAAGAACACCCGGGTCCGGCACTCCGGGTCGGCGGGCAGCAGCAGGCAGCGCAGCGTGGCGGTGTACTCGCCCGGCTCCAGGCCCAGTTCGGCGGCGCGGGCGCGCAGCTTGCCGTAACTCCGGTCGGTGAGCCGGTGCAGCCCGGACTTCAGGTCACCGCGCCGGCCTGCCCTTATGTCCTCGGACAGCCGGGCGTGGCTGCGGCCGACGGCCCCGCCGATCCACCGGCAGACGTCGGCGGCGGCCGGCTGGGCGCCCTCGGCGGCGCGGGCACCGCCGGCCAGGGCGACCAGGACGAGGGCGGCCTCACCGGTGCCGAAGCGAGCGGTGAGCAACGAGTCGCGGCGCGGCTCGCCGCGGTAGCGGGCGGAGTCGCCGCGCAGGGAGACGGCGCGCAGGGTGTACGTGCCGTACCGGGCGCCGTCGAGCACGGTGTCGGCGACCAGGTCGTCCAGCGTGGCCGGTTCGGCGGCGGGCAACGCGGTGGGCTCGGGGTCGTACGTGGGCGGCCGGCCCCCGACGTACCCGACGACGGGCGGGGGCGGCGGGGGCGCGGGGGCGGGTGCGGCGTGGCGCGGCCGACCGCCGGTGCGCGCAGCACCGGCGGGGCGGGGCGGGGCGGGCGGGCTCACCGGGGGCGGGGTCGACGGTGGGGCGGGAGGCACCTCCCGGCCGGCCGAGGAGGGCGGCGCCGACGGGTCCGGCGAGGCCGCCGGTACGGCGGTGTCCGACGGCTTCGGCGGTACTGACGGGGGTGGCGGGTCCGGTGGCCCCTGGGCCGGGGGCGGCGGGGGCGCGGGCGGCGCCGGGGCTGCGGGGCCGTCGCTCTGTGACGCGTGTGCGCCCGGCCGCGCCGCCCTCGGGTCCTCGGCCGCCAGGGGGGTGGAAGGTTCCGGTGGTTGTTCAGGGATCGGCGGGGGCGCGTTGTGCGCGGCTGCGGGGCCTGCCGCGGCGAAGTCCGTTGCCGTGGCAGGCGGTTGGGCGGCTGGAGGCTCCCACGGGGCTCGGGGACGGGGTGGGGCGGCCGAAGGCGGGGGCGGTGGAGTCACCGTTCCCGCCGCCGAGTTGAAGCGGTCTTCCAGGGTGTCGGTGTCGCCCGGCGCGGACGCCATGTCCGGGGCGGATTCGTCGTACAGCCGGTTCCACCAGTCGTCCTCGCCGCTGGTGGACCTCTCCCCCTGCTGACTCATGCCCCTATTGTCGACCGCGCGGGCCACGCGAAAACGGGGCAGCACGAAAAAGAAGTCCGTCGGGCGACCCCGCGTGCCGCGGCGGCCCGCGACCTGCGGTTCCCGGTCCGGTCCTGCACGCTGGTCAGATGGGCGTGTCGCAGCTCCTCCTGGTCGGGCTGGTGATGCTGCTCGGCCTGCTCGGGGTGCTGGTTCCCGGCGTGCCCGGCACCTGGCTGGTGTGGGCGGCCCTCCTGTGGTGGTCGCTGCATGTGAAGACCGGCCCGGCCTGGTGGCTGCTGGTGGGCGCCACCGTGCTGCTGCTGGTCACCCAGGTGGTGAAGTGGCTGCTGCCGCCCCGCCGGCTGGGTGAGGTGGGCGTCAGCCGCCGGATGGCGGTGTTCGCCGGGGCCGGGGCGCTGGCCGGCTTCGTGCTGCTGCCGGTGATCGGCGCGGTGCCCGGGTTCATCGCCGGGATCTACTGCTGCGAGCGGCTGCGGCTGGGCCGGCACGGCGAGGCGGCGGCCGCCACCCGGGCGGTGATGCGGGCGATCGGGACGAGTGTGCTGGTGGAGCTGTTCGCCTGCCTGCTGATCTTCGCGGCCTGGGTCGGAGCGGTGGTCGCGGGCTGAACGTGCGGGGTCCGCGCCGGGTCCGCGCTGCCGGTCCGCGGACGTAGGACCTCCGGGCCGGGTCCCGCGTCCGATGCGCGAGTGGCGGGAGGCGTGTGAGGCTGGGCGTATGACCGAATTCAGCGAGGCCGAGCGCGTGTACCTCAGGTCCCAGCACCTCGGGCGACTGGCGACGGTGGACCCGCAGGGCCAACCGCAGGCGAACCCGGTCGGCTTCTACCCGCAGGAGGACGGGACGATCCTGGTCGGCGGACTGGCCATGGGCAAGACGAAGAAGTGGCGGAACCTGACGGCGAATCCGAAGGTCGCCCTGGTCGTGGACGACATCGTCAGCCTCAGGCCGTGGCGGGTGCGGGGAGTCGACATCCGCGGCGAGGCGGAACTCCTCACGGGCCCGCACAGCCTGGGACCGCACTTCAGCGAGGAGATCATCCGCATCCACCCGCGGAAGATCCACAGCTGGGGCCTGGAGAGCGACGCCCCCTAGGGTGCTTTGACCGGGAAGTTTGCCGGTTCTGGATGGGCGAAACTCCTGGTGGACGCCTCTGTAGGCGGATAGCGTCATGCTCACGGTGAAGGAGGGTTCGTGATCATGGCAGAGCGTGCGATTCCGCCTCGCGTGGTGGCCGCGGGGCGTGTCGCCTCCGAGGCGGGTTTCAAGAAGAGTTGCATCCCTGAGGTGGGCAGGTTGCTCAGGCTGGCCGCCGCTGCGAAACCCCACGGAGTCATTGCGGAGAGCGGCACCGGCTCGGGCGTGGGCACCGCCTGGCTGCACAGTGGGCTTGGCGCCGGTGCCCGCCTGGTTACCGTGGAGTGTGACGAGGAACTGGCCCGTCGAGCGGCCGGTGTCTTCGGGGACGACGACCGCGTCAGCGTCCTTGCTGGGGACTGGCGGCTGCTTGAGCAGCACGCCCCCTTCGATGTCTTCTTCTGCGACGGCGGAGGCAAGCGTGACGACCCCGAGGGGGTCGTCGGGTTGCTCGCTCCCGGTGGCCTTCTTATCCTGGACGACTTCACCCCATCGCCCCATTGGCCGCCTCGTTTCGGTGGCGAAGTGGATGAGCTCCGCCTGTTCTACCTCACTCATCCAGCCCTGGACGCCACTGAAATACTCACAACACCCACCAGTTCAGCGGTTGTTGCGGCACGCCGCCTCTAGGGCCTGTCCGGCGGATCAGGGCCGGACAGGCCCTAGCCAGAAAGAAGTCAGGCCATGGCTCGGCCGGCGGCGGCGACCAGTTCCTCAGCCGCTGCGATGGCGGCCTCGCGGCAGGAGGCCAGGTCGGCGTGGTTGGTGGCGTTCCGCAGGTTGAACGCGGCCAGGGCAGCCCGGCGAGCCGGCTCAGCAAGGGCCTGTTCCAGGACAGAGACCGCGACCAGTGGGCCGGTTACGGCCGAGCGCGTGGCGCGGGAAGCCGTGCGGGCCGCCTCGATGGCTTCCTCGCTCGCGCCGTCCAAACACAGGACTTGGCGATGCCACATGGCCCGTCGGTGGTCGCCCAGGGCGGCCACCAATTCGCCCAGCGCCCTCCGCAGTGCTTCGGCCCTCTGGTCAGCACGGGCAGCCTGCTGAGCGATCCGCGCACTCTTGATCTGAAGCAGCCCGGTGAGCGCGCCCCCGAGCAGTGTGCCGACCACGGCAATGATGCTGGGCCACATCGCGAAGTCCTCCTTGGACAGCAGTAGTGAAGCTTCAGCTACGGATCATCGACATCAGCAGCTGGTGGGTTTCGCCGTCCGCGGCCGCCACAAGTCCGCGGCCCGCCTGTCCGATCGGGCCGCCGTCGATCCCGGTGACTACGCAGCCGGCGGCCTGGCACAGAGCGATGCCGGCAGCGAAATGCACGCTCCCGGACAGGTCGCCGCCATCCGTGACGTATGCGGCGCGCTTGCCCGCGGCGACCCAGGCCAACGCCAGAGTCGTGGACACGACCCGGGGCCGGAACCGTTCCACGAACCGGTGCTGGGCCAGCAGGTCCACAGCCCGGAAGCCGGGCGCGCTGGGAAACGGCGGATCCAGATTGACATCCACGAGTTGGGTGGCAGATGTGGGCGCCAGCTGGGCATCGGCACCATCGCGTCGCACCCAGGCGGTCTCACCATCGGTGAAGAAGATCTCGTCGCTGAAGGGGTCGGCCACCGCGGCCGCACTGCCGCGCAGCGCCACGTTGACGGCCACGAGCTTGTTGCCGACGGCGTAGTTCAGCGTGCCGCACAGGGGATCCACCAGCCACTGGCGCGCGGCCTCCGCGGCACCCTGCTGCCCGCCCTCTTCGCCCAGCACAGCGTCGTCGGGCCGGGCAGCATGGATGATGCTGAGGATCGTCTCCTCGGCCTCAACATCGGCGGCGGTGGCGAAGTCCCCGGCGCCCTTGTCGGTGCGGGCGAGTCGCCGGCCGTACATGTCGCGCACGACGTCCGCGCCGGCACGTGCCGCAGCTATCGCGACCTCAGCATCGTCAAGGCCCGCATACGAGTTGATCACGTCACGCAGGATATCGGCGGCAGAGAGGCTCAGATCTTCGCCTGCCAGTGCGGTGGGGCCGGTCGGCCGTCAGTACAGCGGGCCGCCGCCGAAGGCCGCGCGGTGTGAGGCGGCGCGCCGGCCGTCCGGCTCGGTCAGGCCGTACTCCTCGGCGAGTTCGGCGACGACGTGCGTGTGCCCGCTGCGCTCGGGCAGCCAGGTGTCGTCCGCGAGGCGGGCGATGACGGAGCCGACGAACTCGGGCGACTCGGCGTCCGCCAGCTTGAACCCGGCCACCTCCTCCACACCGGCCTCGACCAGCCCGTCCGTGCGCACCAGCCCGGGCCAGAGGGAGAGAGCCGACACCCCCGCCGCGCGCAGCTCGTGCGCCATGTCGGCGGCCATCTTGTCCAGGCCCGCCTTGGAGATGCCGTAGAGCACCGAGTGCAGCGGGGCGCGGGCGCCGAACGAGGAGATGTTCACGATCAGTCCGCTGCCGCGGGCCACCATGTGCCGGGCCGCGTGCACCGAGGCGACGTAGTGGGCGCGCAGCCCGATGCCGACCAGCGGTTCCCAGTCGGAGACGGGCCGGGTCCAGAACGGCTCCTCGAACCCGGCCATGCCGTCGGGCGCCGCCCACACGTTGTTGACCAGCAGGTCCAGCCGGCCCCGCTCGCTCGTGATCCGCGCGATCAGCACCTCGACCTGCGCGTCGTCGCGGTGGTCGCAGCGCAGGCCGACGCCCTCGCCGCCGGCCTCGGTGATCCGGTGGACGGTCTCCGCCTGCGGGCTGCCCGGGCCCGGCTCGCCCCGGCCGGTGACGTATACGGTCCAGCCGTGCGCGCCGAGCGCGGTGGCGATGCCCCGGCCGACGCCCTTGCCGGTGCCGGTGACCAGCGCGACGCGGGCCGCGGTCTCGTCGGTCACTGAAGCCCTCGCTCGTCGACGGCGTACCCCTTGGGCAGCGGGCGGGTCAGCGACCACAGGGTGCGGAAGTGGTGCTTGGCCAGACGCCATGCGCCGTCCTCGACGACGTACCGGTCGTCGTACTCGCCGCACAGCACCCGCTCGGTCTCCTCGGCGCGGTTGAGCTGCCGGAAGCGCAGCGTCCAGCGGCCACTCGCCTCGGAGAGGGAGCGGAAGGTGATCTGCGGGTGCAGGCCGTGGTGCATGTCCAGGACGATGTGGCTCTCGCCGCCGCGGGCCAGCGCGATCCGTCTGAAGAGGGTGACGAGGTCGTCGACGGTGGCGAAGGTGCCCAGTTCGCCGTAGTCGATGTCGGCGCCCTCGCGGATGAAGCAGGCGCGGAACTCCTCGGGGTCCTTGTGGTCGCAGGCGCGCAGGTAGCGGTACTTCAGCTCCTCGATCTCCTGCCGCGCCTCCAGACGGGCGACGCGCTCGGCAAGGCTCGGGCTCGGCGGGGCGGCGGACTCGGACGGCATGGCCGGCTCCTCTCGGCGGACGGATGGAGTGGCGGCGACGCTAGGCGGCAGGCGCGGGCGCAGGCCAGGGCGGGTTCCCGGTCAGCGGGAGAAGCGGATATCCGGCCTAAGGGTTGTCCCATAAAGATCCTCGAGTCAGTGCGACCGTGACCGGCTGCTGTCTGATCTGCTCGCTTAACCAGCGAGGGCGAGGTTGTGCAGGCGGGCGATTCCGCGGATCGCGTGGTGGACGCCGTCCCCCTTCAAACGGCAGTCGCGGAGGATCTTCCAGCTCTTCATGCGGGCTTGTCGCCGAGCTCGGCGCGCGCTGAGCCGGGGGCGCGGCGGCGGGGTCCCACGTGCGTCGCCGGAGGGGCGGCCGCCGCCGGTCCCATTCTGGCCAGGAAGCGACGTTGACGAGACCGTCGGGCGTGTCTACCTTCGACCCACCGATCTGTCCCGTGGAGTGGCTCTCCCCCTCCGTCCCACGGGCGGTGACGTGCACGGTCAAGTGCCGGGAGCGGGGTTGCGGAATCCCGCTCGGTGGCTCCGACTCGGCCCACAGGTGGTGGCATGTCGATCGGCCGGAACAGGCAGCCCGTCTCGCCCGTGCACCTGGTCTCCCCCTCGTTGATCGGCCGTGACAGGGAGTTGCGGACCCTGGTGCAGCAGTCGCTGGCACCGCCCGCGGTGGTCCTCGTCGCCGGGGAGGCGGGGATGGGCAAGACCCGGCTCGTGGCCGACGCGTTGGGCGTCCCGGCGCTCGCCGGGACGACCACCCTGGTCGGACACTGCTTCCACCTGCGTGAGCCGCTGCCCATCGCACCGGTTGTGGACGCCCTGCGCCGGGTCGGCGGCGTCCTGCCGAACCGGCAGCGGCTGAATCCGGTGACCGGAGCGCTCAGGCCGCTGCTGCCGGAGCTGTCGGCGCAACTGCCGCCCACACCGGAGCCGCTGGGCGATCCCGGTGCCGAGCGCTACCGCGTCCTGCGTGCCGTCGTGGAGACGCTGCGCGCGATCGGTCCTGCCGTCCTGGTCGTAGAGGACCTGCACTGGGTGGACGGCGGCACCTGCGATTTGCTCCGCTTCCTCGTCAGCGAGATGCCGGACCAGCTCACCCTGGTGCTCACCTACCGGCACGATTCCCCCAGCCCGGCGAGATCGTTCGTCACGTCGGTCCGCCTCCCGCGGCACGTCGCCCTGACGGAACTGACCCTGGGACCGCTGAGCCGGTCCCAGGTCCACACGATGGCGGCGGAGATCCTGGCCACACCAGACGTGTCCGGCGAGTTCGCCGCGTATCTGCGTGAGCACACCATGGGCGTCCCGTTCGCCGTCGAGGAGCTGCTGCGGCTCATGCCCGACCAGCGGGCCCTCGCACGGAGCGACCGCCGCCGGGCCAAGCTGACCATCGAGGGGCTCGGCGTCCCGGCGGCGCTGCGCAACGCCGTGCTGGAACAGCTCGCGCACACCCCGGCCGACGTCCGTCTGCTCGTCGCCGCGGCGGCCGTCCTTCGCCTGCCCGCGACGGAGACCCTGCTCGGGTCGGTCGCGGGGCTGTCGACGGAGCGGGCCGGCGGTGCGCTGTCGCGTGCTCTCGCCCAGGCGCTGCTGCACGAACAGGGCGCCGGGCGCTACGGATTCCGGCACGCGCTGGCTCAGCAAGCGGCGTACGACTCGCTCCCGCCGCACGAGCGAAGGCGCCTGCACCATCGGGCCGCCCGTGAGCTGGAACGCGGGGTCGCTCCGCTGCCCTATGTCCAGCTCGCTCACCACTGCCGGCAGGCAGGACGTCATCAGGCGTGGACGCGCTACGCGGAGACGGCCGCCGGCCGTGCGTCCGCGATGGGGGACGACGCCGCCGCCACTCGCCTGCTGCAGCAAGTCCTCGCGTCCGCCGAGCTGCCGTCCGCGACCCGGGTGCGGCTCGCGGTCAAGCTGGGACAGGCCGCGGTGACCGGCCTGGACCACGCCGAGACGGTCGTCGCGCTGCGCCGGACCCTGGCGGAGGAAAGAATGCCGAAGGGTGTGCGGGGGGAACTGCGCTACCGGCTCGGCCTGCTGCTGCGCAACCAGACCGGAGCGGGTCTCGAAGGTCTGGGCGAGATCGCCGCCGCCGTCCCCGCGCTGCGCCGCCGCCCGCGTATGGCCGCACGCGCCCTGGCATCGCTCGCCGTGCCCACGTACCTGGCGGGGGGACACCTCACCGACCATCTCGCCTGGGCCGAGGAGGCCATCGCCACGGCGGCACGCCTCGACGACCCCGTGGCCACCATCAACGCGGCCGGCAGCTACGCCGTCGCCCTGATGCACACCGGCGACCGCAAGGCCCTCGATGCGGTGCGCCGGCTTCCTGTGTCGGCGACAGACCCGACCCAACGCCGCGATCTGGCACGGGCGTTCAACAACCTGGCGCACGCCGCCGCGGGCACGGGCCGGCTGGCCGCGGCCGGGGAGTACCTTGACCGGAGCGTGCGCCTGCTCGCCGACACCGACGCCGCCTACGTGGCCGGTCTCACCCACTCCACCCGGCTGCTCCTGGACTGGGAGCTCGGCCTGTGGCAGGGCCTGGACCTGCGGGCCCTGCGCACCCGGGCGGTCCTGGCCGATGTTCCGGAGCTCGAGGCGGAGGCGGTCCTGGTACTCGGGCTGCTGGCGCTCGCCCGTGGCGAACTCACCGGCGCGGAACGCCATCTGCGGGCCGCCGCCGACGCATGTCGGCAGCAGGGAGCCGTCCCCGTGCTGCCCGCCGCCCGGGGCGCCCTGGCCCGGCTGCTCCTCTCCCGCGGAAACCCGCAGGGGGCCTGGGAGGAGGTGGCCCCGCTGCTGGACGGCGTGCGGAACAAGGGAATCTGGGTCTGGGCCGCCGCGGTGGCACCCGCCGCCGTCGAAGCGCTCGCCCGGACCGGCCGCCGGCAGCGGGCGCACGAACTGCTCACGGAGTTCGTCGATGGCATCCACGGCCGGAAGGCCCCCGCCGCCACGGTGGCGGTCCATCTCTGCCGTGGTGTGCTCGCCGAGACGGGCGGCGCGTTCGTCAAGGCAGGCGCCCATTACGGCGCCGCGGAGGCGGCGAGCCGGGCCATGGGCTCTCCGTACGCCGCTGCCCGGGCGCTCGAGGGCGTGGCTCGCTGCGCGCTGGCCGCCGGTGACACCGGCGACGTAGGACTCACCACCGCGCTGGCCGCGTACCGGTCGATGGACGCCGGATGGGACGCGGCCCGCTGCCGGCGGCTGCTGCGTGAGTACGGGATGAGCGCGCCGCATCGGCGCGGACGCAAGGGCTACGGCTCCGAACTCTCCCCGCGGGAGCGGGAAGTGGCGGCCCTGGCCGCGGCCGGCGGCACGAACCGGGAGATCGCAGAGGCGCTGTTCCTGTCGCCACGTACGGTCGAGGAGCACTTGGCGCACGCGCTGCGCAAACTCGGCGTCGCCTCCCGGGAGGCGCTCAGCGCCGATCATCCTGCACTGGCCGGGCTCCCGGTCCCTGCTCACTGAGCCGGCATCCCCCGTCCCCAATTAGCCCGTATCCCCTCCGGGTTGCAGCGGCTTGCCGTGACGGAGATCGTCTGACGGCGGCCGCACGCACGTCCGGTACCGGCTCTCCCACGTCGCCGGTACCGGACTCCACCCAGCCATCCGGCTCCCAAGGAGTGGTACCGGCATGCGAGGAAAGACGAAGCTCACTGCAGGACTGGGGCTGAGCGCGGTGGTTCTCGCGCTGACCGCGCCCGGCGCCGCCGGCGCCGACCAGTCCGCCACCGCGTCCACGAGCACGTACATCATCACGCTGAACGGCAAGGTCGCTCATCCCGAGGACTTCGCCGCGGACCACGCCGAGGAGTTCGGCGGCACGGTTCACGGTGTCTACCGGCACGTCCTCAAAGGCTATTCCATGACCCTGCCGGACGCCGCCGTACCGGCACTGCGGTCGCTGCCTCAGGTGCTTGCCGTCGAACGGGACGGCGTCGTAAGGGCGTTGGAGGTCCACGTCGCCGCCAACCGCGCCTACCTGAACGCCGACGGGCCGAGCGCCGCCGCGCAGGAGATACCGACCGGCATCAGGCGGATCTTCGCCGACCAGAATCCGAATCTCGACATCGACGGCCAGGACGACGTCCGCATGGACGTGGACATCGCCATCACCGACTCCGGCATCGACTTCGACCATCCCGACCTCAATGTCGCCTCCCGCACGGACTGCACGTCCGGCACCTGCCGGGAGAACCAGGGCGATGACGGCAACGGACACGGCTCCCACGTCGCCGGCACCGCCGCCGCGATCGACAACGGCACCGGCGTGGTCGGCGTGGCACCCGGCGCACGGCTCCACGCGGTGAAGGTGCTCGGCGACAACAACCAGGGTCAGTGGTCCTGGATCATCGCCGGCTACGACTACATCGCCGCCCGCTCCGGCACCATCGACGTGGTCAACTCCTCCATCGGCGGCAGCGGTGAGCCGGCGGCACTCGGAACCGCCGTACAGAACCTCGTCGGCAAGGGCGTACCGCTCATCGTCTCCGCCGGCAACGACGACAAGGACGCCACCACCAGCGCCCCCGCCAAGTTCCGCGACGCCCTGACCGTCTCGGCCCTCGCCGACTCCGACGGCAAGCCGGGAGGCAGCGGCGGGGCGCCCGCCTGCCGCTCCGACCAGGACGACACGCTCGCCGACTTCTCCAACTGGGGTTCCAAGGTGGGCATCACAGCACCCGGAGTCTGCATCCACTCGACGTTCAAGGACGGCGGATACAACCGGAACTACAGCGGCACGTCGATGGCCGCCCCGCATGTCACCGGCGCCGCGGCGCTCCTCGCCATGGTCGACAAGCCCGCCAACCGGGACGAGGTGCACGCCCTCTACCAGTACCTCGCGGACCACGGCAACACCGACTGGAGGGACGACTCCGGCGACGGCACGCAGGAACCTCTGCTCGATGTCGGCGACCCGCAGGAGTTCCCGCCCGCCCAGGACGGCAACCGGCGCCCCACCGCCTCCTACACCCACAGCTGCGACGACGTCACGCTCGACTGCACCTTCGACGGCGGCGGCTCCTCGGACCCGGACGGCAGCGTGAAGACGTGGGAGTGGGACTTCGGCGACGGCACCACCGCCACCGGCAGGACCGCGGCCCACACCTACGCCGAGAAGGGCGCCTTCACCGTCAAGCTGACTGTCACCGACGACAAGGGGGCCACCGGATCCACCACGAAGACGGTCCGGGTGGGACCGAACCAGGCACCCACCGCGGCCTTCACGGCCGACTGCCGCAACGTGGTCGGCACTCGCTTCTGCAAGTTCGACGGGGCGGACTCGTCCGACGCGGACGGCTCGATCAGCTCCTACGCCTGGGACTTCGGTGACGGCAGCACCGGCAGCGGTGCCCAAGCCGACCACATCTACGGTGCCGCCGGCACCTACAGCGTGACCCTGACGGTGACGGACGACGAGGGCGCCACGGACTCCGAGACCAGGCCCGTACGAGTCCCCTGAACCGGCGTCCGGCAATTACCCCGTACCCCCTCCGGATTGCTACCGCCGAACGCTGAAGGGACCGTCGAACCCGTCACATCGGCCGCAGGCCCGCCGGCCCCCCACGGCGGGCGGGCCTGCCCTTCCTCACGGCGCGACCTCACCTTCCCCCGTACCGGCTGCGATCCGGTCAACGAAAGGCCAGGTGCTCCACAAGTGACCTCCATCCCCCGCCGACTCGGCGCCGCCCTGCTTCCCGCCGCGCTGCTCACCGTCGGCCTGCCGTTCGTCCTCACCCCCGCACACGGCGCGGCCGCACCACCCGCCGCGCTCCGGCTCGCCCCGGCCGGCGATGCGATAGCGGACAACTGGATCGTCGTCCTCAAGGACGGGACGAAGTCCTCCCCGGCGGCCGTCGCCCGTGAGCTGGTGGACCGCGGGGACGGCGAGCTGACCCATGTGTACACCAGCGCGGTCAAGGGCTTCGCCACCGAGATGTCGCTGCCCGAGGCGCGGACACTCGCCGCGGATCCGCGGGTCGCGTACGTCGAGCAGGACTCCGTCGTCCGGGCGAGCGAGACCCAGTCCAATGCGACCTGGGGTCTCGACCGGATCGATCAGCGCAATCTTCCGCTGAGCGGCACGTACACCTACAACACCACGGCCTCGAACGTCTCGGTGTACGTCATCGACACCGGACTGCGCACCTCTCACGGCGAGTTCGGCGGGCGAGCCTCCATCGGCACCGACACCGTCGGCGACGGGCAAAACGGCAACGACTGCAACGGGCACGGCACCCATGTGGCGGGCACCGCGGCCGGCTCCACGTACGGCGTCGCCAAAGCCGCGAAGATCGTCGGGGTGCGGGTGCTGAACTGCGAAGGCTCCGGGTCGACATCGGGCGTCATCGCGGGGGTCGACTGGGTCACCTCCCACGCGGTCAAGCCGGCCGTCGCCAACATGAGTCTGGGCGGCGGGGCCAACACCTCACTGGACGACGCCGTGAAACGCTCCATCGCCTCGGGCGTCACCTACTCGCTCGCCGCCGGCAACGGGAACATCTTCGGCCAGCCGCAGAACGCGTGCAATGCCTCGCCTGCCCGGGTGCCGGAGGGCATCACCGTCGGGGCCACCGACAAGGACGACAAGCGGGCCTCATGGTCCAACTACGGCACATGCCTCGACCTGTTCGCACCCGGTGTGAGCATCACCTCCGCCTGGAAGGACGGAGACAGCTCCACCAACACCATCAGCGGTACTTCCATGGCGGCGCCGCACACCGCCGGAGCGGCCGCCCTCTACCTGGCCGATCACCCCGGTGCGAGTCCCGCCCAGGTCCGTGACGCTCTCGTGGGCGGGGCCACCACCGGCAAGGTCCAGGACCCGAAGTCGGGCTCGCCCAACAGGCTCCTGTACACGCTGTACTGACCGCGGCACCCCGGGGGAGGCCCACGGTGAGCGGGACTTGGCGCGACCGTACGAGGGTCGCGCCAGGTCCTTTCCGGCTTCAGCAGGTGGGGCTGGGACGGACGTTCTTCAGCTTGGCGAGGTAGGCGCCGACGGCGTTCTCGACGCACTTGTTGCTGCGGCCGTAGGCGATCTGCCCCAGGCCCTCGTAGGTCAGCAGCATGCGCCGGGGAACTGCTCTGCCAGGCTCTCGGCCTCCTCGGCGTCTGATCAACGGCGGATCCGATGATCAAGGAGGCGCTGAGCGAGACCTCAGCCACCTCGGTCCCCTGCTCGCGCTCAAGCCCCGCAGACGGTTCCGCAAGGACACCGTGCTCATCGTGGACGGAACCCTGGTCCCCACCCGCGACCACACGGTGGCCGAGCAGTCGAAGAACTACCACTACTCCACCAACCATCAGGTCGTCATCGATGCCGATACCCGGCTCGTCGTGGTGGTCGGCCGGCCTCTGCCCGGCAACCGCTACGACTGCAAGGCGTGGGCACTGTCCGGAGCCAAGGACTCCGTCGGCCGCACCACTGTGATCGCCGACGGCGGCTACCGGGGCACCGGCCTGGTCATCCCGCATCGCCGCGAGCGCGGATCTTTACGGGACAACCCTTAGGTCCTGTCCGGGAGCGGGGGCCACGCGTCTTCGAGGGTGAGCAGCTGCTGCTGGCGCTCCAGGCCGCCCGCATAGCCGGCCAGTGTGCCGCCGGCGCCGGTCACCCGGTGGCAGGGGCGGACGATGAGCAGCGGGTTGGCGCCGAGCGCGCCGCCCACCGCCCGTACGGCGGCACGGGAGGCGCCGATACGGCCGGCCAGGGCTCCGTAGGTGACGGTCGCTCCGTACGGTACGGAGTCGAGCGCGTCCCAGACCCGCTCGCGGAACGCCGTGCCATCGGTCCTGAACTCCAGGTGGAATGCCTTCAGTTCGCCCGCGAAATAGGCGGCGAGCTGCTCCTCGGCCGCCCGGAAGACCGCGGGAACCCGGAGCCAGCCGGGCTGGACGGTGCGTCCGCGCTTCTGTCCCGGAACGGACAGGGAGGTGAGCCCCGATTCGTCGCCGGTGAGGAGGAGTTCACCGATCGGGCTGTCGAGAGTGCTGTAGAGCGTCGGTGCGGTCATCGGTGCTTCGTCTCCATGTCGCGTGCGGTCCACAGGTGTTGGAGGGCGTACGAGCGCCACGGCCGCCACGCCGCGTCGTCCGGTTCGCCGGGCGGTGCCACGTCGGGGTCGCCCAGGGCGCGCATCCGGATACGGGCGGCCGTACGCGGGGTGAGGCCGGGGAGGGCGAGCAGCGCCCGTTCGGCGTCGTCGCGGTCCGCCCCGGGATCGAGCCGTACGGTGCCGTCGGCGAGGGCGGCGGCGAGCGCGCGCAGGGCGGGGTCCGGGTGGCCGGCGAGGGCGCCGGGTTCGGGGAAGAGGTGGGTCAGCCCGTCGCTGGGCGCGTCCAGGGCTTTGCCGTACTCCGCGACGAGCGCGGCGGCGGCCTCCCGCCCGACCAGTTCCCGTACGGCCAGTTCCTCGGGATCGGCGGTACCGGGCGAGCGCAGCCCGGGGCGGGCGGCGACGAGCGGTGCGAGCCGCGGATCGGCGCGGAGGCGCTCATCGACGGCGTACGGATCGGCGTCGAGGTCGAACAGCCGGCGCACCCGCTGCACGGCGGTGGTGAGATCGCGTACATCGGTGAGCTGCACCTGTGCCTCCAGCCAGCCACAGTGCGCGGCGCGCCCGCGCGGGTGGCGTGCCTCGTTCACCGCGACGACGCCGCTGCCGTGGGGCAGCCGCAGCGTGCGGCGGTAGGTGCGGCGGCCCGGGAGACCCTGGACCTCCTCCACCTGGGCGATCGCCTCCCGCGCGAGCAGATCGAACATCTCCCGCGCCGCACAGGGCCCGCGGTACGCGAGGCGGAGCGGGATGCCCGCCGCCGGGCGGGCCGGTGCCCGCCTAGGGTCTCTCGTTTGGATCTTGCCGGGCTCGCGGGGTCTGGCCTGATCCAAACGAGAGACCCTGGGTGCGGCGTCCGACCGCAGGTCGCTCGGCGTGCGGGCGTAGATCTGGCGGATCGTGTCGTTGAACTGGCGGACGCTCGCGAACCCCGCCGCGAACGCGATCTCCGTGACCGGGAGCCCGGTCGTCTGGAGCAGCACCCGCGCGGTGTGCGCGCGCTGCGCGCGGGCCAGTGCGACCGGCCCCGCCCCCAGCTCGGCGGTGAGCTGGCGCTGCACCTGCCGGGCGCTGTAGCCGAGGCGTACCGCGAGGCCGGGGACGCCCTCGCGGTCGACCACTCCGTCGCCGATCATGCGCATCGCGCGGCCCACGACATCCGCGCGGACGTTCCACGCGGCGGAGCCGGGCACGGCGTCCGGCCGGCACCGCCGGCAGGCGCGGAAGCCCTGCCCCTGGGCGGCGGCCGCGGTCGGGTAGAAGCGGACGTTCCGGCGCTTCGGGGTGACGGCGGGGCAGCTCGGGCGGCAGTAGATTCCGGTCGTCACGACGGCGAAGAAGAACTCTCCGTCGAAGCGCGCGTCACGGCTGCTCACCGCCTCGTACCTGGTCTCGTCGTCCATCACGAGATCCAGTGTGCGACACCGGACCCGCTCCGGCTGGCGGGATTCGGACAGGGTGCTGGGACGCCGGAGACACCCGGCGCCCCACCCCACGCCGCGCGGGTACGGCCACGGCCACCGCTACTACGGCTACGGCTACGGCTTGCGCTGCCTGCCGCGCTTCGCCTCCATGTTCGCCCGCCCCTCCGCGTGCTTCATCTTCCACTCGCGCCGGATCTCGCCGCGCAGCCGCGCGTCCGTCTTGGCGACGATGCGCTGGTTCTCGCGCATCAGCTTGCGGTAGCTGTCCAGCCGCCGCTCCGGCAGCGCGCCGTCCTCGACCGCGCCGAGCACCGCGCAGCCCGGCTCCGCCTCGTGCGCGCAGTCGTGGAAGCGGCAGCCGGTGGCGAGCGCCTCGATCTCGGAAAACACCTGGCTGACACCGGTCCCGGCGTCCCACAGCCCGACCCCGCGCAGCCCGGGGGTGTCGATCAGCACTCCCCCGCCGGGCAGCACCAGCAGATTGCGGGTGGTGGTGGTGTGCCGGCCCTTCCCGTCGACCTCACGGGTGGCCTGTACGTCCATGACGTCCTCACCGAGCAGTGCGTTGGCGAGGGTGGACTTTCCGGCACCGGACACCCCGAGCAGCACGCTCGTCCCGCCCGCGACGACGGCGGCGAGCACATCGATGCCCTCGCCGGTCGCGGAACTGACGGGCAGCACCTGCACGCCGGGCGCGGTGGTCTCCACGTCCTGGACGAGGTGCGAGAGCCCGGTCGCGTCCGGGACCAGGTCGGCCTTGGTGAGCACCACCAGCGGCTGGGCACCGCTCTCCCAGGAGTCCGCCGACGTACGCAGCAGCGCATCACCACTCGAACTGGACATCGCGAGCGCGAGGAACCGTTCGATCCGCCCGAGGTCGAGTTCGACCGCGAGCGACACACAGATGATGATGTGATCGATGTTAGTGGCCAGCACCTGACCTTCGGAACGCTTGGACGACGTCGACCGCACGAAGGCCGTACGGCGAGGGAGGATCGTGCGCGCGTACCGCGGATCACCGCCCTCGGGATCGACGGCGACCCAGTCCCCCGTGCACACGACCTTCATCGGGTCACGGGGAACGACGAACTCGGTGTCGGCCCGGATGACGCCGGCCGCGGTCATGACGTCACACTGGCCGCGGTCGACCCGTACGACCCGGCCGGGGACCAGACCCTGCGCGGCGTACGGAGCGAACTCGGCCGCCCGGCCTTCGTCCCAGCCGTAGGCGGCGAGGACGTGCTGAGCATCAGAAGTGGAAGAAGTGTTGAGCGAAGCGTTGAACAAGGGGAACCCTTCGGAGGGCGGCCCCGGCGGCGCGCTCTGCGCGCGGAAGTCGAGTGGGTGTCAGCCGGAGGCCACAGGGGTGGAAACGATGAACTCCTGAATGCGGGCAGCGCCCGTCTCCATGACAGTCATCAATGTCCTCACCTCCTGCTTCTTCTCAACGAACGAACACCGTTCCCTCGGGAACGGACGAGCAGAACCATAGCCTCGCCCCAGGGCACAGCACCACCGATTAAATGCAGGGCCTTACCCACGACATCTGCAGCCGAAGACCGACGTCACGCCGCGAGTCGTACAGCAGCCTGGGCGAGGGCCTGGGTCCTGCCGACCTCAACGACCGGCCGCCGGTAGCTCACGGCGATCCCGGAGCGCGTGGGGAACTCCACCAGTTCGTATCGCAGCACACCCAAGGCCGGAACAGCCGCCGCGTCCAGATCAGCAGCGAACGCGGGCAGCTCGGCAGCGAGTTCCCACGAAGTCGATACGAGGGAGAACTCACCCAGCTCGGGAAGGTCCGCCAGCCGGAAGCCGATTCGGACTTCCGGCGTCGGCCCGCGACCTGTCTGGGCTGCCGCCTTGCGGTCAGCCAGGCTCGCCGGACAACCACACAGCGATCCACGTGCGCCCGCCGGCTCCAAGAACCGAGTTCCGTCGCAGACATGGAAAGTCTCACCAGCTCCGCGCATCACCATGCGAAGCGAGACGGCTCCGCGGCCACCCAGCAAGACAGGGATGTGATCGCGGTGAGTCAGGACCTCGACGACACGCTCGTCGCCGGTGTCCAACAGCTGCGGCACACCTCCATAGAGCCCACCCACAGCGTCAGCGACCGCATGGTCCTCCGTTGTAATGCGCCACGCCGACACCGCAATGGGCCTTCCCCCTTGCTGTCGCGCCTCATGGAAACGGCCCACGGGATCCGACGCGGATACGCGCGGCCGATCCGCCCTAGCGTCGTCGAGCTTCTGCCCGCGACTGGGGCTGTGGTACGGGTGGGGAGCCATGGTCTTCCTCCGGCGGCGCGATGTTCAGAGGCTCCGAGGATCCGAAGTACTCGCCGCTTGGCCTAACCGGAATTCACGTGTAGAGAGATGCCAGCCCGCATGTCATCAGGTCCGAGCAAGGTCTCATCAGTTCCACCAGCACCGCCACCTCAGCGGCGGCCCAACCGCGCACCCACGCATTACGAGACCATGAGCGATCACGTTGCGTGGTGCCGCCTCCTACGGCGTAGCGACGTTCTTCCTGATCAGAGCACGTGCGGCAGGTTGGCCTGTGCCGCCCTGTGTTGCACCGTCCAAAGGCGTCTGTCCACCCGGCTGTCCACCGGCTGTCCACCGGTGGAGCCAGCGGCCCACTGGCGCGACCTCAGTTGAGCTGGCTGCGCCAGGTCACCCCGTTCGAAGCAACGAGCACCGGTCGCTGTCGGACCTCTACAAGCCGTTCCACCGCCATTGCTGAGCGCCCTGGCCACCCCTGATCCTCGGTCGACCCCGATTCCCCCGGAGCCGGAGGTGTAGACGCCGCGCATGGCCACCATACGGAACATCGGTTCGCCGCCACCGCAGTCTCTGCCGTGCCGAGAACGTGCCGTCTAGTGCTGTGACCGGGAAGGTTCGCCGGGTTGGCCGTTGGGGCGGTTGGATGGGCGCTGACGTCCGCTCCGACCGCTGGAGGCGTGAGTGGCCAGCGCACCAAGACCTGGAAGGAGCCCCGACCGCGACGCCACGCTCGACCGCATCGAGCACGTCCTGGAGCACTTCCCGGACCGGGTCTTCGCCTTCGACGAGTTCGGGCCCCTTGGGATCCGGCCGACCGCGGGCTCCTGCTGGGCGAAGCAGGGCAAGCCCGACCGCCTGCCGGCGACCTACCGCCGCACCCACGGCGTCACCTACTTCCACGGCTGCTACTCCGTGGGTGACGATCGGCTGTGGGGCGTCATCCGGCGCCGCAAAGGCACCGTCAACACCCTGGCCGCACTGAAGTCGATCCGTGCCGCCCGGCCCGACGGCGCCCCGATCTACATCATCATGGACAACCTCTCCGCCCACACCGGCGCGGACATCCGCCGCTGGGCGAACAAGAACAAGGTCGAGCTGTGCTTCACCCCGACCTACGCCTCCTGGGCCAACCCGATCGAGGCGCACTTCGGCCCGCTGCGGCAGTTCACCCTGGCCAACTCCAACCATCCGAACCACCCGGTGCAGACCAGGGCCCTGCACGCCTACCTGCGCTGGCGCAACGCCAACGCCCGCCACCCCGACATACTCGCCGCACAACGCAAGGAACGCGCCCGCATCCGAAGCGAAAAGGGCATCCGCTGGGGCGGCAGACCACTACCGGCAGCGGCATGACCACCCAACCCGGCCACAGCACTACGAGCTTGCGGCCTCCGCCAGGACGCGTGCGAGATCGCGGGGGCAGGTGGCCATCGGCCAGTGGCCCGGGTCGAGGTCCACCTACGCCTGGTTCGTCGAACGCTGCTGCGTCTCGGCGGAACAGGGAGCATGACGCAGCGGCGCGCCCGGCTCCTCACGCCGTCCGGCGGCCGACGACCCGGCGGTGAGCGCCGTGACAACTGCCTGCGTCACAGGCGAAGGACGACCAGGGCGGTGTCGTCGGTGGCACCGGCAGGCGGGATCAGGTCGGTCAGGAGGGCGTCGGCAAGTGTTTCGGGGTCGACGCCCCGGTGGCGGGGGAGGGAGTCGGCAAGGCGGGCCAGGCCTGCATCGATGTCCTCGCGGCGGCGTTCGATCAGCCCGTCGGTGTACAGCACCATGGTGCCCCCTCCGTGAACGCGGTCTCGGCCTGGGGGCGGGGGGCGTGTTCGGGGCGGGCGCCGAGCGGGGGGTCGGTGGCCTGGTCGAGGAAGTCCACGGCGCCGTCGGGGTGCAGCAGGGCCGGCGGAGGGTGCCCGGCGCTGCTGTAGGCGATGGTGTGGCTGGTGTCGTCGATGACGGACAAGAGCGCCGTGGTCGACTCCGCGCCCTCGATGTGCGGCGGCCAGGCCGTGGCCGACGGCGTCGCCGACGGCCACCGCGATGCGGTTGTCAGGGAGGTCGACCAGGTCGTACCAGTCCCCGCAGACGTTCAGGGCCCCGACCGCCGGGAGGTAGCGTGCTGATGCGCGGTGATGTCTCGAAGGCCCGAGGGCGGGCAGCATCGCCTCTTGCAGGCGCAGGGCGACTTCGCGTTCGCGGGCGTGGGCCTTGCGTAGTCGTTCGTTGACTTCCTGCAGTTCCCGGGCGCGGGTGTACAGCTCGGTCTCCAGTACCCTCGCCCGGTCTCCGCTGCCTCGGACATTGCGCGTGCGGACCAGCTCGGTGATGTCCTCTTCCCAGTGCAGCAGCAGCGCCATTTTCCCGTCCGGACCGAAGACGGGGGCACAGACCGCACTCCAGTACCGCTCCTCCCGCTCCCCGGGCCGGTCCAGGGACTCCACGTCGTAGCGGTGCAGCGTCATGGCGTCGCGTTCCCCGGTGGCGGCCACCCACCGCAGGGAATCCTGCAGCTTGCGCATGCCGGTCACGTCGGGGACCTTGGGGTCGTCAGGGAAGGCATCAGACAGGCAGCGGCCCACCAACTGATCACGGGTACGCCCCAGCATGCGCAGGAACGCCTCATTGACGTCGGCGTACACCAGATCCGTCGTGAACAGGGCCACCGCGTTCGGCAGCAACTGGAAGACCGCCTCGTAGTCGATCTCGGATGCATCCACGACGGCCACCTGCCCGCGACGCTGTGCCGATCACCTGGTCTTTTCACGATAAGCACCGGCGGCGCTCCGGGCAGGTCCGTACCGGGAGCACTCAGCCGCCCGGCATCCCAGAGACGTCATCACCGTCGTAGCAGTGCTCGGCGGTTCCGATGCGGGCGACGAGGATGGCGATGTCGTCCTCGGCCGTGGCCGGAGCGAGTTCGGACAGCAGGGTGTCGCAGAGTTCGTCGACGTCCCGGTCCGGGCCTTCGACGAGTTTGGTCAGTTCGTCGAGGCGCTCGTCGAGGTCGGTTCCCCGGGCTTCGACCAGGCCGTCGGTGTAGAAGACGAGGGTGCTGCCGGGTTCGAGGCTGAGGGAGGTCGTGCTGTAGCGGATGCCTCCGATGCCGAGGGGTGCTCCGGTCGGCAGGTCGACGAGTCGGGTGGCGCCGTCGGGGGTGATGAGGACGGGCGGGGGGTGACCGGCGCGGGCGATGCGGCAGCTTCCGGTGGCTGCGTCGCAGACGGCGTAGAGGCAGGTTGCCGTCAGGGGGTCGTCGAGTTCCAGCAGTGTGGTGTCGAGTTGGTGCAGGAGGAGGTTCGGAGGTACGTCGAGGCGGGCGAGGGCGCGGGCGGTGGTGCGCAGTTGGCCCATGACGGCGGCGGCCTGGATGCCGTGGCCCATGACGTCGCCTATGACGAGGGCTACTTCGCCGGGGGCGAGAGTGGTCATGTCGTACCAGTCGCCGCCGACCTCGTTGACGTCACTGGCAGGCCGGTAGCGGTGGGCGATCTCGATCCCGGCCGGCGGGCTGGGGTGCGGGGGCAGCATGCTGCGCTGGAGGGTCAGGGCGGTGTCGTGTTCGCGGTTGTACAGGCGGGCGTTGTCGATGCACAGGGCGGCGTGGGCGGCCATGTCCTGGGCGAGGGCGACGTCTCGTCGGTCGAAGGCGGGGCTGTCGCCGGCGCGGAGAAAGGTGACGATGCCGAGCACGAGGCCCCGGGCCATGAGGGGGGCCATCATCAGCGAGTGCACACCTGCCTGCCGGAGTTTCTCCGGAGTCTGCGTGTGTGCGGCGGCCGGGGCGATGACGCGTGCGTCGATCCGGGGGAGCAGGAAGGGCCGGCGGTCGATGAGGGCCTGTGCGTAGGGGGCGGCGGACGGGAAGTGCAGCACACCTCCTACGGGGGTGAGCAGAGCGGCGACGGCGGAGCCGTGTGAGGGGGATTTGCCGAGCCGCCGCATGGCCGTACCGCCGCTGAGGCCGGACAGCGTCTCCCCGCCCTGGCTGACGGGCTCCAGGACGTCGACGGTGGCCACATCGGCCAGCCGTGGGACGGCCAGATCGCAGAGTTCCTGCCCTGTTCGGGCGACATCGAGAGTCGTACCCACGCGCAGGGAGGTTTCGTTGAGCAGCTCCAGCCGGCGCAGGCCGGGCGCACTGTCGAGGTCGCCCTCGTAGTCGCGGGTGGCGTCGATGATCCAGGCGCTGACCCCCACCGGCCGGCCCGACGAGTCGTCCAGGCGGTAGTAGGAGGTGGACCAGACACGGTCGTGGTCCGGGTCGGCGGGAGTGCGGCCGATCCGTCTGAAGTTCATCACCGGCTCGCCGGTGGCAAGCACCCGGCGCATCGCCGCTTCGGCCTGCTCGCCGTTGACCCCGGGGAGGACCTCGGTCATCCGGCGGCCGATGTGAGCCGGCGCAGGGACACCGTTCATCGCCGCAAGGGCGGGGTTGACCCTCAGGAACCGCACATCGGTGTCGAAGACCGCCAGGCCGATCGGGGAGCGCGCGAACAGCCCCTCCAGCAGCGCACCTGCCCCTCGTGCCCGTCGCGCCTGCCGGGCGTCGACCGCGAGCGCGAGCAGCCCCCACCCCTCACCTGCCTCCCCGGAAGCGCCGGCCAACGGAGACAGCCACGCCTCTAGCTCCACCGTGGAGCCGTCCTTGCTGCGTACGGGGAACACGCCCGTGACGCTGTGCCCAGAGGCGACTGCATTCTGTAGGGCACGAACCGTGGAGCGCTCGGAGGCCGGAACGAGGTCGAGACTGGCCCTGCCCACGACCTGGTCGGCCGTATAGCCGAGCAACTCCGGTGCGCCCATGGCCCACTGGAGGATCCTGCCGCTGCTGTCGGTCTCCACGAGAGCGACCGGACGCACGTCCCACCAGGCACCGGCCCGCTCGCCCCTGCCCGCAGGTTTCCCCGTAGTTGCACGTTCCGCCATGGTTCAGACCCCAGCAGAAATCGCATCAAGTGTCGATTTCAGTATGAACCGAGGCACAACGCGCCACACCTGGCAGCAGCTGGGCCTGCGGAGGGGCCCCTTTTACCAGTCAATGCCCGCGTAAGGCTGCGCCCAGAGCGTGACCTGCAAGGTGACCGCCTTGCACCAGGCCTGGTGCATCTTCTCGACCGCGTCCGTGTCGTCACCGCCCTTCGCAAGGAAGGGGCGCATCGTGGCCGTGATGGGGTAGATCAGCGCGATCAGGTGGCGCAGCGGGATGTGCCGCGTGGACTGGACGTTGTCGGTGGTGTTCTTCTTCAAGTGCGTGTGGCGCAGGGCGATCTCCTGCGCGTAGGCCAGCCACTGCTCGTCGTGCGGGCGGGTACACGTGTCGCGGATCCACTGGCCGAAGCGGTCCCGCACGCGAGCCAAGTAGCTGTCGACCGGTGCGCCGTCCGGGTCGGTGAATGCGGCGAGCAGATGCGGGTTCGCGCCCACGAACCCGTACCAGACGTCGAGCACGTCCTCGATCTGCCCGTCGAGCACCTGCGCCGCCCGGGCCAGGGAAGCCGCGTCCTCGTCCGTCCACAGCACGCTCGCCTCCAGGGCGCGCAGCTCCTCCGGCGTCACCGGGGACGGAGCGAGGCCGGAAGCGTCGTAGTCGTAGCCGGCGATCGTCTCAGGCATGTCACCTCCAGCATTTGATTCGGAGTCCAACCCCCTGTGGCTGAATCTAGGCCCCCATGCGGGGTCCGGCGATGGGCCACGCCGGGACCGGAGGCTCTCCCGCGTGCCGCAGACCAGGACTGCCGCCCGCTGGGCGGGGGAGAGACGCGCGGAGCCCGCTCGAGCCACCTTCCGGTGGCGGGAAATCGCCGGCCCGGTATGCGGCTGGTCGCGAGGAGCGGGCTCCCCGGAGCCTTCACCCGGGGGTGGGAGACGATCTCCTACAGCGGTTCGGCGGCTCCCTCCCGCGTCGTGCGAGAGGACGGCGGGTTCATCTGGCTGCCCACCCTCGACGCTCCCGAGCAGCTGCTCGGCAAGCCACCGGTCACCATGGAACCCTGTGGCCTCCCTGCCGGCTCCGGTATCGCGGCCGTGGCGCTCCCCGGACCGCAGGGACCGCTCGGCGCGCTGTCCCTGATCACCCCGCCGTCCGGTGAGCCCGGCCCCGGGGACCGGGCGTTCATGGAGGACGTGGCCAGATGGGCGGGAGGACGGCTGCGTCTGGCGGTGCCCAGGCCGGAGGGGCTGTCCCCCGCGCTGCTGACCTCGGCCGGCGAACCGGAGCTGCGGCAGACGCCCGGGGAAGCGAAGGGCGGCGCCTGGGAGTGGGACCTCGACAGCGGGGCGTTCACCGTCGACACGGCCTTCACGACGGCGCTCGGCATCGACTGGATCGGCGTCGGCCTGGTGGAGAGCTGGGGCGATCTCATCCACCCCGACGACCAGCCGTATGTGGTGCACGGGGTAGAGGAGGCGATCCTCAGCCATGGGCCGTACGACGCCGAGTACCGCATGGCCTCCACCGACGGCGCCTACGTCTGGATCCGGGCCCTGGGCCAGGTGGAACTGGACGCGGAAGGGCGCGCCGTCCGGCTGACGGGCACGTTTCAGGACACCACCGAGGCGCACGCCGCCCTGGAGCCGGTGGGCCGCGCGCTGCGCCACATGACCGACGGCTTCCTGTCCGTCGGAAGCGACTGGCGGATCGAGTTCGCCAACGTCGCGGCCGCACACCTGCTCGGCTCCGCATCGAGCCTGACCGGCAGACTGCTGTGGGATCTGCCGGCCATCCAAGGTGTCCCACGGCTGGAAGAGCGATGCCGTCAGGCCGTCCACACGGGCAGCCCGACCGGTTTGGACGTGCCCTGGACGGACAGCGACCGCTGGTACCACCTGCGACTGGTCCCCGTACCCGGCGGCCTCACCCTCTACTGCACGGACATCACCGAACGGCGGCTGCGCGAAGCCGAACGGGCGGATGCGGAACGGGCGGCAGCCGACCGGGCCGCACTCGTGGGCGCGCTCACCCGCTCCCTTTCCGAGGCTCACCGTCCACGACGTCGTCACCGCCGTCACAGCCTGCATGATGCCCCGCTTCGGCGCGGACGGCCTGCTCGTCGCGACGGTGGCCAACGACCGGCTGTGGGTGGTCGGCTCGAAGGGCTACTCCCCGGCGTTCCTCGACCATTTCCACAGGCTGCCATTTTCGGGCGTGAACCCCGCGACGGAAGCACTGCTCCGCCGCTCCGCGTCCTTCATCGAATCGGAGGACGAGTACAGCCTCCGCTACCCGGAGGCAGCCGCATTCGCAGCCCATACCGGGAAGAAGGCCGGCGCCTTTCTGCCGCTGATCGCCTCGGGCCGGGTGGGCGTCTGCGTCGTCTCCTACGCACAGCC
This sequence comes from Streptomyces mabaensis, assembly GCF_053763515.1. NCBI lineage: Bacteria > Bacillati > Actinomycetota > Actinomycetes > Kitasatosporales > Streptomycetaceae > Streptomyces > Streptomyces mabaensis. Next base: position 211,606 of record NZ_JBSOPZ010000002.1, read on the forward strand.
ACACGCGTTCAGCCAGGAGGAACGCACTCTGCTCGAAGAGCTCAGCGGCCTGATCGCGCAGGCCCTGGAACGGGCGAGCCTGTACAACGCGGCCACCGCGCGCGCCCGCGAACTGCAACACGCCCTGCTGCCAGGAGAGTTGCCGTCCGTGGCAGCCGCTTCCGCCGCCGCCCGCTACCTTCCGGCCGGGCAAGGGGCCGAGATCGGCGGGGACTGGTACGACGTCATCCCCCTGTCCGCCGAACGCGTGGCCCTCGTCGTCGGCGACGTCATGGGCCACGGCATGGCCGAGGCAGCGACGATGGGCCGGCTGCGCACGGCCGTCCGAACGCTCTCCGAGCTCGAACTCTCCGGGTTCGCCCAAGGTTCGGGGCGCGATGCCGGTTCGCTCAGGGCACGTCGGAGCCCGTGGTGTCTTCCTCCGCAGGACCGCTGACGCCGCTCAGCGCGTCACGTGCCAGGGTGAACTGCCGGGGGTGGTCGGTGGCACCGGGCAGGGAGAGCGCCGTCTGGAACTCTCGCCGCGCCTCGGCACGGCGGCCCGCCGCTGCGTAGGTGCTGCCGAGACGGATGCGGACCTCCATCTCCAGCCCCGCGCTCGTGTGCCCGGTGAGCGTGGCCAGGGCCTTGTGGTGGGTGTCGACCGCGGAGAGCAGACTGCCCTGGATGTGTTCCACTGTCGCGAGGCGCGACAGGCTTGCCGCGCGCAGTGGCAGGTCCTCGGCCTCGCGAGCCAGTTCGGCCGCCCGCCGCAGCAGGTCCTTGGCCTCTGCGTATTGGCCGACGGCCAGCCGGGTGTCGGCGGCGAAGCACAGGACATTGCTGATCGCTCTGGGCCGGCCGCTCTTCTCCGCGAGGGCGAGGGCCGTTGCGTTGTGCTCGAATGCCTGCTCGTGCCGCCCCTGCTGTGAGCGGATCGCGCCGAGGCTGGAAACCGCTATGCCGGTGAGCCAGTCGTCGTCGAGCCGGTCCGCCAGTTCCACCGCCTCGTTCAGGTGGGCGAGCGCGTCCTCGATGCCGCCCAGCATCCACTCCGCAATGCCCGCCCCGGCGATCGCCCGAGCCCGTTCCCGCAGGTCGTCCTGGTCGCAGGCGTGGCGCTGCGCTTCGGTGAACCAGGTGTGCGCCCGCCGGAGCCGCCCCTGGTAGACGTCGATCATTCCCAAGCAGTTGCGCAGCGAGGCGGACATCCGCCGGTCGGTGGCGCGGTCCGCGCACGGAAGTGCGAGGTCCAGCGCGGCACGGCACTCGTGGTACTGGCCCTGGCGGACCAGATGATCGACGAGGGCTTCGGCGATCCAACAGGCTTCGTCGAACTGGTCGGCGGCAGCCGCGTACGCCACGACGTCGACCAGTTCTCCGCCCGCTGCGTTCAGCCATGCCGAGGCTTCCCGCCAGCTCCCGAAGGGGGAATCGGCGACGTCGGGGCCGGTCGGGAAGCCCTCGGGACCCCAGTCGCCGGCGATGCGGCCCGCGGCCGTATAGAGGTGTAGTACGGCGGCGCGGTCCGCGGCGGCCTGCTCGGGCGCCTCGGTGGCGAGGCGCCGCGCGTGTGCCCGTACGAGATCGTGGAGCCGGTAGCGGCCGGGATGCGGCTGCTGCAGCAGGCTCGCGTCGACCAGGTCTTCCAGGAGACCTTCGGCGTTTTCACGGGAACCGCCCAGCATGGCGGCGAGGGTGAGCCCGTCGAAGCCGGCGGTCGGCGCCAGGCCCAATGCGCGGAAGCCGCGCCTTAGCGCGGGCGTGAGCTGGTCGTACGACATCCGGAACGCCGCTTCCACGCTGCGGTCCTCGGCCCGCAGCTCGCCGAGGCTGCGTGCGTCGTCCGACATCCGGTCGGCAAGGAAGGTCAGGGTCCAGGACGGGCGGTTCTGGAGCCGGGCGCTCGCGATGCGCAGCGCCAGCGGCAGACCGCCGCACCGCCGAGCGAGCTCGAGAGCTGCCTCCGGTTCGTAGTCCGCCCGGGATTCCCCGAGGAGCTCGCGGAGCAGGCCGACAGCCTCGCCCGTGGCCAGTGGCTCCACGGTGAGCCGCAGATCGGCGTCGAGGCCGAGCAGGCGCTGCCGGCCTGCCACCAGGACCCGGCTCCCCGGTCCGGCGGGCAGGAGCGGACGCACCTGCTCGGCGCTGCGGGCGTCGTCGACGACGAGCAGCAGCCGTAGTGCGCTCGTGGCCGCACGCCAGGCCGTGACCAGATCCCCCAAGTCGTCCAAGTCGTCCAAGTCGCCGAGATCGTCAGGGAACTCGTCACCGCTGCCGCGGACCGCACGCAGCAGTCGGCGCAGTGCACGCTGCGGGCCGCCCCTCTGATGGGGGGCGCCGTGCGCGTGGAGGTCCACGAACAGGCAACCGTCGGGGTAGGCATCACCGAGCGCCCAGGCGGCGCGCACCACCAGGGAGGTCTTGCCGACCCCCGCCGTGCCGTCGACCGCGACCACGGACACGGCTTCCGGGGACATAGGGGCGGTGAGCAGGGCCAGTTCCTTCTCGCGGCCGACCAGGCAGGCGGTGTCGCCGGGGAGGTCGTTCCGGCGAGGGCGCGGACGAGGGCTGGGGCCGAGGGCCGCCAGGGTGATCGGAACCGTTGGCGAGGCGATGACCGGGCGGGGACCCCCGGGCCGGCTGCCCTCGGGAGCGAGGTCGGCTGCCGTCTGCTGCCCCGCCGCACGGCCGAGCAGCAGCCGGTCGTCCCGGCGCAGGACGGCCTGGTGCACACTACGCAGCTCCTCGCCGGGCTCCACGCCCAGCTCGTCGAGGAGCCGCCGCCGCATCTCCTGGTGGACGGCCAGTGCCTCGGCCTGCCGTCCGCTGCCGTACAGCGCCCGCATCCGCAGTGCGGCGAGCGGCTCGTCGTGCGGCTGCGCCAGGGGTGCGGCCAGGAGCTCGTCCAGCGCCTCCGGGTAGCGGCCGAGCGACATCAGGCACTCCGCCCGGTCCTGGTGCAGCATGCGCCGCTGCCGGGCGAGGCGTTGCCGCTCGCTGTCGGCGAGCGGCCCCGGCAGGCCGGGCAGTGGTTCGCCGCGGAACAGCTCCAGGGCCCGACTGCCGTGTTCCAGTGCGGCGTCGAGGTCACCGGAGACCTTCGCACGCCGGGTACGGGAGGCCTCCTCGGCGAGCTCCGCGAGGTCGGTCCGCGCTCCGCCGGGCACGAACCGGTAGCCGCCGCGCCCGCCCTGAATCACCGACCGGTCGGGCCCGGCGGCTGCCGCGTCGAGCGTCTTGCGCAGCGCGTAGACGTAGCTCGGCAGGACCTGGTGGCCCGTGGCTGGGGGATCGGCTCCCCATACGTCCGCGAGGAGCTGCCGATACGTCACGAAGGTCGGCGCACGCAGGATCAGGGCCGCGAGAACCGCCTGTCGTCGTACCGGGCCGAGTGCGAGCGGCGCATCGCCGCGAAGGGCCCGGACCGGCCCGAGCAGATCGATCCGCAAGCCCCCGCTCGCGTGGGCCTCGCTCCCGCCCGACCCGTGTGAATCCTCCACGCCCACTGCCAAGCCCCCGTGTCCCCGTGCGCCCAGTGCCTGCTCAGCGCCGGGTCAGTCTCTCTGATCCTTGGTTCATGAGGATTTCATCGGCCTTGCAGAGCCTCACGACAGAGTCTGCCCGGTTGCGCAGGCGAACCGGACTCAGAACGAGCGGCCGTCGGTGTGATCACAGCCACGCGGTCCCGGAACTACCGGCCGACACCTCATCGAGAGAGGACATTTCGCAATGTCGCACGTCAACCGCTCACCCGGCACAGGACCCACCCGCCGTGGTGGGCGGTGGGAACGCTACCGGGTTGCCCACCCGTTCTCCCTTCAGGACCAGGCGGCCATGTGGGGGTCGATCGCGGGCGTCGTGGCACTTGCCGTAGTGCTCGGCTGGGCACTCGACATGAAGGGCGGCGTGGTCATCGTCGCGGCCATGCCTTTCATCGTTTCCTGGTTCGAGAAGCGACGCACGGCGTTCCAGTTCGACGCGGCCGGTGTCCGGTTCGGCGAGGTGCTGCTGCCGTGGGCCGACGTCACCCAGTTCGTCGTCGCCACACCACAGGACGGCCCGCACGCGCTGATCGGTGCGAGGCTGCGTTCGGGCGCGTCCTTGCCGGCGGGCATGAGCGTCCCGTCGCAGCACCCGGCCATGCCCGCACCCGTCCACGTCACCGTTCCGCGGTCCAAGTTCGATCTGGCGAAGATGGTCCGCAAAGCGCGCAAGTACGCCCCGCCGCACATCCGGATCGTGGTCGCCGATCCGTCCGGCGAACGTGTGGCGGCCTGACGATGCCGCACGCGCCGCAACCCTGGTACAAGTCACGCCCGCAGCAGCAGCCGGTTGCGGGGAACCCGTACGCCCAGGAGGGCACAACCGGGCCGCCGGGCCGCCGTAGACGCGTCGGCAAGGGGCCGGTGATCGCCACGGCCGTCGTCCTTCTGCTTCTCGTGGCAGGCGGAGGGCTGTACGCCGTCACCGACGGCTGGTCGCGAGGGCCGTCCCGACCAGTGGCGGAGCAGGCGCCCGACCCCTCCGGGACACCTTCCTCCCACCGCATCCCCGCGGTCCGCACGCCCGAACCCAGGCGGATCCCGACGTCGGAGGAGATCAACGCGGGCCGCGAGCCGGGGGACGCGACGGCGTGGATCGCCGATGACCGGACCGACCTGCCCCGACGCAACATCAAGCTCTACGATCTGTGGATCGTCGGCGACACCGTCGTCCAGGCCGTGCACAAGAGGGTCGTCGCCCACCGTCTCTCGGACGGTGCGGAGGTGTGGAGCGTGCCGTTGCCCGCCCCTGTCTGCGAGACACCGGTCAACCCGACCCCTGACGGCAAGGTCGTCCTGGTGTACAAGAGCAGCCAGGCCGTGCGCGGGAACCGGTGCAACCAGCTTCAGATGATCGACCTTCGGACCGGGAAGGCGGGCTGGCACAAGGAGCTCACCGAGACCGGATCCAAGGACCATACGATCACCGTCAACACCGCCATCAGCGGCGATGTCCTCGCGATCGTCCAGTTCATGAAAGCCGCCGCGTACCGGGTCGGCGACGGTGCCAAGCTCTACGACATCCCCATGGAGAACCCCGGCAAGTGCTACCCCGACGACGTGGCGGGCGGCCCCCGGCTCCTGGTGAAGTCCGACTGCGCGATCAGCGTCGACCGCAGCAAGAGCTACAGTCAGCTCCGCGAAGTCGCCCCGCGCACCGGGAAGGTCCTGTGGCGCTTTCGGACCCGGCAGGGCTGGGAGGTGGGCAATGTGCTCTCCGTCCGCCCGGTCGTCGTCACAACGTTCCACGCCGAGGAGCGCACGGACGACTGGCGGGTCGTCGCCCTCGGGCCGGGCGGGAAGCTCCGCACCACCGTCGACGCCAGGCCGAAAGGCTTCAAGTACTGCGCCGACCTGGGAGACTCGGGCGAGAACATCCAGACCTGCAAGGGCGTGGTCGTCGGCGAGGACACCGTCTTTCTGGGGGGCACCGACAGGGTCGGCGCGTACGACCTCGGCACAGGGAAACTGGTCTGGGGCGTGAAGTCCGCAGACAGCACCTTTCACCCTCTGCGTGCGGAGGGCGACGCTTCCGCGCTCGTCTACGAGGCGGCCTCGTCGAACCGGCCGGGCGGGATCGTCCGGTTCGGCCCAGGCGGCGTTGACACGAAGCAGCAGGTGCTGCGGCATCCCGAGACGGCCCGGGCCACGGAGGCCGGAATGCTCAACGGGAATCTGACCTACGCGAACGGCCGGATCGTCATCACGCCGTCAGGCGTGAGCGGCAACGACGCGTGGCCCGAAGCCCGCATGATGTCCTTCGCCCCCGGGACGTCATGAGCGGACCGAAGGATGCCTGCTCCCGTACAAGGGAGAGACCGTGCTCCGGAGCCGGATGAATCCCGATCGTCAAAGCACTGGTCGGACAACTGTGCAGTGCCTCACGCCGGCCGGCCCGAACCGGTGCCCTGCCGTAGGGGTGGGGAAGTCAGCCAAGGGGAGTGGTATGGCCACGGTTACGAGATTCGATCCCGTGGCCGAGCACGAGTGGACCCGCGCCGCGCTGGGGGCCGCGGTTCCACGACTGGTCCGGCTGCTGCGCGACGTGCCCGACCTGGACTCAGCCTCCGGTGTCCCGGTGTGGACAGTGGGCGACGTCGGCGCGCACCTGCACCAGCGTGGCCAGCAGCCGGTCGGTAAACACCAGCTCGTACTTCGGCCCGGCCCCTGCCTCACGTCGGCGCGAGCCCTGACGCCGGTCATGACGTTCGGACTCGCAGCGGGCCTCCCAGCGCGCAGCGAGCTCCGTAACCAGTTCGCCCAAGAGCCACTCCGGGACACCGCAGAACGCGGGATGCGCCATCACCGCACGGATTTGATGAGCCATCACAACCCGGATAACTCGTACGACCACCCCGATGTCCCCGACCGTGACGAAGATCATCAATCGCGGAAGAGCCCGTGAATCCAGGTGTCCCTCTCCAGGCCGCCCCGGTAGCGTGCGCCGGCATGACATCGGAACTGGAACGCCCCCCGCTCCAAGCGGACGAACGCACCGCGCTCATCGGCTGGCTGGACCTGCAGCGGCAGATCCTGCGCTGGAAATGTGAGGGACTGAGCGATGAGGACGCGCACCGCTCGGTCATCCCGACCTCACCGGCCATGACGATGGCCGGTCTCATCTCCCATATGCGCTGGACCGAGCACATGTGGCTGGAGGTGCTGTTCCTCGGCGGCGACGAGAAGCAGAACCCGTCGTTCGACGAGTCGAGCGAGGACGCCGACTGGCACACCGACGGCCGCCCCCTCACCGAGCTCCTCGCGGAGTACGAGGCTCAGTGCGCCCGCAGCAATGAGATCGTCGCCGCGGCCTCCCTCGACGACGTCGGCCGGCACCCCGACTTCCACTCCGGCAGCGCCAACCTCCGCTGGATGCTGATCCACCTCGTCGAGGAGACGGGGCGGCACGCGGGGCACGCGGACATCGTCCGGGAGTTGCTCGACGGCGCGAAGGGCTATTACTAGCGCGGCTCCGCGTGGCGGGCCCCTTGTCTCAGTAGCCAGGCCAACACGCCTCACGACCAATCGCGGGAGAGCCCGTTACCGCCGGCCTGGCCCCAGGCGCCCGGGTCGTGGGCAGCGGGGGTTGTGACGAGTTCAGGACCGGGTCGACGATGCGCCATCAACTGCGCTGCCGACGAGGACGAGACCATTCGCCCCCGTGGTGGCGCAGCGCATGACGTCGGCCGGCTTGGAGCTGCGCTGGTACGGCAGGGCGACTTGTGAGCTGAACTGGGAGGCTGTGTCGCCCCCTCATGCCGTGCAGCTGGCCTCACCCATGGAACGCCGTATGCCGGCGAGAAGTCGCGTGCACCAGCACCCCGTCGATATCCACGATCACCGATCCGTCGGCGGCCGGAGCATCGGCCCCGGCCAACTCCCAGACCCGCTGACGTACCTCGGCGCGAGCTGCGCGGATCGCTGCGAGGGCCTTCGGCCCGGCGGCGGCAAGGGTGTCGACGAGGCGGGAGATCGTGGGGTCGGAGGTCAGCGGCCCGAACACTTCCGGCTCGGCCCGCAGCATGGCGACGTCGGCCAGGCAGTCCCCGCCCAGGGCGGTCGCGAGTGCGACATCCAGCAGGATCTTCCCCAGGTCGTGCAGGCCCGCGGCTTGCGCCACGACGTCAGTGCCGCCGATATCGGGCGTCCAGGCCGGACTTGCGGACCGTCTCGACCAGCAGCACCGACCCGGCCTGCGAGACCACCGAGCGGCCACCGCCCTCGACGCGGACGGACGGATAGGACCCGATACTCTTCTTCACCTGGGAAGTGCTTCTTTCCTCGCCACGTACAGGACCCTCAGCAAGTCCTATCGTTGTGGGTCAGGAGCACTTTCTGCTTTCCCGGCCACCTACTGGACACCACTCGTGGTGAAAGCCCGAGGCTAGGGATCGGAGCGTGCCCGACGGGTCGGCCACTCCTGGTGACGAGGGGGCAGGGCGGGCTCACTTCCAGACGGCGAACGCCTCGTCGTCGCTGCTGCGCAGCAGGCCGCCCTTGACCCACTCGACCTTCTCGGGCTCCGCACTGGAGCCCGACTCGGAGAGGTAGACGGAGCATGCCTCGTAGCTCTCGCCCGCCGCAGCCTTCTCGAACGTACTCGAGTCGTGCTCGTCGAGGCACTTGTCGAACTTCGGCGCGTCCTTGTAGCTGAGCTGCCCGTCCTCGCCCACGACCGGCTCCGGGAAGGCGCTCATGATGTCCAGCCGCGTCAGAAGGTCCCCGTCCGCCGTGACATCGAAGGAGGGCCCGTTCACGTCCCCGGCCTCGGTCTTGGTCACCCGGTAGTGGACGTAGTACGGCGTACGGCCCTGGTACTGGGCGGCGTCCTGGAGCACGGATAGGTCGCCGGAGGTTCCGGCGTCCACGCGCAGCACGCTGACCTCCAGGTTGTCCTTCTTCGCCTTGGCGCCGAAGGACAGCTCCTGGGTGTCGTCGGAGCACCCGGTGAGCGCGAGCGCAGCGACGGCGGCGGTGAGGACAGCGAATGCGGTACGGGTCTTCAAGGCTCCCCCTGGAGGTGGTGGTCGTAAGGATCGGTCGGTCGGTGGTCAGTACGGGCCGATGCCGGGCTGGTAGGGGCCGGACTTTCCTGAGCTGAACTGGTCGGGCCCGGCCGCGCGGCCCCCGCCCCGGGCGAGCATCAGGTCCATGGCGACGAACGCCGCCAGTCCCAGGAACGCGCCCAGGTGCAGCAGCCACCAGCCGCTCTCGTAGTCGCTGAGGGGATGGCCGTCGAAGGCGTCGTTCGCGAGGAGTACCAGCGGAAAGGCGACGGCGCACAGGAGGCCCACGACCCTGAGCGCGCGCGATGGCGCGTGCGGCCCGAGGGCGCGGTAGGCGAGGGTGAGTGCGGCCAGGAGGAAGAGCAGCGACGGCCAGGTCACCAGCCCGCCCGGGGGGCCGCCGGGCGGGAAGTCGGACAGCCCGAGGACGTCCTCCGTCCCCACGGCGATGCCGCCCGTCGCACCCGCGCCCTCATACGGGAAGACCATGGCTATCCGGGACAGTGCGGCAGCGAACACCGCCCAGACCGCGACACACGCCAGCACCGCGGCCACGACGAGGCCCCAGCGAGGCCCATACCCGTCGGGCAGCGCGGTCCGCAACTGGCCGGCAACCACGCCCGGTTGCCCGGCCGCCGCATAGTGGTTGCCGGCGACGGGCTGGCCGGTCACGTACGGACTACCACCCGCGTACGGATCGCCACCCGCGACCGGGCCGGCCCCGAACCCCGCGGAAGCCCCAGCCGCCGCGTCGACGATCTGCACATGCGCCGGCGCATACCGCCGCGCCTTCGCGGTCAGCTTCCCGAGGTCGAACTTCCGCCGCTCGACCGCCACATGGAGCTGCGCGGGCATCGCCGGATCGGGTGGCAGCACCTCGGCCCCCGCGGGTATGAGCGTGCCGTCGCGCAGCTGCGTGCCGATGAGCACCTGCGGCCCGAGCGCGGCCGAGTCGGCGACGAGGAAGGCGGTGACGTCGGCCCACGGCAGCTGGACGTTGCCGATACGCACGCCGGAGGGGTCGAATTGGAAGAGGACGCGCCGCGCGTCGAACCACAGGAAGACATACGGCGCGGCCACCACGATGACCGTGCCACCCTTCACGTCCAGCACCCAGCCGCAGAGCAGCGCGACGCCCATCAGAGCGCCCATCAGGCCCCAGAGCTTCGCGAGATCAGCGGGGGAGAACGGCCCCGTCACCCGGTAGCGCTCCCAGCGCGCACGGCGGCGCGGGGCCGACGGCCCCGGCACGGGAGAAGGCTGCGGATAGGGCATGTCGTGGTCCCCTGCTGAACGTCGTAGACCAGCACGGCACGTCGCACCCCGCAGGCGCCCCCCCACCGCCACGAGCCCCGGTCGGCCCGCGGAACGTTTGTACCGCACCCAAGTGACAGATCGTCTACATCGTCCACAACCGGAGACGAAGATCACAAAACTGAAAGCCAACTCGCTGAGCAGTGTGCATCTTGAAGTTGCTACTCACGGGCCTGGCGTGAGTTCCTGCTCTCCCTGCTGCCGTCCAACAACCGTGAGACGGCGCCCCTCCAGCCCTCGGACGACCCGGCCGACCGGCTCACCGAGGCGCTTTCGGAGATCGTCCCGGCCAACGCCAACCAGGCGTACGACGTACGGGCGGTCATCGAGGAGATCGTCGACGACGGCGAGTCTGGTGCTGTCCTCCGCTGTCGCCCTGGAGGTCGGCAGGTCTACCGCACATGGCGAAGTGCGGCTGACGGCAGGACAGCAGGTCGGCTTCGCCCTCTTGCAGGCGAAGGGCGACCTCGCGTTCGCGGGCGTGGGCCACGTCGAGGGTGGCGGTGCCGGGGACGACGACGGTCTGTTCGTCGAGCGCGTCGAAGATGTCGTTGACCAGGCGTTCGGCCATGCGCGGGGCCTTGGGGCGTATCAGGTTCACGAGTCGGCGGCGTCCAGCCTTGCGCAGGGCGGCCGGGGAGCCGTGTCTCTCCAGCAGGTGTGTGATGGCCGGAGGTCCAGGCGCGGGCCGAGAACGCGCTCGAGATAGGGATGGAACTGGGTGAGCAGGCCGCGCAGCCGGTTGCTGCTGCGGCGATGGTCTCGGTCTCGGGCCGGGCCAGTTCGCCGACGGTGCGCGCGGCTTGGTGCATGGCGGTGATGTCGAGGAGGTCGAAGCCGGATCGGACATCCTGCTCGGGGTCGGCGGCGGCGTGGGAGAGGGTGCTCCACGCCTCGCGCAACATCAGGGCGGCGGCATCCAGGTCGCCCAGGGTGCGCATGCGCTGCTTGGCGGCCAGGTTCGCGGAGGTACGGGCGAGGTCAGACATCAGCATGTCGAAGACCTCGATCGCCTCGTCCGCCGAGCGGCGCGCATCGCGGCGGCGAACGCCACCAGGGTGGCCATCCTGCGCGGCTCGGCGAGGTCGGCGACCGCGCGGGTGCGCATCGAGGAGGCGGAGCGGGACAGGGAGTGCACGCGGCCGGCAGGGATAGCGGCCAATTCCCAGTCGGCGGCGCCGAGCTTGTTGAGCTCGATGAATCGGTCGACGGCCTTGCCCGCGCCGGGACCGGTGATGTGACGCGGGGAGCGGCGCAGCCGGTCCAGCTTGGAGGTGCGGCGGCTGTCCTCGACCGGCATGCGTTCGAGGACGGTGGCACCGGGCAGCAGCACCCTGTTCTCGACCAGGTGCAGCGTGGCGAGGTAGAACAGGGCGATGGGTCGCTCGTTGCCCGACCAGCACCGGTCCCACAGCCAGCGGGCCAGTTTCCACCAGGCGTCGCCCTTCAGATCCCGGTAGCCGTAGGCATCCTTGATGACGTTCCAGTGGTCCCAACGTGTGCGCTCGGCGCCGTACCCGGCCAGCACCGACGCGGGGTGGCCGAGCTGGTCGGCGACGTACCCCACGACTTCGGCCGGCGCGTCCTCCGGGTTGTCCAGGCCAGGGCGAGGAACCGCTCGATCCGGCCGAGGTCCAGCTCGACGGCGAGCGAGACCGCGATGATCGCGTGGTCCACGTTGGCCGCGAGGATCTGGCCCTCGGACCGGCTGGAGGAGGTGGAGCGTACGAACGCGGTGCGCCGCGGCAGCAGCGTCCGGACGAACCGCGGGTCGCCGCCGGGCTCGACGACGGCCCAGTCGCCGGTACAGATGACCCGCATCGGGTCGTGCGGGGTGACGAACGCGGTGTCGGCGCGGACGGTGCCCGCGGTGGTGACGACGTCCGCCTGCCCGCGGTCCACCCGTACGACACGGCCGGGCAGCAGGCCCTGCGCGGCGTACGGGGCGAACTCGGCAGCCCAGTTCTCGTCCCAGCCGTAGGGGGTGAGCGAGTGCGACGAGGGTGAAGCCGGAAGAGAAGAAAGGGAAGACAAGGGGTGACCCTTCACAAGGGTGGCCCCGGCACCGCGCTCACTGGCGCGGGAGAGGAATGTGGTCAGCCGGAGGCCACGGAGGTGGACTGGATGAACTTCCGGATGCGGGCAGCGCCCAGCTCAACGACAGCCATCGTTCACACCTCCTCAACCAACCCAAGTCGCCTGCGACAACCCGGGTTGCCGCTCGAACACCACCGACCCTAGAGGCACACGGACCTCGGCGCCATCCAATTACGTGGGCGGGGTCATGCGGCTGTCTCCGCCTCCACGGGCAGCGCCGCCAGCCGCCATTCCAGCATCCCGTCCACCAGTCGGACCGCTCTGCGGCCCTGCTCGTGCAGGAGGCGTACGGCGTCGTGGGCCAGCACGCAGTAGGCCCCCCGGCAATACGCCACCACCTCGGTCTCCTCCGGCAACTCGGCGATGCGGTCGGCGAGTTCACCGACCGGGATGGACAGCGCGCCGGGGATGTGCCCCGCCGCGTACTCCTCCGCCGGACGCACATCGAGGACGACGACCTCCCCGGCCGCCGCGCGGGCGAGGAGTTCCTGCCGGTCCACCTCCTCCGCGTCGTCCGTGCCGAGGTAGGCGCGACGGGCCGGCTCGACCGCCTCCTGATGAGCCTGGGCGACCTGACGCAGCAACGCGTAGAGGGCGGCGACGTCGTCCCCGGCCAGCCGGTAGTGGATGCGCACGCCCTCGCGGCGGGTGGCGACCAGGCCGGCCTGCTTGAGGGTCTGCAGGTGCGCCGACGCGGTGGTCAGGTTCAGCCCGGCGGCCCTGGCGAGGGCCTCGACGGTGCGCTCGCCCTGAGCCAGCAGGTCGAGCAGTTCCAGACGTTTCCCGCTGCTCAGCGCCTTGCCAGTGCGGGCGAAGGCGTCGTACAGCGCGGTCTTGCGCGCGGCGTCTCCCATGGCTTCCTCCGTTAATCCATGGAATATTGTATCTATGGGTGAGCGTGGAGGCCACCCGGCCCGTACCGTGACACCTGGAGGACCCGATGGGCTTCGCCGACGACCACCTCGTACCGCTCGTCGACGCCGGGCTGGGCAACAGCGCTTACCTTGTCGACCTCGGAGACGGCCGCGCCCTGGCGGTGGACGCGAGCCGGGACCTGCGCTCGCTGCGCACCGCCGCCGAGCAGCGCGGGCTGACCATCGCGTACGCCGCCGACACCCACCTGCACGCCGACTTCCTCACCGGCGCGCTCCAGCTCGCCGCCGACTACGGATCAACCGTGCTGGCCTCCGCCGCCGGACGCCGCACCTTCCCGCACTCCGCGCTGGCCGACGGCGACGAGGTGGACCTCGGCGGGCTGACCCTGCGCGCGCTGTCCACCCCCGGCCACACCGACGAGCACCTCTCCTTCCTGCTCCTGGACGGCACGAGGGAGTTGGGCGTGTTCACCGGAGGCTCGCTGATCGTCGGTTCCGCCGCCCGCACCGACCTGCTCGGCGCCGACCGCGCGGAGGAACTGGCCCGTGCCCAGTACCGGTCACTGCGGCGGCTGGCCGAACTCCCGGACGCGACCGCGGTGTGGCCCACACACGGCGCCGGCTCGTTCTGCTCCGCCCCACCGGGCGCCGAGCGCACCACGACCATCGGCACCCAGAAGCGGGCCAACTCCCTGCTCACCGCACCGGATGAGGACACCTTCGTACGGGAACTTCTGGACAGCCTCGGCTCCTATCCCGCGTACTTCGACCGCCTGGCCGAGATCAACCGGCGCGGCCCCGCAGTCCTCGGCGCCGCGCCCTCGATCCCCACCCTCTCCGCGTCCGCCGTACGCACCCTGCTCGGCCGGGGCGCGCAGATCGTCGACGTACGACCGCTGCCGGACTTCGCCGCCGGGCACATCCCCGGTGCGATCTCCATCCCGCTGCGCGACCAGTTCGCCACCTGGCTGGGCTGGCTGCTGCCCGACGACACCCCGCTGGTCTTCGTCACAGCATCCGGCCAGAACCTCGCCGAACTGACCTGGCAGGCCCTGAAGATCGGGTATGAGCGACTGACCGGCCACCTGGACATGCACGCCTGGACGGCCGACGGCGGAGACCAGCAGATCATCGAGCTTCTCACCGCCGATCACGTCGCGGACCGCCCTGTCCTCGACGTCCGCCAGCACTCCGAGCGCATCGCCGGGCACATCCCCGGCGCCGCCGGCATCGAACTCGGCCAACTGGCCGCCCGTACGGACGACGTACCGTCCGGCGCGGTCGTGCACTGCGGCCACGGCGAACGCGCGATGACCGCCGCCAGCCTCCTCCAGCGCGCCGGGCACCACGGCCTCGCCGTCCTCGACGGCGGCCCCGCCGACTGGGCCGACGCCACCGGCCGCCCGCTCCAGGAGGGCGCGTGACCTCCCCGAAGTTCTCGGCTCCGCTCGATCAGGGGGGACCCCCATCGACCACCCCCGGCGGCATACGGCTCGGACTGCGCGCCAACCTCGCCCAGTTCACCCTGCTCGTCGCCGTCAATGCCCTGGTCGGCGGCATGCTCGGCCAGGAACGCACCGTGCTGCCGCTGCTCGCCGACGACGTCTTCCACCTGTCCGCCTACACCGCCGCCCTCACCTACATCCTGGCCTTCGGCGCCACCAAGGCGGTCACCAACTTCTTCGCCGGCACCCTCTCCGACCGCTACGGCCGCAAGCCGGTGCTCGTCGCCGGATGGCTGATCGCCCTCCCGATACCTGCGATGCTCGCCTGGGGCCCCTCTTGGGGCTGGATCATCGCCGCCAACGTCCTTCTCGGGGTCAACCAGGGCCTGACCTGGTCAACCACCGTCATCATGAAGATCGACCTGGTGGGTCCGGAACGCCGCGGCCTGGCGATGGGCTTCAACGAAGCCGCCGGATACGTCGCGGTGGCCGCCACCGCCATGGCCACCGGCGCCATCGCCGAACACGCCGGACTGCGCCCCGAGCCCTTCCTCCTCGGTGCCGCCTACCTCGTCCTGGCCCTGGGCCTGTCCACCTTCGCTGTCCGCGAGACCCGCGACCACGCCCGAGCCGAGGCCGCGCTCCACCCCGTACAGACGACGACGGACGTGACCACCGCGCAGATCGCCCGCCGCACCAGCTTCACCGACAAGGCCCTGTCCGCCGCCAGCCAGGCCGGCCTGGTCAACAACCTCAACGACGCCCTCGCCTGGGGCATCTTTCCGCTGCTGTTCGCCGCGCACGGCCTGACCGTCGGACAGATCGGCATCCTCGCCGCCCTCTACCCCGCTGTGTGGGGCGCGGGCCAGATGCTCACCGGCTGGTGGTCCGACCACGCCGGCCGCAAACACCTCATCACCGCGGGCATGCTGCTCCAGGCCGCCGCCATCGGCCTCGTCGCCGCCGGAACCACGTTCCCCGTCTGGGCCGCCGCCCAGATCCTGCTCGGCATCGGCACCGCACTCGTCTACCCGACCCTGCTCGCCGTGATCGGAGACGTCGCCCACCCCGCCTGGCGCGCCCGCGCCGTCGGCGTCTACCGCCTGTGGCGCGACGGCGGCTTCGCCGTCGGCGCCCTCCTCGCCGGAATCCTCGCCGACGCATACGGCCTCACCACCGCGATCTGGGCCGTCGCCGCCCTCACGGCGGCCTCCGGGCTGATCGTCGCCGTCCGCATGTACGAAACCCGCCCGCGTCCCGCTCCGCCGGGCAACTGATCCCGGTGGTCCGGTTCCCGTTCATGCGCAGGGGAACATGCGGGCGGCGGCGTCCGCCTGTTGCCGGTATGCGCGGAACCTGGTCCGTACGAGGTCGACGGCGGCATCGAGGGGGAAGATGTCGCGGGTGACGAGTTGCTCGTCGTTGTCCGCGCCGACCGGATGCCAGTAGACGCCGTCAGCGGTGATGGTGACTTCCGGAACCAGGGTTTCCACGGTGAGTTCCAGGCCGTCGTCCGCGGCCCCCTCGTGGGCGAGGGGCCGGACGACCTGATGCCGGCGGGGGATGCCGAGCGAGTCCAGGAAGGACCGCAGCTCCCTCTCTTCTCGCCGGTCGTCGGTGGTCAGCGTGGCGGCCACCCGCACGGTGAAGCCCTCACCGATGGCGGTACGGATGCCGTCGACGGCCTTGGCCCAGGTCCCCTTGCCCCGATGGGAGTCGTGCAGGGCGGGGGTGGCGGAGTCGAGACTGATCTGCAGCGTGAGCCGGTCGTGGGGCATGGCCCGGAGCATCTGGAGCCGGTGTCCGCGGAAGAGCATGCCGTTGGTGAGGAGGGTGGTGGGCAGGGCTGCGGTGCACGACGCGACGATCCGGTCGAGGTCGGGAAGGATGAACGGTTCGCCGCCGGTGAGCAGTATCTCGGTGACTCCCGCCTCTGGAGCGGCTTCCGCGATCGCCTGGACCCGGTCCACCCCCAGGGCCCGTCGCGCCGTCCGCGGTGAGGACCGGGCGCAGCAGTAGTCGCAGGCGAGGTTGCAGTCGAAGTTGGTGTACAGCCACAGCCGTGCCCCGGGGCGGCGGTCCGGGGGCAGTGCCGCGATCGGGTCCGCAGGCCTGCCCCTTCGGACCGTGACGGTGCCGGTGTCGGAAGCGACCAGGGTGTTGCCCGTGCGTTCGCACCAGGAGGCGGCGAGCGCGGCCTCGTCCGGTGCGGAGAGAGGAAGCGTGACGGTGTCGCCCTCCGCCGTGGCGGAGAGCGTCTCGACGAGGTCGAGAATCACCATCGGTCTGCGACCCCCTGCTCCTCGACCGCCTGGAAGAGGTCGGCGTAGCCGTCGAGTCGGGGGCGTACCCAGCGGTGCAGACCTTCCAGTTCGAGGATCCGGCGGTGCTCGGGGTTGTTCCAGTCCATGGCCAGGAGGTGCGTGGTCCACGCGTCGGCACGTCCCGCGTCAAGGGTGTCGAGCGCGGTGAAGTTGCAGTGGCAGTACTCCGGGCTGGTCCAGAAGGACTCCAGGGCGTCGGGCATCAACTCGTCCCGCCCGAGGGATTCCCAGGTGGTGATGCCGATCGCGGCGGCGTCGGCATCACCGTCGAGCACGGCCCGGACGGCGTCCAGCTCACTGCGGCCGGTGTCGCCATGCTTGCCCAGGTCGCTGTCGATACGCAGGAGTTCCACGTCCCCGTCGGTGATGCCCTCGCGGCGCAGGTAGTGCAGCGGCAGGATGGCGGCTTGTGCGGAGTCGCGGCTGCCGAGCGCCAGCCGTCGTCCCCTGAGGTCGTCGGGGCCGCGCAGTCCCGCCCCGGCCCGGCAGACCAGGTGGCTGCGGAAGGTCAGGTCGGTGTCGCGCATGGCGAGCGCCCGGGCGCGCTCGCCGGACTGGAGAACGGTACGTACCCAGGCCAGGTTGGTGTTCCAGGCGATGTCGATGCTTCCGGCGAGCAGCGCGTCGACCTGGCGGCCGTAGTGGGAGAACAGGACGAAGTCCATCTCGACCGGAGCCGCGCGGAAGTAGTCGCGGATGCCTTCCCAGATGGGCACGACGTTGGGGGTGTAGGCCACCGCGCCCACCACGAGCGGTTCCATAGCGGTCTCCTCTCCTGCCGGATGCGGCCGCGTACAGCCGGAATCGGCCGGACTCGGCCTGGCTCAGCCGAACACCGGTTGGCCGGTGATGGCCTTGCCGTAGAAGTCGTACAGAGCGTCGGCGGTGGGGGCCATGACATGGCCGGCCCGGGCGTCGCGGAAGTACCGTTCGATGCCGAGGTGCCGGGAGAACGCCGCGCCGCCGCATACCCGCATGGCGTCGTCGGTGACGGTCAGGGCGGTGTCGTTGGCCAGCGCCTTGACCCCGAGGACGTACAGCGGGGTCTGCTCGTCGGGTGTGGTGATGCTCGCGGCGGCGGCACGCACATAGGCGCTCGCGGCCTCCAGCTGGAGCGACATGCGGGCCAGACGGCCGCGGATGGTGGGCAGTTCGGCCAGGGTCTGGCCGGTGTGCTGGAGCGTGGCGCCGGTGGTGTGCCGCACGGCGGCCTCAAGCGCCGCCCGCGCCAGGCCCAGGGAGACGGCAGCGTTGCCCAGGTTGAACCAGGGCAGGACCGTCTCCGTCATCAGGGCGAGCCCCCCGCCGGCCGGGCCGAGGCGGGTGTGGTCCGGGACCGCCACCTCGAACCGCATCGGCGCGGACGCGTTGCCACGCAGCCCGAGGCCGCGGAACTCACCGGTGACGGACACACCGGGCTGGTTCGCCACTACGGCGTACAGGTCGACGGTGCCCGGCTCGTCGGCCGACAGCACGGAGGTCACGTACAAGGTGGCGTGACCCGCGGAGGTGACCCAGCTCTTGTCCGCGGTGAACCGCGCCTCCTGGCCGCCGTCGCGGCCGGCCTGGGACATCGGTGCCCAGAAGTGCGAGCGGGAGCCGGGCTCACTGAACGCCAGGGTGGCCAGCGCCCTGCCGTCGGCCAGGGACGGCACCAGTGACTCCAGGCCGGGGGGAGGAGCGGCCAGTACGGTCATGGCGCCGCTGACGTGCATCAGATAGACCATGGCCGTCGATCCGCAGACGGCCGCCAGCTGGGCCGTGACCTGGGCGAACTCTTCCGGACCGGCTCCCAGGCCGCCTTCCGGTTCGGGGAGGGTCAGGCCCAGCAGGCCGGACGACCCCAGAGCCGATACCGCCTCGGCGGGGAACCGGCCGTCCGCGTCGACCGCCGGGGCCTGCTTCGTGGCGGTGGCCAGGACCGGCTGCAGCAGACTGTCCACGTTCATCCGGGATCAGGGCCTTCCCGTGAGCGGGTGGGGCGGGTGGGGGCGGGCGCTCCGGTGTCCGGCGCCCGGGCGGCACCGAGGGCGAGCAGGCCCACGGCGAAGCCGAGAAGCAGGGCCACGGTCGAACCGTCACCCCCGAGCAGATTCGCACCCGTCCACCCGATCTGCACCAGCTGGAGGACTGAGGCGGCGAGGAAACCCGCTCCGGCCAGGAGGATCAGCGCCCGGAGCGCCAGGAGCCCGGCCGCGACGGTCACCACGGCCAGGAGCAGCAGGATCAGCGTGCCGGTCCCGCCCAGCGTGACGATTCCCCACGGCAGCGCGTCGGCGATACCCAGGACACCGCTCGCCGCGGCACCCAGCCCCAGACCGGCGGCCGTTCGGGCGATCGCTTCTCGCTCGGTCCGCATGGATCCTCCTCGGCTTACGGCGGGCTACGACGCGGTCAGCAGTACCCGCGACAGGCGGCCGCGCCGCTGCCGCCAGACGGGGCGCAGCGCACCGTCCACGCCGTAGGCGCGACCCGCCGCGGTGGCCAGCAGCGCCAGGTGCACGGCGTACATCAGGACGTACGACCAGAACCACTCGTGGGGGGTGTTCAGCACGGAGAACGTGATCGCGGTGGTCTGGGCCAGCCCGACCAGCGCCCAGAACCGGGTGGCCAGGCCCACGAGCAGGAAGGCTCCGAGGCACGCCTCGACCGCGAAGGCGCCCCAGGCGAACACCGCGAAGTTCGGCAGGATCACGCGCTCGACCAGCCAGGCCCAGGGGGCGAACACCTCGTGTTCCACCCCGTTGAGCGTCCAGTCGTAGAGGTCCCGCGGGGGGTCACTCTTGTTCCCGAAGGCCGGTGGATGCTTCCAGGAAAGGTTCTGGATCCACAGCAGAGCGACCACGACACGGCAGACGGCCAGGAGTACGCGGGAGAACCGGGAAGAGCCCAGGGGCTCCACACCGGGGGTCGTCGGCTCGTTCGTCGCATCCATGAGGAGCGCTCTCTTATCGTGCTCCGCGGCACGGGACGGTCCGCTGCCGTGTACTTCGATCCACTCATGCGAGCCCGGGCGCCGCAAGCGATCCGGACCTTACGGAACAAGAACGCCTCGGCGCGCGCCGCTGGGGCCGCGCGACCGCTGCGTGGCGACCGCTGCGTAGCGACCGATTCGTACAAGACCGGCGGTGCGCGGCCCGCCTACGTTGGCGGGCATGACTCCACGACTCGATGTGGTCGGCCTGGTCGTCTCCGACATGGCCGCCTCCCTCGCCTTCTACCGCCGGCTCGGGCTCGACCTCCCGGCCGGTGCCGACGCGGAACCGCATGTCGAGGCGACGCTGCCCGGCGGGCTGCGGATCGCCTGGGACACCGAGGAGGTCATCCGCTCCTTCGACCCCGGATGGAGCAGGCCGCAGGGCGGCGACCGGATCGGGCTCGCCTTCGTGTGCGGCAGTCCCGCCGAGGTCGACGCCACGTACGACTCCCTCGTCGCAGCCGGCTACCGGGGCCACCTGAAGCCCTGGGACGCGTTCTGGGGGCAGCGCTACGCCGTGGTGATCGACCCGGACGGCTGCGGGGTCTCGCTGTTCGCCGCCAGGTAGGCACCCAGCGTGGTGCCGGCCAGCTCCCGCAGCTCACGGGCGAGGTGGGGCTGGTCGGCGCAGCCGGCGGCGAGGGCGACCTCGGCGTACGGCATACCGGTCCGGGCCAGCGCCAGGGCGCGCTGCAGCCGCAGGACGCGGGCCAGTGTCTTGGGTCCGTAGCCGAAGGCGGCGAGCGAGCGGCGGTGCAGCCGGCGCACCCCGAGGCCCGAGGCGCGCGCGGTGGCGGCGACGCTGTGCCCGGCGTCCAGTGCGGCGACGACGGCGCGCAGCACCGGGTCGGGCGGCTCCGCGGCCGCGGCCCGGCGCAGGGCGATGCCCTCCAGGACGGCGGCCGGGTCCGCGGCCTCGTCCGTCAGCTCGGTGAGCCGGCGCGCTTCGGCTCCGGGCCACAGATCGGCCAGGGCCACGCGCTGGTCGCGCAGTTCGTGTGCCGGTACGCCGAGCACGGCGGGGCCGGTGCCGGGCGCGAAGCGGACGCCGGCCCAGCGGGCTCCCGGGGCTTCGTCCGCGGGGTGGGCGTGGGTGTCGGGTCCGGCTACGAGCAGCCGCCCCTCGGTCCACAGCAGGTCCATACAGCCGTCGGGCAGTACCGGGTACGGCCCACCGCCCCGCGCGGTGCGCGTCCAGACGACCGCCCCGGGAACCCGCGACGCCCACTCGTCGTACACACGAGCCACGCTAGTCCCCGGGCGGCGCGTGGCGCTCCTTGCGCAGGCGGGAGGTGACGTCGTCGGGCGGCAGGAACTTCGACCAGCGCTCCGGGAACTCGGACGGCATGTCCCCGCCCGGGCCGTCCTCGTCGTCGTCCTCCCCGGCCGCCGCGCGGGCCGCCTCCGCGCGGGCCAGGAGTTCGGCGGCCTGGGCGGCCCGGACCCGCTCGTTCGCGGCGCGGGCGGCGGCCGTGGCCACCGAGGGCCAGACCCGGTCGATCGCGGCGTTGACCGCGGCGCCGACCAGGACGGCGAAGGCGGAGATGCCGATCCACAGGAGCACGGCGACGGGGGCGGCGAGCGAGCCGTAGATCGTCGGGCCCTCCACCGTGTTGGTCAGGTAGAGACGCAGCAGGAAGCTGCCCAGCACCCACATCGCGAGGGCGACCAGGGCGCCCGGCACGTCCTCGATCCACGGCGAACGCACCGGTACGGACACGTGGTACAGGGTGGTCAGGAAGGCGATGGACAGCAGGGTCACCGTCGGCCAGTACAGGACGCTGACCAGCTCGGTGCCCCAGGGCACGAGGCTCACCACCGCGTCCGGGCCGGCCACCATCAGCGGCAGCACCACCGCGCCGATCACCAGCGCGACGAGGTACAGCAGGAAGGCGAGCAGCCGGGTCTTGACGATGCCGCGGTGCCCGTCGAGCCCGTACATCACCGTGATGGTGTCGATGAAGACGTTCACCGCCCGGGAGCCGGACCAGAGCGCGAAGGCGAAGCCGAGGGAGATGAGGTCGGGGCGGCCGCGCTGGGTGACGTCGTCCAGCAGCGGCTTGGCGATGTCGTTGACGCCCCGGTCGGAGAGGATCGTGCCGACGGCGCCCAGGATGTTCTGCTCGATGCCCGCGACGGTGGAGGTGTTGGTCCAGCCGTCGACGTAGCCGAGCAGTCCGATCAGGCTGAGGAAGAGCGGCGGCAGGGACAGCAGGGTGAAGAACGCCGCCTCGGCCGCGAGGCCGAGAATGCGGTACTCGATGGCCGAATCGACGGTGTCCTTGAGCAGCAGCCAGGCCATCCGGCGCTTGGAGACGTTGCGGTACAGGGCACGGGCCCGGTGGAGCCGGCCCGATGGCCGCTCGGGTGTTTCATTTGCTGGCTGCACCTCCTTACCGTATCGGCATGGCACCCACCACCCACACCGTCACCAACCAGGCTCCGCCCCTGGTCGGACACGACGTCTACAACGCGGACCGGGCCCTCGTGGAGGGCGTGGAACGGCATCTTCCGCCCGACGCACCCGAACTCCTCGACACCGTACGAACCGAGCTCGGCGAACTCGGCGTCTCGGCCGGCTCCGCGCAGGCCCAGGAGTGGGGTGTGCTGGCCAACGAGAATCCGCCGCGCCTGCGCACCCACGACCGGTACGGGAACCGGATCGACGAGGTGGAGTTCCACCCCTCCTGGCACCGGCTGCTCGGGCACGCCGTCTCCGCGGGCCTCACCGACGCCTGGGGCCGCCCGGCCGGCCATCTGCGCCGCGCGGCGGGCTTCCTGGTCTGGACGCAGGCCGAGGCGGGCCACGGCTGCCCGCTGTCGATGACGCACGCCGCGGTGCCGGCGCTGCGCGCCGACCCGGAGCTGGCGGCGGAGTGGGAGCCGCGACTGACCGCCCATGTGTACGACCAGGAGCTGCGCCCGGCGGCCGACAAGCCCGGGGTGCTCTTCGGGATGGGCATGACGGAGAAGCAGGGCGGGAGCGATGTCCGGGCGAACACGACCCGCGCGGAGCCGTTGGGCGCCGGGGGCGAGTACCTGCTGACCGGTCACAAGTGGTTCTGTTCCGCCCCGATGTGCGACGGCTTCCTGGTGCTGGCGCAGGCCGCCGGGGGCCTGACCTGCTTCCTGGTGCCGCGGGTGCTGCCGGACGGCGGCCGGAACGTGTTCGCGATCCAGCGCCTGAAGGACAAGCTCGGCAACCGGTCCAACGCGTCGAGCGAGGTGGAGTTCGACGGCACCTGGGCGCGCCGGGTGGGCGAGGAGGGCCGGGGGGTGCGCACGATCATCGAGATGGTGGCGGCGACGCGGCTGGACTGCGTGGTCGGGTCGGCCGCGCTGATGCGGCAGTCCGTGACCCAGGCGATTCACCACGCCGCGCACCGCAGCGCGTTCGGCGGGAAGCTCATCGACAAGCCGCTGATGCGGAACGTACTGGCCGATCTGGCCCTGGAGTCGGAGGCGGCGACGACGCTGGCGCTGCGGCTCGCGGCCGCCTACGACAGTGACAGCGAGCAGGACCGGGCCTTCCTGCGGCTGGCGGTGCCAGCGGCCAAGTACTGGGTGACCAAGCGGTGTACGCCGGTCGCGGCGGAGGCGCTGGAGTGCCTCGGCGGCAACGGCTATGTCGAGGAGTCGGGGATGCCGCGGCTGCTGCGCGAGTCGCCGCTGAACTCGATCTGGGAGGGCTCGGGGAACGTACAGGCGCTGGACGTACTGCGGGCGCTGCAGCGGGAGCCGCAGGCGCTGAACGCCTTCCTGCAGGAGGTCGGGCAGGCGCGCGGCGCCGATCACCGGCTGGACGCCGCGATCAAGGATCTGCTGACCGAACTGGCCGATCTGGACGGCATCGAGGCGAGGGCCCGGCGGCTGGTCGAGCGGATGGCGGTGGTGCTCCAGGGCTCGCTGCTGGTGCGCTGGGCGCCGTCGGAGGTCGCGGACGCGTTCTGCGCCTCGCGGCTGGGCGGGGACTGGGGGACCGCGTTCGGGACGCTGCCGCACACACTGGATCTCGCCACGGTCGTCGACCGGGCGCGGGTGCCGGTCTAATCCTGCCCGGTCAGGGCCGGAGGACCGGGGTGGTGCTGCGCCGACGCGGCACCACCCCTGCCTCACCGCCCCGTTGCGGAGCCGTATCGCCGTTCGAACGGCGATACGCCACCTTCGGTCAGTTGCCCGCCCTTTGGCGAGAGTTGCAAACCGTTGCAACCGTTGTGCGAAGAAAGCCGTCGGAGCCCGTCTCGTAACGGCAGGATGAAGACCGGCTGATTCCAGGGGGATTCCGGGAGGATCCGGTGTCGAACACATCTCTCGACCTGAACAGGCTCGCCGCCGTGGACGCCCGCCGGGCGGCTCGGCTGCTCAAGAACGTACGGGCGGCCGCCCTCGCCGGGAAGCAGCCGCCCGCCGCACCGCGACCGGAGATCGGCGAGTCCTGGCGGCGCATGCTGAGCAGCGGTGTCGACCCGGACCGGGGCTCGCGCGCCCATCTGCTCTCCGCCGAGGAGACCGAGCGGCGGCGGCAGTCCTCGCCGCTGCGCGAGATCCTGCCGGTGCTGCGCGAGGGCCTGCTGCCCGCGATCGACGAGACGCTGCACATCATGGTGGTGTCCGACGCCGAGGGACGGCTGCTGTGGCGGGAGGGTCACGCCTCGGTCCTCAGGAAGGCGGACCTGGTCGGCTTCGAGGTGGGCGCCGACTGGGACGAGGACCTGGTGGGCACGAACGGGGTCGGCACGGTCCTGGTGGCCCGGCGTCCGTTGCAGGTCTTCTCGGCCGAGCACTTCGTCAGCACCCATCACGACTGGACCTGCGCCGGGGCGCCCGTCCACGACCCGCGCGACGGGCGGCTGCTGGGCGTGATCGATGTGAGCGGCCCGCTCGCCAGCATGCACCCGGCGACGCTGACCTGGGTCACCTCGGTGGCGCGGCTGGCGGAGAGCGAGCTGCGGAACCGGCATCTGATGTCCCTGGAGCGGCTGCGGACCGTCGCGGCGCCGGTGCTGTGCCGGCTGACCGGCCGGGCGCTCGCCGTCGACCCGCACGGCTGGCCGGCCGCGGTGACCGGCATGCTGCCGCCGGACCGGCTGCCGCTGCCCAAGTCGTTCGGGCCGGGACGCGTCTGGCTGCCCGCGCTCGGTGACTGCACGGTGGAGCCGCTGCCCGGCGGGTGGCTGGTGCGGGTCGAGGACGCCCGGCCGGCGGGTGCGGTCAGCAAGCTCGTACTGGACCTGAGCCGGCCGCGGCGGTGGTCGGCCACCGTCTCGGGTGCGGCGGGCAGCTGGAGCCAGGAGCTGAGCCCGCGCCATGCGGAGCTGCTGTTCCTGCTGGCCATGAACCGCGCGGGGCGGTCGGCGGCCGAGCTGGCGGACGACGTCTTCGGCGACCCGACGCGCACGGTGACGGTGCGCGCCGAGCTGTCCCGGATGCGGCGCACCCTCGCCGGGGTGCTCGCGCACCGTCCGTACCGCTTCACCGAGGACGTACGGGTCGAGGTGATCCAGCCGGACCATCCGGCCGGCCTGCTGCCGCACTCGACGGCTCCGGCGGTGATACGGGCCCGCGCGGCGGGGCCCGCCGCCCTCGCCGTGCCGTGACCGCGTCCGTACGACTGCCCCGGACGGCCGCCACGACCACCCCTGACGGCCGGGTGCGCACCGGGCGACTTTGGCGGGAGCGCCGCCGCATGATTCTCTGAAGTCCATGAGCAGCAGCATCACCGTGACCACCTGGTCCCTGGAGCAGACCTCGCCGGCGGATCTCCGGCCGGCCGCCGAGCCCGGCGGGGACATCACGATCGTCCGGGCCGAGGTCCCCTCCCCCGAGTTCAGCCGGTTCCTCTACACCGCCGTCGGTGGTGACATCCGCTGGACCGACCGCCTGGGCCTGCGCCACGAGCAGTGGCAGGAGGCGCTGGCCAAGCCCGGGACGGAGACCTGGGTGGCGTACGACCGGGGCACCCCGGCCGGGTACGTCGAGCTGGAGGCGCAGGACGAGGGCTCCGTCGAGATCGTGTACTTCGGGCTGATCCCGGCGTTCCGGGGCCGGCGTATCGGGGGTCATCTGCTGTCGTACGGTGTCGGGCGGGCCTGGGACCTGGCGGACCGCTGGCCGGGGCTGGCGCCGACGAAGCGGGTGTGGCTGCACACCTGCAGCAAGGACGGGCCGCACGCCATGGACAACTACCTGCGCCGCGGCTTCCGGCTCTTCGACACGAAGGTGGAGGACGAGCCGGACGTCCCGACCCCGGGCCCGTGGCCCGGCGCGTGAGTATGTGATCCATGTGATCCACGGCACATCGTCCCACATTCCGGGACGATCGTGTCCACATGATGGATAGCGGTGGACTGGCCCAAGACCCCCGTGACACGCTTCCGTCATGTCTACAGCTGGAATTGCCTTGGTGAGTCGGCGGCACGTCGACCTCGGCCGCATGTCCAGCGCCATCTGTCCGGCCTGCTGATCGAACCAGCACCGCCGCACACATCGCCGTCCCCGCCGTCGCGGACGAGCCGATCCCCCGGAGCACAAGACAGCTCTGCCCACGCGGGCGAGCGCTTCGCCATGCCCCACCTGCCAGCGTTTTCGCAGGTCAGGCTGGGCACTGGGGGTCGTCGTCTCGAACCCGCACTCCTTGAGCCGCCACAGAAGGACCTCACACCATGGCCGCCACTCCCGACCAGCCGACTGCTGCCACCTCCCGCCGCAAGGCCGGACGCCACCGTGGCGAAGGCCAGTGGGCCGTAGGCCACTTCACGCCCCTCAACGGCAACGAGCAGTTCAAGAAGGACGACGACGGTCTCAATGTGCGGACACGCATTGAGACGATCTACTCCAAGGCCGGTTTCGACTCGATCGACCCCAACGACCTGCGCGGACGCATGCGCTGGTGGGGTCTGTACACCCAGCGCAAGCCCGGGATCGACGGCGGCAAGACCGCGATCCTGGAGCCGGAGGAGCTGGACGACGAGTTCTTCATGCTGCGCGTCCGGATCGACGGCGGCCGGCTGACCACCGAGCAGCTCCGTGTCATCGGCGAGATCTCGCAGGAGTTCGCGCGCGGGACCGCCGACATCACCGACCGGCAGAACGTCCAGTACCACTGGATCCGGATCGAGGACGTCCCGGAGATCTGGAACCGGCTGGAAGCCGTGGGCCTCTCCACGACCGAGGCGTGCGGTGACACCCCCCGCGTCGTCCTCGGCTCGCCCGTCGCCGGCATCGCCGAGGACGAGATCATCGACGGCACCCCGGCCATCGACGAGATCTCCCGCCGGATCGTCGGCAACAAGGACTTCTCCAACCTGCCGCGCAAGTTCAAGTCGGCGATCTCCGGATCGCCGCTGCTGGACGTGGCACACGAGATCAACGACATCGCCTTCGTCGGGGTGAACCACCCCGAGCACGGCCCCGGCTTCGACCTGTGGGTCGGCGGCGGTCTCTCCACCAACCCCAAGATCGGTGTCCGGCTCGGCGCCTGGGTGCCGCTCGACGAGGTGCCCGACGTCTACACCGGGGTCATCTCGATCTTCCGCGACTACGGCTACCGCCGGCTGCGCACCCGCGCCCGGCTGAAGTTCCTGGTCGCCGACTGGGGCCCGGAGAAGTTCCGCCGGGTCCTGGAGGACGAGTACCTGAACCGCAAGCTGGTCGACGGCCCCGCGCCCGAGCAGCCCCTACAGCAGTGGCGCGACCACGTCGGTGTGCACCGGCAGCAGGACGGCCGCTTCTACGTCGGGTTCGCGCCGCGCGTCGGCCGGGTCGACGGCACGCTCCTCACGAAGATCGCCGAACTCGCCGAGGCGCACGGCTCGGGCCGGCTGCGCACCACCGTCGAGCAGAAGATGATCGTGCTCGACATCGAGGAGTCGCAGGTCGAGTCGCTGGTCGCCGGCCTGGAGTCGCTGGACCTGCGGGTCAACCCGTCCCCGTTCCGGCGCGGCACGATGGCCTGCACCGGTATCGAGTTCTGCAAGCTCGCGATCGTCGAGACCAAGGCGCGCGGTGCCTCGCTGATCGACGAACTGGAGCGCCGTATGCCCGAGTTCGACCAGCCGGTCACCATCAACATCAACGGCTGCCCGAACGCCTGCGCCCGTATCCAGGTCGCGGACATCGGTCTCAAGGGCCAGCTGGTCCTGGACGACGACGGCAACCAGGTCGAGGGCTACCAGGTCCACCTGGGCGGCGCGCTGGGCCTGGAGGCCGGCTTCGGCCGCAAGGTCCGCGGGCTGAAGGTCACCTCCGCCGAGCTGCCCGACTACGTCGAGCGGGTCCTCACGCGCTTCCAGAAGGAGCGCGAGGAGGGCGAGCGCTTCGCCACCTGGGCGGCGCGGGCGTCCGAGGAGGCACTGTCTTGAGCGAGCGTGCCGCCCCGTTCTACTGCCCGTACTGCGGCGACGAGGACCTGCGTCCGAACGAGCAGGGTCACGGCGCGTGGGAATGCGCAGCATGCAATCGAGCCTTCCAGCTGAAGTTCCTCGGGCTGCTGACCCGTGGACTTCAGCGCAACGACGGTGGAGGGGACGAGATATGACGACCGTGCAGGAAAGCCTCAAGGACATTGCCGAGCGGGCCGGGCGTGAGCTGGAGGACGCCTCGGCGCTCGACATCCTGAAGTGGGCGGCCGAGACCTTCGGGCCGCGCTTCTGCGTCACCTCCTCCATGGAGGACGCGGTGGTCGCCCACCTCGCCTCGCGTGCCTTCCCGGGCGTGGACGTCGTGTTCCTGGACACCGGCTACCACTTCCCCGAGACCATCGGCACGCGGGACGCGGTCGAGGCCGTGATGGACGTCAACGTCATCACGCTCACCCCGCGCCAGACCGTCGCCGAGCAGGACGCGGAGTACGGCCCGAAGCTGCACGACCGCGACCCCGACCTGTGCTGCGCGCTGCGCAAGGTCAAGCCCCTCGAAGAGGGTCTGACGGCGTACGAAGCGTGGGCGACCGGGCTGCGCCGCGACGAGTCCCCGACCCGGGCGAACACCCCGGTCGTCGGCTGGGACGAGAAGCGGCAGAAGGTCAAGGTGTCCCCGATCGCCCGCTGGACGCAGGACGACGTGGACGCCTACGTCGCCGAGCACGGCGTCCTCACCAACCCGCTGCTGATGGACGGGTACGCCTCGGTGGGCTGCGCGCCCTGCACCCGGCGCGTGGCGGAGGGCGAGGACGCCCGGTCCGGGCGCTGGGCGGGGCGGAACAAGACCGAATGCGGATTGCACGGATGACCGACGTTCAGGAAGTCACCGACGTTCAGGAAGTTCAGGAGAAGCAGTTGACTGGCGCCACGGTGTGGCTCACGGGTCTGCCCAGCGCGGGCAAGACCACCATCGCGTACGAGCTGGCGGGCCGGCTCCGCGCGGACGGCAACCGCGTCGAGGTGCTCGACGGCGACGAGATCCGCGAGTTCCTCTCGGCGGGCCTCGGTTTCACCCGTGAGGACCGGCACACCAACGTGCAGCGGATCGGCTTCGTCGCCGAACTGCTGGCCAGCAACGGCGTGACGGCGCTGGTCCCGGTCATCGCCCCGTACGCGGACAGCCGCGAGGCGGTCCGCAAGCGCCACCAGAGCGAGGGCACCGCGTACCTGGAGGTGCACGTGGCCACCCCGGTCGAGGTGTGCTCGGAGCGCGATGTGAAGGGGCTGTACGCCAAGCAGGCAGCCGGCGAGATCTCCGGGCTGACCGGGGTCGACGACCCGTACGAGGCTCCGGAGGCACCGGACCTGCGGATCGAGTCGCACACCCAGACCGTGCAGGAGTCCGCGGCGGCGCTGCACGCGCTGCTCACCGAGAGGGGCCTGGCATGACGACCACCGTCGCATCGATCCACGAGGACACCGACGCGCCGTACGCGCTCTCGCACCTGGACGCCCTGGAGTCCGAGGCGGTGCACATCTTCCGCGAGGTGGCGGGCGAGTTCGAGCGGCCGGTGATCCTCTTCTCCGGCGGCAAGGACTCCATCGTCATGCTGCACCTCGCGCTCAAGGCGTTCGCGCCCGCGCCGGTGCCGTTCACGCTGCTGCACGTCGACACCGGGCACAACTTCCCGGAGGTCCTGGAGTACCGCGACCGTACGGTGGCCGAGCACGGGCTGCGGCTGCACGTCGCGTCCGTGCAGGAGTACATCGACGCCGGCAAGCTGCGCGAGCGCCCCGACGGCACCCGCAACCCGCTGCAGACCGTCCCGCTGACCGAGGCGATCCAGCAGCACCGGTTCGACGCCGTGTTCGGCGGCGGCCGCCGCGACGAGGAGAAGGCGCGCGCGAAGGAGCGGGTGTTCTCGCTGCGCGACGAGTTCTCGCAGTGGGACCCGCGCCGGCAGCGCCCCGAGCTGTGGCAGCTCTACAACGGCCGCCACGCCCCCGGCGAGCACGTCCGCGTCTTCCCGCTGTCCAACTGGACCGAGCTGGACGTGTGGCAGTACATCGAGCGCGAGAAGATCGAGCTCCCCGAGATCTACTTCGCGCACGAGCGCGAGGTCTTCAAGCGCAGCGGCATGTGGCTGACCGCAGGTGAGTGGGGCGGCCCCAAGGACGACGAGACGGTCGAGTCCCGGCTCGTCCGCTACCGGACCGTCGGCGACATGTCCTGCACCGGCGCCGTCGACTCGGACGCCACCACGCTCGACGCCGTGATCGCCGAGATCGCCGCCTCCCGCCTGACCGAGCGGGGCGCGACCCGCGCCGACGACAAGATGTCCGAGGCCGCGATGGAAGACCGTAAGCGCGAGGGGTACTTCTAAATGACCAGCACCACTGAGCAGTTGTCGGCCACGACCCTGCTGCGGTTCGCCACCGCGGGGTCCGTCGACGACGGCAAGTCCACCCTCGTGGGACGGCTGCTGCACGACTCCAAGTCGGTGCTCACCGACCAGCTGGAGGCCGTCGAGCACGCCTCGCGGAACCGCGGCCAGGAGACGCCCGACCTGGCGCTGCTCACCGACGGCCTGCGGGCCGAGCGCGAGCAGGGCATCACCATCGATGTCGCGTACCGCTACTTCGCCACCGCGCGGCGCCGGTTCATCCTCGCCGACACCCCCGGGCACGTGCAGTACACCCGGAACATGGTCACCGGCGCCTCGACGGCCGAGCTGGCCGTCGTGCTGGTCGACGCGCGCAACGGCGTGGTCGAGCAGACCCGCCGGCACGCCGCGGTCGCGGCCCTGCTGCGGGTCCCCCATGTCGTCCTGGCCGTCAACAAGATGGACCTGGTCGACTACGCGGAGCCCGTCTTCGCCGCCATCGCCGAGGAGTTCACCGCGTACGCCGCTTCGCTCGGCGTCCCGGAGATCACCGCGATCCCGATCTCGGCGCTGGCCGGCGACAACGTCGTGGACCCGTCCGCGAACATGGACTGGTACGGCGGCCCGACCGTGCTGGAGCACCTGGAGACCGTCCCGGTCAGCCACGACCTGACCGGCTGCCCGGCCCGCTTCCCGGTGCAGTACGTGATCCGTCCGCAGACCGCCGAGCACCCCGACTACCGCGGCTACGCGGGCCAGATCGCCTCGGGCGTATTGCGGGTGGGCGAGGCCGTGACCGTACTGCCGTCGGGCCGTACGAGCACGATCGAGGGCATTGACGCGCTCGGCATGAGCGTGGACATCGCCTGGGCGCCGCAGTCGGTGACCGTGCGGCTCGCGGACGACATCGACATCTCGCGCGGCGATCTGATCGCTCCGAGCGCGAGCCTTCCGGCCGCCACCCAGGACGTCGAGGCGACCGTCTGCCATGTCGCGGACCAGCCCCTCACGGTCGGCCAGCGGGTGCTGCTCAAGCACACCACCCGTACGGTCAAGGCGATCGTGAAGGACATCCCGTCCCGGCTGACGCTGGACGACCTGTCCCAGCACCCGGCCCCGGGCCGGCTGGTGGCCAACGACATCGGCCGGGTCCGCGTCCGTACCGCCGAGCCGCTCGCGCTCGACGCGTACGCCGACTCCCGGCGTACCGGATCGTTCCTGCTCATCGACCCGGCGGACGGTACGACGCTGGCGGCCGGCATGGCGGGCCACTCGTTCGCCGCCGAGGCCGAGCCCGTACAGGACGACGAGGGGTGGGACTTCTAGCCATGGGCCACGATTTCTTCTCCACCTTCGCCAAGGAGGGCGGCCGCGTCGGCAGCGGCGTCCTCGGCAGCGGCCAGGGAGGGGTGGGGCGATGTGCGCGATGACGTTCGCGCACTGCCTGCGCGCCCCCGCCCCCCACGAGCCGTACCTGCACCGACGAAAACCTGCCGACTTCCCGGCCGCGTCCCGGAACACCCGTAGGACGTAAGAACCGGGCCTGACGAGAGGAACGACCTCCCGTGCCTGCCACTCGCACCACCTTGCGCCGCGGCCTTGCCGCTGCCGCCGCCCTGCCGCTGCTGATTGGTGCACTCGCCTCCTGCGGCTACGGCTCGAAGGCGGTGGAAGAAGACGTGAACTCCAAGGTGGCCGCCGGCGGCAAGAAGCTCTCCGCCGACACGGTGCGGGTCGGGTACTTCCCGAACCTGACGCACGCCACCGCGCTGGTCGGCGTCCAGGAGGGCCTGATCCAGAAGGAACTGGGCGGCACCAAGCTCGCCCCGCAGACCTTCAACGCCGGCCCGTCCGAGATCGAGGCCCTCAACGGGGGCAGCATCGACATCGGCTTCATCGGCCCCTCGCCGGCCGTCAACGGCTTCACCAAGTCCAGGGGCCAGAACCTGCGGATCATCTCCGGTTCCGCCTCGGGCGGGGTGAAGCTCGTCGTCAACCCGGACAAGATCAAGACCCTGGACGACGTCAAGGGCAAGAAGATCGCCACCCCGCAGCTGGGCAACACGCAGGACGTGGCCTTCCTCAACTGGATCTCCGAAAAGGGCTGGAAGGTCGACGCCGAGAGCGGCAAGGGCGATGTCTCCGTGGTCCGTTCGGACAACAAGGTGACCCCGGACGCCTACAAGGCGGGCTCGATCGACGGCGCGTGGGTGCCCGAGCCGACCGCGTCGAAGCTGGTCGCCGAGGGCGGCAAGGTGCTGCTCGACGAGTCCACCCTGTGGCCGGACAAGAGGTTCGTGATCACGAACATCATCGTGTCGCAGAAGTTCCTCAAGGAGCACCCGGACGTCGTCGAGGCGTTCCTGCGGGGCACGGTGAAGACCAACGAGTGGATCAACGCCAACCCGGACAAGGCCAAGGCCTCGGCCAACGCCGCGCTCCAGGCGCTCAGCGGCAAGGCACTGGCCGCCGAGGTCATCGACCCGGCGTGGCCGAGCATCCGGATCACCGATGACCCGCTTGCCGCCACGCTGGACGCCCAGGCGCAGCACGCGGTCAAGGCCGGTCTGCTGGAGAAGCCCGACCTGTCCGGCATCTACGACCTGACGCTCCTGAACAAGGTGCTGAAGGCCGCCGGCCGGCCCGAGGCCGATGACGCCGGGCTCGGCGTCAAGTAACCCGTCCGACCGACCGCTACCCCCACGTTCCCAGGAGGTGACGACCATGGCCACCACGCTCGCCAAGGCTGCCGAGGGCGGCACGGCGGTGTCGCACGCCGCGCGTATCGAGCACGTCTCGAAGTCCTTCGCCGGACCTGCCGGGCCGCAGCTCGTACTGGACGACATCACCCTCGATGTCGCACCGGGCGAGTTCGTCACCCTCCTGGGAGCCTCCGGGTGCGGGAAGTCCACGCTGCTCAACCTGGTCGCCGGGCTCGACAAGCCGACCGTCGGGTCCATCGAGACCCCCGGCGGCCGGCCGGCCCTGATGTTCCAGGAGCACGCCCTCTTCCCGTGGCTGACCGCGGGCAAGAACATCGAACTCGCGCTGCGCCTGCGTGGCGTCCCGAAGTCCGAGCGCCGTCCGGAGGCCGAGCGGCTGCTGGACCTGGTCCGGCTCGGCGGCGCGTACCGCAAGCGGGTGCACGAGCTGTCGGGCGGGATGCGCCAGCGGGTCGCACTGGCCCGTGCGCTCGCCCAGGACAGCGAACTGCTGCTGATGGACGAGCCGTTCGCCGCGCTCGACGCCATTACGCGCGACGTGCTGCACGACGAGCTGACCCGCATCTGGCGCGAGACGGACGTCTCGGTCCTCTTCGTCACCCACAACGTCCGCGAGGCCGTACGGCTCGCCGAGCGTGTGGTGCTGCTGTCCTCCCGGCCGGGCCGGGTGGCGCACGAGTGGACTGTGGACATCCCGCACCCGCGCCGCATCGAGGACGCCGCCGTCGCGGAGCTGTCCGTCGAGATCACTGAACAACTGCGTGGGGAGATCCGCCGACATGGCCAGCACTGATACCGGCCCCAAGGTCGCCAAGACCGACGACCTCGCCGGTCTCGAAGCCGGCCTGGACGCCCTGGACGCCGTACAGATCCGCCGCACCCCGGTGCGTCAGGTGCTGCTGCAGAAGGTGCTGCCGCCGCTGGTGGCCGTCGCCCTGGTGCTGATCGTCTGGCAGGCGCTCGTCTGGGCCCAGGTCACCGAGGACTACAAGCTGCCGGCGCCGTCCGCGGTGTGGGACAGCGTGTCCGACATGTGGCTGAAGGGCACGCTGCTGGAGGTCGTGTGGACCAGTGTGTCGCGTGGTCTGCTCGGCTTCCTGCTCGCGCTCGCCATCGGCACCCCGCTCGGCCTGCTGGTGGCCCGGGTGAAGTTCGTCCGCGCGGCGATCGGCCCGATCCTTTCCGGCCTCCAGTCGCTGCCCTCGGTCGCCTGGGTACCGCCGGCGGTGATCTGGCTCGGCCTCAACGACTCGATGATGTTCACGGTGATCCTGCTCGGCGCCGTCCCGTCGATCGCCAACGGCCTGGTCTCCGGTGTGGACCAGGTGCCGCCGCTGTTCCTGCGGGCCGGCCGCACCATGGGCGCCACCGGTCTGCGCGGCACCTGGCATGTGGTGATGCCGGCGGCGCTGCCCGGTTATCTGGCGGGCCTGAAGCAGGGCTGGGCGTTCTCCTGGCGTTCGCTGATGGCCGCCGAGATCATCGCCTCCTCGCCCGAGCTGGGCCTGGGGCTGGGGCAGTTGCTGGAGAACGGCCGCAACAACTTCGACATGCCGGGCGTGTTCCTGGCCATCCTGCTGATCCTCATCGTCGGCATCGCGATCGACCTGCTGATCTTCAGCCCGCTGGAGCGCGCGGTGCTGCGCGGCCGCGGCCTGCTGGGGAGGAGCTGACCCCGATGCACCGCCCGGTTCTCCTCGTCATCGCCCACGGCAGCCGCGACCCGCGGCACGCAGCGGCCGTCCATGCCCTCACCCGGCGTGTGCGGTCGCTGCGTCCGGGGCTGCGCGTGGAGACCGGTTTCCTGGACTTCAACGCGCCGAGCGTGCCTCAGGTCCTGGAGCGGCTCGCGGCCGACGGGGTACGCGACGTGGTCGCGCTCCCGCTCCTGCTGACCCGCGCCTTCCACGCCAAGGCGGATATCCCGGCCGTGCTGCGTGAGGCGTCGGCCCGGCTGCCGCGGCTGAACATCCGCCGGGCCGAGGTGCTCGGCCCGTCGCCGCTGCTGCTGACCGCCCTGCACCGCCGGCTGTACGAGGCCGGCGTGGCGCCCGGCGACAAGCGCTCGACGGGACTGGTCCTGGCCTCGGCGGGCTCCACAGACCCGGAGGCGATCGCAGTGATCGCTGAAATCGCGCGGGAGCTGCGGCACACCGGTTGGTGCGCCGTGCGGCCTGCGTTCGCCTCCGCTGCTCTTCCGCGTACGGAGGACGCCGTACGCGCCCTGCGCGCCGAGGGCGTGAGCCGGGTGGCCGTGGCCCCGTACGTCATCGCGCCCGGCTTCCTGCCGGACCGCATCGCCCGCGGGGCCCGGGAGGCGGGTGCGGACGTACTGGCGGACGTACTGGGCCCGGCGCCGGAGCTGGCCCGGCTGCTGGTCGAGCGCTACGACGAGGCGCGGGAACCGGCGCGGGTCGCGATCGCCGTTTAGGTTCTGTCCTCGCGCCGTGCCGCCGGCCGGGGGGCGATGACAGAACCGTGGCCCCGCTGTGACAGCGGGAGAGGGCGGTTGCTGCACCATGGGGGCAAGGAGGCGATATGTCGTTCTACTACCACAAGCGCATCACGCTCATCCCGAAGCTGCTGCACCTCAACCTCAGCAGTCACGGCTGGTCGGTGACGTTCGGATCGCGCCGGGCCCATGTCACCCGGGACAGTCACGGCCACCGCAGCGCGTCCGTGCGGCTGCCGGGCGGGTTCAGCTGGCGGCACCGGTCCCGCCGGCACTGAGCTCCACCAGCTTGACGACGGTGTTCCAGTTGCGGGTGGTGGCGTCGATGCCCTTCAGCAGCGCGGGCCGGGCGAGGGCCTCCGCCAGCTTGGAGCGGCCGAGGCCGCCGGGGGTGTGGAGGTAGATGACCCGGTCGCCGAGCCGGAACTCCTCCGGCAGAAACGCGGCGGGGTCCAGCGAGGCGAACCGCTCGGGACCGGCCTGCGCCGAAAGGAACGTGGCGTGCAGCTGCTTGCCCTCCAGCGTGTCCGCGGGAAAGGGACAGGCGTCGGCGACGGCCCGTATATACGCCCCCTCACGCACCAGGCAGGAGACGCCGAAGCCGAAGCGGGCCTCAATGGCCTTCTCCAGCCCGGCGGCCAGCGCGTCCGGGTCGTCGGACGGGCTGCTGAACACCGCATTGCCGCTCTGCAGGTACGTGCGGACGTCCCGGTGCCCCAGCTCCCCCAGGACCGTGCGCAGTTCGGCCATGGGCACCTTCTTGTACCCGCCCACGTTGATGCCGCGCAGCAGCGCCACGTACGTCGTCATGAACCAACCATAAGACGGCCGCCGCGCCCCGTGGGGGTGGGCGCGGCGGCCGCCGGACGGTTCCTGGAGGTGCTACTCGACGACCTTCAGCAGCTTGTTGGGCGTCCCCTCGCCCGGGTTGGCGATCTTGTCCGGTGTGGCGCCCTCGATCAGCGCGCCGGCCACCTGCTCCGGCGTCGCGTCCTGGTGGTTCCCGAGGTAGACGGCGGCGGCGCCCACCACGTGCGGGGTCGCCATCGACGTACCGGAGATGGTCTTCGTGCCCCCGTCGGCGTCGTTCCAGGTGGAGGTGATGTCGGAGCCGGGGGCGTAGATGTCCACGACCGAGCCGAAGTTGGAGAAGTCCGACTGCTGGTCGTCCTGTGTGCTGGAGGCGACGGTGATCGCCTCCTGGACCCGGGACGGCGAGCCCTGGCCCGCGTCGCTCGACTCGTTGCCCGCCGCCACGCCGAAGGTGACACCGGACGCGATGGCCTTGCGCACGGCCTCGTCGAGCGCCTCGTCGGCGCCTCCGCCCAGACTCATGTTCGCGACGGACGGCCCCTGGTGGTTCTTGGTCACCCAGTCGATGCCGGCGACGACCTGCTCGGTGGTTCCCGAGCCGTTGTCGTCGAGCACCCGGACGCCGACGATCTTCGCCTTCTTGGCGACTCCGTGCGACGCGCCGGCGATGGTCCCGGCGACGTGCGTGCCGTGGCCGTTGCCGTCGTCCGCGCTGTCGTCGTTGTCGATGGCGTCGAACCCGTGCGAGGCACGGCCCTCGAAGTCCTGGTGACTGATCCGGACACCGGTGTCGATGACGTACGCCGTGACGCCCTCACCGGCGGCGTCCGGGTAGGTGTACTTCTTGTCGCCCGCGGTGTCGGCCTGGTCGATGCGGTCGAGGCCCCAGGACGGGGGGTTGTCCTGGGTGGCGTTGATGGTGAACTTCTTGTTCTGGACGACCTTGCCGACGTGCGGGTCGGCGGCGAGCCGCTTCGCCTCGGTCTCCGAAAGACCGGAGGCGGAGAAGCCGTTGATGGCGGAGGAGTAGTTGCGCTTGAGCTCGCCGCCGTACTTCTTGGCGAGCTGCTTCTTGTCCGCCTTCTCGTCCAGGATGACGATGTAGCTTCCGCTGACCGCGCCCTTGGCGCCGACGCCGTAGACGGTGCCCTCGGCGGGGGCCGCTCCGGCGAGCGGGGAGGTCAGCAGGGTGACGCCGGCCGCGGCCGCGACGGCGGATATCGCCGCGGTGAGCCGGATCTTGCCTGCGCGCTTGTGAGTTGCCATGAAGAGAGATCTCCTCGTGTGCTGTGTGGGGGGTTCACGCACTTGCTGCAAGAGCCCCCGGAGACCGCAAGATCTCCCGGGGCTGGTTCGAAACCCTGACGGATTGACGCGCGCAGTTCAAGGCCGCCCGGTGGACCCCAACTTGTTCAACAAGGTTTCTTAATAGGAAGGTCTCGGGTCCTCCGCAGGATGGTCACACTTGTCGGCTCTCCGTTACATGTAAGGGGCTTCCGTCCTTCTTGGTGGGGATGTCGCGTCACCGTAAGGAGTAGTCGGCGGGCCGCCGGTTCACCGGGCAGCAGGACGAGACGCCGCGCCCCGGCGCCTAGCGTCGGGAGGGAGGAGGCGGCGCGGTGCCGCCACCGCTCACGAGGGGGCATGCCCGGCATGGGGAAGCAGGCAGGGGACACACCACGGGGGATCGCCGCCCGGGCGGGCGGGTGGAGCGCCCGGCACCGCTGGGCGGCGGTCGGCATCTGGGTGCTGTTCGTCGTACTCGCCATGGGACTTGGCTCGGCCGCGGGCCGGGTCGATGTGAAGCAGAGCGAGCAGCTGTCCGGCGAGGTCGGACAGGCCATGAAGATCATCGAGGATGCGGGGATCGAGGAACCGGCGGGCGAGACCGTCCTCGTTCAGGCGGCTGACTCGTCAACGAAGGCGACGGACCCGGAGTTCCGGGCCGCTGTCGCCGATGTGATGAAGGCGGTCCTGGCCACGGGTGAGGCGACCGCCGTGACGTCTCCGTACGACACCAAAACCATCTCCCGGGACGGCCGTTCGGCGCTCGTGCAGTTCAACGTGCGCGGCGATCCCGAGACGGCGACCGAGCGCATCGAGCCGGTGCTCGCGGCCGTGGCGGAGGTCCAGGGGGAGCACAAGGAGCTGGTGATCGAGGAGATCGGCGGCGCCAGCATGAACAAGACGTTCGAGGACGCGTTCGGTGACGACTTCAAGAAGGCCGAGTTCTCCGCGGTCCCGGTCGCGTTCGGCATCCTGCTGATCGCCTTCGGCGCGCTCGTCGCCGCGCTGCTGCCCGTCGCCCTGGCGCTCACCGCGATCATGGCGACCATGGGTCTGATGGCCGTCGTCAGCCACGTCATGCCGATGAGCGAGACCGCGAACTCGGTGATGCTGCTGGTGGGTCTCGCGGTCGGTGTCGACTACTGCCTGTTCTATCTGCGGCGCGAGCGCGAGGAGCGGGAGGCCGGGCACGACGGCCGGACCGCCATCGCCATCGCCGCGGCGACCAGCGGCCGCGCCATCCTGGTCTCCGGCATCACCGTGATCGTCGCGATGGGCGGCATGCTGTTCACCGGCCTCGCCGAGTTCGAGGCGATGGGGCTGGCCTCGCTGATGGTCGTCGCGGTGGCCATGGTGGGCTCGGTGACGGTGCTGCCCGCGCTGCTCTCGCTGCTGGGCGAGCGGGTGGAGAAGGGCCGGGTGCCGTTCCTGAACCGCGTCAGGCGCGGCCGCGGCAACGCGGGCGGGGAGAGCCGCTTCTGGCGCGCCGTCCTCGGCGGCGTCCTGCGGCGGCCGAAGCTGTCGCTGGTGGTGGCCGCGGGCGCGCTCACCGCGATCGCGCTGCCGGCGGTCGGGATGAACACCCAGAACCTCACCCTGGACCAGGAGTTCGGCGACTCACTGCCGATCGTGCGTACGTACGAACGGGTGAACGCGGCGTTCCCCGGCGGGGCCGATCCGGCTCAGGTCGTCGTCAGGGCCGAGGACATCAACGCGGCGCCGGTACAGCAGGCCATCGCGGACTTCCGCCGCCAGGCGGTCGCTTCGGGGGCGTCGCGGGGCCCGGTCGACGTCGTCACGCACGACAAGCAGAACATCGCGGTCATCGACGTCCCGCTGGTCGGCGGCTCCGACCAGGACAAGGCCGTCAAGAGCCTGGACCTGCTGCGCGACGAGATCCGGCCGGACACCCTGGGCAAGGTCGACGGCGTCGAGGCGCCGATCAGCGGCGCGGTCGCCGGATCGAAGGACTTCAACGACCAGATCGTCGGGGCCGTGACACCGGTGTTCGCCTTCGTGGTCGTCTTCGCCTTCCTGCTGATGCTGCTGTCCTTCAGGTCGCTGACCATCGCGGTCACCTCCATCATCCTCAACCTGCTGTCGGTGGGCGCGGCGTACGGCATCCTGACCGCCGTCTTCCAGCACGGCTGGGGAGCCTCGCTGGTCGGAGCCGAGGGGGTGGGGGCGATCGTCTCGTGGCTGCCGCTGTTCCTCTTCGTGATCCTCTTCGGGCTCTCGATGGACTACCACGTGTTCGTGGTGTCCCGGATCCGCGAGGCGAAGCTGCAGGGCAGGACCACCCGGGACGCGATCACCCACGGTGTGGTGACGACGGCGGGGGTGGTGACGAGCGCGGCCGTGATCATGGTGGCGGTCTTCGCGATCTTCGGCACCCTGTCGATGCAGTCCATGAAGCAGATGGGTGTGGGTCTCGCGGCCGCGGTGCTCATCGACGCGACGATCATCCGCGGTGTGCTGCTGCCGGCCGCGATGGCACTGCTCGGCGAGCGCAACTGGTACCTGCCGAAGTGGCTCCGGTGGCTGCCCGACCTGACCCACGACGAGGTCGCCCCACCGCCGCCGGTCCCCTCGCGGGGTGTGCAGGACGGCGATGACGAGCGCGAACGGGTCCGCGTCTGACGGCGCGCAGGACGAGCGGAGGGGTCCGGGAGCGACGCGCTCCCGGGCCTCTCCCCGTCCGGGATGGCGCAGACACGGATGCGAGACTTGGCGGATTCACCACGATCGGCACGCTGGTCAGCACGACGACGGGTACTACGGCCGGCACGACGGCCGGCGGGAGCGACGATGGACGAGGTACGGGCGCGGGAGGTACTGACCGCGGCAGGCCTGACCCCCGGCGCCGAACTGCTGGCGCTGGGTGAGAACGCGGTGTTCGCGGCCGGCGGCCTGGTGGTCAAGATCGGCCGCGACGCGTCGCTGCTGGAGCGGGCGGAACGCGAACTGGCCGTCGCCGGCTGGCTCGCCGACGCGAACGTGCCGGCCGTACGGGCGGCCGAGCCCGCGCCCCGGCTGGTGGACGGCCATCCGCTGACTCTCTGGCACCGCCTCCCGGACGCCGTACGTCCCGCCGGCCCACGCGACCTGGCCCGGCTGCTGCGCGCGGTGCACGCCCTGCCCTCACCGCCGTTCGCACTCCCCCGCCGGGATCTGCTCGGCGGGGTCGAGCGCTGGCTGCGGCTCGCGAGCGACGCGATCGATCCCGCTGACGCGGCGTATCTGCGC
Source organism: Streptomyces mabaensis (assembly GCF_053763515.1). Lineage (NCBI taxonomy): Bacteria > Bacillati > Actinomycetota > Actinomycetes > Kitasatosporales > Streptomycetaceae > Streptomyces > Streptomyces mabaensis. The sequence goes on from NZ_JBSOPZ010000002.1 coordinate 252,433, forward strand.
GAGCGGCGCGACGGCTTCGCCGCGGCCGCGGCCGCGCTCACACCCCGGCTCCCGATGGGTCCGATCCACGGCGACGCCCTCCCCCGCAATGTGCACATCGGACCGCACGGCCCGGTCCTGGTGGACCTGGAGACGTTCTCCGCCGATCTGCGCGAACACGATCTGGTGGTGATGGCCCTCTCCCGCGACCGCTACGGCCTGACGGCCGAGGCGTACCGGGAGTTCACCGATGAGTACGGCTGGGACGTACGCGCCTGGGACGGCTGCGCGGTGCTCCGGGGCGCCCGGGAGACGGCGAGCTGTGCCTGGGTGGCCCAGCACGCGCCCGCCAACCCCAAGGCGCTCGCGGAGTTCAGGCGCCGGGTGGCCTCCCTGCGCGACGACGACCCCGAAGTCCGCTGGTGCCCGTTCTGAGTACCGGGTGAGCCCCTTCCCCGTCCACGTGGCAGGAGGCCGGCCCGTACACATGCGCGGCGCCCACCGCTGCGCCCCCCCGCCTCCGGTCTCTCGCGCTCCGAGTGCCCGTTCGCTCGCGCCCCTTGGCCGCGCCCCGAATGCCCCTTCACCGCGCCCCGGGCGCCCGCTCGGCCGGGCTCAGCCCGTCGCGCGTATCAGCTCGCGCAGCGGCCACGCCCCGTCCACCACCGCGTCCGGCGTCCCCTTCCGGCGCAGGAAGCTCTGGAAGTCCGCCGCCCACTGCGCGTACCACTCGATCTGCTGCGCGTGCAGCTCCGCGAGTCCCAGCGCGCCGACCTTCGGGTGCCGCTCGGCTATCGCGTACGCCACCCGGACCGCCGCCAGGGCGTCGGCCCCCGCCTCGTGCGCCGCGTCGAGGACGATCCCGTACTCCGTGCAGACCGCCTCCAGCGTGCGCTTGCCCCGGCGGTAGCGGTCGACGGCCCGGTCGATCGTGTACGGGTCGATGACGGGGCCGGCCGGTGCGCCGTCCAGCCGGTCGGAGAGCGACGGCAGCCCGTACCGCTGGAGTTCGGCCGTGAGGAGCGTCAGGTCGAAGGCCGCGTTGTACGCCACGACCGGCACTCCGGTGCGCCAGTGGTCGGCCAGGACCGAGGCGACCGAGTCCGCGACCTCGTCTGCGGGTCTGCCCTGCGCCGAGACACGGGCGTTGGTGATGCCGTGCACCGCGACGGCCTCCTCGGGGATCGGCACCCCCGGGTCGGCCAGCCACTCCCGATAGGCCGTGGGCCTGCCGTCCCTCACCTCGACGACCGCGGCCGTCACGATCCGCGCCTCCCCCGGATCGGTGCCCGTCGTCTCCAGATCGAAGCCGATCAGCGTCTCGCGGTGCCAGCCCATCGCGGCCCTCCCTCATGCATGGTGCGTCCCCCTGTGGAGAACTACCCTCGCACCCGCCACTGACAATCGGGACTCGGGACCCTCAGACCCCGTCCCTCAGGACACCGGACGGGAGTCCATCCACACGGATTCGAACTCCTCCCGGTATGTCGCGAACAGCCCGTGTTCCGCGTCCTGGTCCTGTCCGGACCTGACCACGCTGCGGCGCCCTCCGCCCCGCAGCACGAGCACGGGCGCCTCCATCCCGCGGGCCCGCCGCAGATACGACTGGACGACGGCTATGCCGCCCGACCCGTCGCCGTCCACCAGGTAGGCGGTGAACCGCGGGGTCTCGTCGAAGACATGGATCTCGAAGGCGTCCGGGTCCCGCAGCCGGCTCCTCACCCGCCGCACATGGAGGATGTTCATCTCCACCGTTCGGCTCAACTCGCCCTTCTTCAGACCGAGTTCCCGCTCCCGCCGCTTGACCGCGCTGCTGGCCGGATTGAGGAACAGCAGCCGGACCCGGCAGCCGGACTCGGCGAGCCGGACCAGCCGGCGGCCGGAGAAGTTCTGCACGAGGAGGTTCAGGCCTATGCCGATCGCGTCCAGCCGGCGCGCGCCGCCGAACAGGTCCTCGGCCGGGATCTGACGCTGCAGCCGCACCCGGTCGGGGTGGACGGAGATGACATCGGCGTAGCGGTCGCCGACCAGGTCCTCCACGGCGTCGATGGGCAGCCGGTCGGCGACCGGCACCCCGGCGTTGCTGCCCAGGATCTCCAGCAGCCGCGCCGAGGCCCGCTCGGCCTGGGCGAGCACCGTCTCGGACAGCGCGCGGTTGCGCGAGACGACGTTACGGGTGACCTCCAGTTCGTCCAGCGCCAGTTCGACGTCCCGCCGGTCGTCGAAGTACGGCTCGAAGCACGGCCAGTGCTGGACCATGAGCTCGCGCAGCTGCGGGAGCGTCAGGAAACTCAGCACATTGTCGTCCGCGGGATCCAGCAGGTACCCCTTGCGGCGGCTGACCTCACGCACCGCCACCGCCCGCTGCACCCACTCCTGGCCCGCCGGTCCCGCCGCCGCGACGACCCAGTCGTCCTCGCCGTGCACCGGTTCGTAGATGGGCCGGAGCACCGCCGCGACCACGGCACGCAGCCGCTGTTCGACGAGATTCAGCCAGATGTAGGCCCGCCCGGCCCGCTGGGCGCGCGTGCGCACCTCGCCCCAGGCGTCGGCTCCCCATTCCAGCTCGGGTCCGATCTGAGATCCCGTCTCCATCGGCCGTGCCAGGGACACCGCTCCGGGCGGGACGTCTGTGGGGCCGCCCTCGTGACCTGTGTCACCAGGGGGCAGCTCCAGCCCTCCCGAGCTCACCCGCGCACCGCCTTCCGCTCCCCCTGCCAACGATCAAGGAAGGGTACTCCGCGAGCGGGAGGCGGTGCAGCCGGATGGACAGGCCGGTTTGCCAACTCCCCTATTCGTAGTTGCCGTTCTGGCCGGCGAGGGCGGGCGGAGTGAGCGGATTCATAGCGGTCATGTCACGCGGGCTGAGCTGGAAGCCCTGCCAGTGGACCGGCATCGGCTGCTGGTCCTCGTCGCGCGCGATGTGGTGGAAGCCGATGTTGACCCACGTGATGGGGTGTTTCAGCGTCTGTCCGTTGACCCACTTGTCGACGCTCTTGCCCGCGCCCGCCCCGCAGTTGCGCAGATTGTTGCTCGCGAACTGCTCACACTTGTTGAACTCGGTGAAGTAGACGTCGTGCCGGGTGAAGCCGCGCCCCGGGTACTTGGTGGTCGCGCCGGGCACGATCTCGTACGACCGCGGGTGCCCGTCCTTGTTCCGGCCGGCCGCGCTGACCATCCGCCACCACCGCATCGCCTTGGCGTCGCCGGCGAGTTCTTTGGTGACCGGCATCCTGGTGGTCTTCGTCTTCGGGGTACCTCCGCCGGCCACGGGGGTGACGACCGAGTCGTACTGCTCGACCTTGTTGCCGGACGAGCCGTCGAGGCCGAAGTTCAGCCGCCAGAAGACGTTGTGGCTGTGGCTGGTGGCGGAGTCCTTGGCGCCCTTGCCGATCGGCCAGCCGCGCCCGTCGCCCGCGTCGTAGTCGTCGTACGAGAGGCTGCCGGTGGCGCCGACGTTGGCGGATATGGTGCCGTCGTCGGCGAACCGCCACTCGGTGATGTACTCGTACCAGCCGACCTGGTTGACCGTGTAGACGAGCAGGTCCTTGCCCTGCGCCGCCCACGCCTTGTTCGCCTGCTCGCCCGCCATCCGGTAGGCGTGCCCCCGGGACCGGGTGGTGGTGCACAGGCCCTTGACGTTGGCCTGGGAGGGCTCGAACGCGTCCGGTACCTTCACCGTCTTGATGGTGCCGCCCGGGCACTCGCCGGGGGTCAGCTCCTGGAGTCCCTGTCCGAAGCCCTGGCCGGTGAGGTCGTCCCACTCCCACTGGCCGTCGTCGTAGGGGACGTGGATCTGGGCGAGCTTCGCGGTGGTCAGGACCCGGATCGGCTTGGCCTCGCCCTTGGGCTGGTAGGAGACCTTGTCCAGGACCAGCCCGGCCTCGCTCTCGTAGTGCCAGCACATCCGCCAGGTCGTCCCGCCGGAGAGTTTCTGCTCGATCCTGTACGCGGCACTGCAGTCGGCGGGCGGTGCGGGGGCCTTGGCAGCGGACCCGGCAGCGGACCCGGGAGCGGACCCGGGAGCGGCTGCCTGCGGAGCGGCCGGCCGGGGCGCGGCTGCCGCCGGCCCCGTCGCCGCCGTGGCTCCGCCGGCCAGCGCGGCGACGGCCAGCGCGACCGCGACTCTGTTCTTGTGCATGAGGTCATGACTCCTTGTGCGACGCGAGGAGAAGAGGAGAACCGGAATCAGCGGAGCCGGGCGACGGTCCGGGCGCTGAGGTCGACGATCAGGGTCCGGGTGTCGATCCAGGGACCGTTGCGCACCTTGGTGAAGAGCCGGACGCAGCGGTGCTGCCCGCAGTCGGCGAGTGCGGGCGGACCGGGGTTCTCCGCGTTCACGCGGTAGACGCCGCCGCTGAGGGTGAGCTGATCGGGTGAGGTGAGCGCCTTGCCCGTGGCGTCCTTGTAGTCCGCCTTCAGCCCCGCCCCGAGCGGACTGGCCAGCAGCAGCCGGGCGGCCTCGACGGCCTCTTCCCGGCTGGGCGGCGGCTGGACCCCGCGCTGGGTGTCGGTCTGCTCGACCTTGCCGGTGGAGAGATTGACGGTCCGGGTGACCAGGGTGTCGTCCGTGTAGTCGTAGTACGAGATCTCCGCGCGGCGCGGCGCGCCGGCGTCGTCCACCTCGTCCGGCCGCAGCTCCGCCAGATTGGTGGTGATCCGCTGCGGCCCCCGGTCTCCCCCGACGTCCGTGCTGCTCATGCGCAGGCCCCGGTCCAGCGCGATCCGCTCGGCGCGCGCCAGCTCGGCGTCGGTGAGCGGGTCCCGGCCGGTGCCGGTCTCCCCCTCGGCGGGCGCCGCCTCGGCGACACCGGGGGCGACGGCCTGCCCCCGCCCCGACTGCCCGTCCCGCGCCCCGTCCGGCTGCCCGGCCGCGGAGCGGGCGGCGGCGCTCCCGTCGGACGGGCCGTCCGCGGCCCCTGCCGCACCCGGCAGAGTGACTCCCACCATGACGGCCGTGCCGGTCACCGCGATGGCCGCACCCGCCACTACTTTGCCCAGGTGGCGGCGTACTGTTCTGCGCACATCTTCCCCCTCACGTGCATACCGGGTATGCGTGGTCACCCGGTAGGACGGGACCAAGTCACGCCTGGTTGCCCCTCTTTGGGGGAAGATCTGGGGGAAGATCTGAGCGAAGAGACCCCCCGCACCCGGATCAGGAATGGAAGAGTCCTATCTATGCAGGTCTGGCCGGGACAGGCGTATCCCCTCGGCGCCACGTACGACGGCGCCGGCACCAACTTCGCGGTCTTCTCCGAGGCCGCCCGACGGATCGAGTTGTGCCTGCTGCACGACGACGGATCGGAAACGGCGGTGGAGCTGCGCGAGACGGACGCGTTCGTCCGGCATGCCTATCTGCCGGGCATCATGCCCGGCCAGCGGTACGGCTTCCGGGTGCACGGCCCGTACGAGCCGGGCAACGGGCATCGCTGCAACTCGGCGAAGCTGCTGCTCGATCCGTACGCACGTGCGATCAGTGGGCGGGTGGACTGGAACGAGTCCGTCTACGGCTACCACTTCGGCAAACCCGACTCCCGCAACGACATGGACTCGGCTCCGCACATGATGAGCTCGGTCGTGGTCAATCCGTACTTCGACTGGGGCAACGACCGGCCGCCGCGGACCGAGTACCACCACACCGTGCTCTACGAGGCCCATGTCAAGGGCCTGACCATGCTGCATCCGGCGCTCCCCGAGGAGCTGCGCGGCACGTACGCGGCGCTCGCGCACCCGGCGGTGATCGAGCACCTGACCGAACTGGGGGTCACGGCGCTGGAACTGATGCCGGTGCACCAGTTCATCAACGACCACCGGCTGGCCGACGACGGGCTCAGTAACTACTGGGGCTACAACACCATCGGCTTCTTCGCCCCGCACAACTCCTACGCGTCCTGGGGTGACCGCGGCCAGCAGGTGCTGGAGTTCAAGTCGGCCGTCCGGGCCCTGCACGAGGCGGGCATCGAGGTCATCCTCGACGTGGTCTACAACCACACCGCGGAGGGCAACCACCTCGGCCCCACGCTGTCCTTCCGCGGCCTGGACAACGCCTCGTACTACCGGCTCGGCAACGATCCCCGGTACTACACGGACACCACGGGCACCGGGAACTCGCTGCTGATGCGCAGCCCGCACGTCCTCCAGCTGATCATGGACTCGCTGCGCTACTGGGTCACCGAGATGCATGTGGACGGCTTCCGCTTCGACCTGGCCGCCACCCTGGCCCGGCAGTTCCACGAGGTGGACCGGCTGTCCTCGTTCTTCGACCTGGTGCAGCAGGACCCCGTGGTCAGCCAGGTGAAACTGATCGCCGAGCCGTGGGACGTCGGTGAGGGCGGCTACCAGGTCGGCAACTTCCCGCCGCTGTGGACCGAGTGGAACGGCAAGTACCGGGACACCGTACGGGACCTCTGGCGGGGCGAGCCGCGCACGCTCGCGGAGTTCGCGGGGCGGCTGACCGGGTCCTCCGACCTCTACCAGGACGACGGACGGCGGCCCCTGGCGTCCATCAACTTCACCACCTGCCACGACGGCTTCACCCTCCACGACCTGGTCTCGTACAACGAGAAGCACAACGAGGCCAACCGGGAGGGCAACCGGGACGGTGAGAGCCACAACCGGTCCTGGAACTGCGGGGCCGAGGGGCCGACCGACGACCCGGAGGTGCTGGAACTCCGGGCCCGCCAGATGCGGAACTTCATTGCGACGCTGATGCTGTCGCAGGGCGTGCCGATGCTCAGCCACGGCGACGAGTTCGCCCGCACCCAGGGCGGCAACAACAACGCGTACTGCCAGGACAACGAGATGGCCTGGGTGCAGTGGCCCGAGGAGGGCGAGGAGCCCGGCGCGCTGCTGGCCTTCACCCGGGCGATGGTGGGGCTGCGGCGGGACCATCCGGTCTTCCGGCGCCGCCGGTTCTTCCACGGCCGCCCGGTGGAGGGCACGCACGACGAGCTGTCCGACATCGCCTGGTTCACCCCGGAGGGGGAGGAGATGAAGCAGCGCGACTGGCAGGCCCAGCACGCCAAGGCGCTGTCCGTCTTCCTCAACGGCCAGGCGATCTCCGAGCCGGGCGCCCGGGGTGAGCGGATCACGGACGACTCGTTCCTGCTGATGTTCAACGCCGGCGCCGACCCCATCGACTTCGCGGTGCCGGTCAATCACGGCAGGGAGTGGGAGGTGGTGGTCGACACCGCCCGGCCGGACGGGGTGCCGCCCGGTACGGGGCCCAAGGTCGCGGCCGGCGAGCGGGTCACCCTGGTGGGACGGAGTCTGACCGTGTTGCAGCGGCCGGGCTAACAGCGCGTCCCGGGGTCTCGGCCGGCCCGTACGTCGCACGGGCCGGCCGTACCGGGGTGAACAGGGCCAGGCACAGGCACAGCGCCGCCGCCCCGACGGCGACCAGGAACGCTCCGGCCGGCCCGTGCTGCTCGGCCAGCCGGCCGGAGAACGCCACGGCCAGCGCCATGCCGCCGACGATGGCGCTCGACGCGAAGGCCATCGCCTCGGAGAGCCGGGCCGGGTCCACCGCGCGCTCGATCAGCGCGAACGCCGTGATCAGGTGCGGGGCGTACGCGGCACCGAGCACGACGACCACCGCGTACAGCGCCCAGAGGCTGTCGGCGGCGAGCAGCGGGAGCGAGAACAGCAGCGCGGCCGCCGTCGCGGTGCGCCAGCGCAGCCGCAGGCCGATCCTGGCCGGCAGCGCGCCCATCGCCAGGCCCACGACGGCGCTCATCACACCCATGGCGGCATAGACGAGTCCCGCCTGTTCCGGCCGGCCCAGCCGTTCGGTGAGTGCGGCGATGCCGGCCTGGCTCGCACCGAACATCGCGCCCTGGAGGGCCAGGGCGGCGCACAGCGCGTACACCACGCCCGAGGGGCCCGAGGGCCGGGTCCGGCGCCGCGCGCCGTCCGGGACGGTCTGCGGGTGCACGGCCCGGGCGGCGGCCGGACGTACCGCGGCCCCAGCGGCGGGGGGCAGCGCCCGCGCGGTCGGGTGCAGCGCGAACCAGGTACCGAACACCGCGATCAGTGCCGCCGCCCCGCCCAGCGCCACGGCGGGATGGGCCGCCACGGCCGCGATGCCGACGAGGGCCGGGCCGAGGACGAAGGAGACCTCGTCCAGGGTGCCCTCGAGCGAGAGGGCGTTGTTCACCACGCGGTCGTCGTGCCCGCCCCGGCGGGCAAGCGCCACCAGCCGGGCCCGCGCCAGCGGCCCGATCAGCGGTACGGTCGCGCCGGCCAGCGCGCCGAGACACGCGAGGGCGACCGTGCCCAGCCCGGCCAGCGCCCCGGCGACCAGCGCGGCGACGGCCACGGCGTTGAGCCAGGAGGCGACCAGGACGACGGGCCGCTGCCCGCGGCGGTCCGCGAGCCGCCCGAGCAGCGGCCCGCACACCACCTGGCCGGCGGCGAGCGAGCCGCCGACCGCCCCGGCCGTGGCGAGCGAGCCACTGGTCTCGGCGACCAGCAGCACGCTGCCGAACTGACACATCGCGGTGGGGAGCCTGCCCAGGAAGGAGACCACGGGGAGGAGTGGTCCGGTCAGGGCAATCACCTTGCGGTAGGTGTCAATCGCTGCGGCCATCAGCCGAAGTTAACGCGCCGCGCCCAAATGGATGCATGAGGTGATGACACAGAAGCCGCCCAGCCGGGTACGTACGTTCGCATGACACCCACCGCCACGTACCGGCTGCAGCTCCAGCCCGAGTTCCCGTTCTCCGCCGCCGCGAAGGCGGTGCCGTACCTGGCCTCGCTCGGCGTCTCGCACCTGCATCTGTCCCCGGTGCTGGAGGCCGTACCCGGCTCTTCGCACGGCTACGACGTCGTCGATCACACCCGCGTCCGCCAGGAGCTGGGCGGCGAGGAGGGGCTGCGCGCGCTCGCGCGCACGGCCCGCTCCCACGGACTCGGCCTGGTCCTGGACATCGTGCCCAACCACATGGCCGTCCCCGTGCCCGAGCGGCTGAACCGGCCGCTGTGGGAGGTGCTGCGGGAGGGCCCGCACTCCCCGTATGCCGACTGGTTCGACATCGACTGGGACGCCGGCGGCGGCCAGGTCCTGCTGCCCGTGCTGGCCGCACGCGTCGGCGACGAGCTGGACAAGCTGCGCGTCGACGGCGACGTGCTGCGGTACGCGGACCACGAGTTCCCGCTGCGTGAGGGCACCGCGCAGCTGCCCCTTCCGGAGCTGCTCGACGCCCAGTGGTACCGGCTCGCCTGGTGGCGGCTGGCCAGAACCGAACTCAACTACCGGCGGTTCTTCACCATTTCGGACCTCATCGGGGTGCGGGTGGAGGATCCGGCGGTGTTCCGGTCGACCCACGCCAAGATCCTCGAACTGCTGGCGGACGGCGTGGCCGAGGGCCTGCGCATCGACCACCCGGACGGGCTGGCCGACCCGCCGGCGTATCTGCGCAGGCTGAGCGAGGAGACCGGCGGCCGCTGGACGGTCGTCGAGAAGATCCTCAGCGGGCCCGAACGGCTGCCGGTCGGCTGGCCGGTCGCCGGAACCACCGGCTACGACGCGCTGCGCCGTGTCGACGGGCTGTTCACCGACCCCGAGGGTCTCGCCGGACTCCTCGGCCGCTTCCGCGAGTTCGCGGCCCCGGACGACGACCGCGGCGGGCACTGGGAGGCGACCGCCCGTCGGGCCGCGTACCACGTGGTGACGCATGAACTGGCCGCCGAGGTCGGCTTCCTCACCCGGACCGCCGCCCGGATCTGCGCGGCCGGTCCGGAGCTGCGCGACCACGCGCCCTGGGCCTTGCGCACCGCCGTCCGCGAGCTGCTCGTCCGGGTGCCGGTCTACCGCCCGTACGCGACTGCCTCCGGCCGCTCCCCCGCCTCCGGCCAGGCCGAGGCCGCGGTGAGCGAGGAGGCCGCCCGCCGGGCGCGCGAGGCGTTCCCGGTGCCCGAGGAGGCCGACGCGGTCGATGTCGTACGGGACCTGGCGCTCGGCAGGCTGGGCACCGGCCCCGACCACACCGCCTTCTGTGCGCGGTTCGCCCAGACCTCCTCGGCGCTGCGCGCCAAATCCCTGGAGGACACGGCGTTCTACCGCTACACCCCGCTGGTCTCGGCCACCGAGGTGGGCGGCGAGCCCGGGCATCCGGCGGTGACGCCCGGGGAGTTCCACGCCTTCTGCGCCCACCTCGCCCGCGACTGGCCGGCCACCGGGACCGTCCTGTCCACGCACGACACCAAGCGCAGCGCCGATGTCCGGGCGCGGATCGCCGTCCTGTCCGAATGCCCGGACCGCTGGGGCGAGTTCCTGGCCGGGGTCACCGAGGAGGCGGCGCGCCTGGACGGCGGCCGCGCGCCCGATCCGCAGCTGGCCTGGGTGGCCTGGCAGACCGCGGTCGGATTCGGCTCGCCGGACCGGGACCGGCTGGTGGGGGCGCTACTGAAAGCCGCCCGGGAGGCGGCGCTGCACACCAGCTGGACCGAGGCGGACCCGGACTACGAGCGGGCGGTCGCGGCGTTCGTCGAGGCGGGCCCGGCCGGTCCGCCGGGCGCATCGGTCGCCCGGTTCGCGGCTGAGCTGGATCCGTACGTACGGGCCAACGTGCTCGGCGCGACGCTGCTGCACCTGACCATGCCGGGGGTGCCCGACCTGTACCAGGGCAGCGAGCGGGAGTTCCTCGCGCTGGTCGACCCGGACAACCGCCGCCCGGTGGACTTCCCCGATCCCCTTCCGGAGCAGCTGGACCTCTCCGACGAGAAGCCGGCGCTCACGGCCACCGCGCTGCGGCTGCGCCGCCGCCACCCGGAGCTGTTCGGCGACTCGTCGACGTACACGCCGCTGACCGCGCACGGGCCGGCGGCGGACCACTGCGTGGCCTTCTGCCGCTCGGGCGAGGTGGTCACGGCCGTCACCCGGCTCTCGCTGCGGCTGGCGGAGGCGGGCGGCTGGCGCGACACCGTACTGGAGCTTCCGGCCGGCCGGTGGGCCGATCTGCTCGCCCCGGGACGGGAGTGGGAGGGCGGGGCGACCGCGTCGGCCGGACTGTTCGCGGAGCGGCCGGTGGCGCTGCTCAGGCGGCTGTAGGCCGTGTCCTGGGGACGGCGGTCAGCGCGACGCGAGGCGGAACGCCATCCGCCCGAAGCTCACCAGATCGCCGTCCCGGACCACCGCCGCGCCCGTCACCCGGCGGCCGTTGACGGTGGTGCCGTTCGTCGAGCCCAGGTCCCGCAGCACCCACAGCCCGCCCTGCAGGCTCAGTTCGGCGTGCACCCGCGAGACGGTGTCGTGGCTGAGCCGCAGCCCGCTGGCCGGGTCGCGGCCGATCCGCAGCGGGTACGCGGTGGGCTGCGGGAAGAGCAGCTTGGGCAGCCGCTCGGCGAGCCAGGCCCTGCGCAGCCGTTCGGAGAACGCCGAGGCCGAGCCGACCCAGCCGTACAGCCGCCGCGCCCACGGGCCTTCGGTCTGCAGATCGGCGGTGAGCGCGGCCAGTTCATCGGGCCGGCGGGCGACGAGGGCGAGTTCCATGCGCCGGATGAACGTGTCGTGCGACAGCTTCCCCTGCGCCGCGCCCTCCCTGAGCACGCCCAGTACCCGGTCCCGCTCGTGGTCCGAGAGCCGTGCCGGGTACGTGTGGAACTCGTAGGAGGACGTCACAGAGGTGATTGTCGGGCCGCGGGGCCGGAGTGTCCAGAAGGACCGCTCCCCCCGGCGGAGCTGACCTGCGCCGACGTTGGCACGGCGACCTGCCGGCCGAATCCATGCATGCCGTCTTCGCCAGGGCGGGATATCCGGTGATTCAGGAGCGAATCCACTGCATCTGACGCACCATGGTGGTCACGTGTCGGCGACGAGGGGATCCGTACGTGCAGTTCGAGGTGTGGGCACCAGAGGCAGACCGGGTCACGCTCCAGGTGGAGGGCGCCGCTCATCCGATGGAGCGCGATCCGGAACGCGCCGGGTGGTGGACGGCCGAGGCGCGGGCGGCCGACGGTGACCGCTACGGCTTCCTGCTCGACGACGGCCCGCTGCTGCCGGACCCGCGCTCCAGGCGCCAGCCGGACGGGCCGGACGGCGCGAGCGCGGTCGTCGAGCACGACCGGTTCGCCTGGGCGGGCGCGCAGCCCGGCCGCCGGCTCGCGGCCGCGGTGCTGTACGAGCTGCACATCGGCACGTACACCCCGGAGGGCACCTTCGACGCCGCCGCCGCGCGCCTGGGCCACCTGGTGGAGCTGGGGGTCACCCATGTGGAGCTGATGCCGGTCTGCCCCTTCCCCGGTACGCACGGATGGGGGTACGAGGGGGTGTCGCCGTGGGCGGTGCACGAGCCGTACGGCGGTCCCGAGGGACTCAAGCGCTTTGTCGACAAGGCACACGCCCACGGGCTCGGGGTCGTCCTCGACGTCGTCCACAACCATCTCGGCCCGTCCGGCAACCATCTCCCCGCCTTCGGGCCGTACTTCACCGACACGCACCACACCCCGTGGGGCTCGGCGGTGAACCTGGACGCCCCGGGCTCCGACGAGGTGCGGGCGTATCTGACCGGCAGCGCGCTGGCCTGGCTGCGCGACTACCGCGTCGACGGGCTGCGGCTGGACGCGGTGCACGCGCTCGCCGACACCCGCGCGCTGACGTTCCTGGAGGAGCTGTCCGCGGCCGTGGACGCGCTGGCGGCCGAGCAGGGACGGCCGCTGTTCCTGATCGCCGAGTCCGACCTGTGCGATCCCCGTACGACGACGCCCCGGGAAACCGGGGGCCTCGGCCTGCACGCCCAGTGGAACGACGACTTCCACCACGCCCTGCACACCGCACTCACCGGCGAGGCGCAGGGCTACTACGCGGACTTCGCCCGCGCACCGCTGGCCGGCCTCGCCAAGACCCTCACGCACGTCTTCTTCCACGACGGTACGCACTCCGCGTTCCGGGGCCGGACGCACGGCCGGCCCGTCAACCGGGTCCGTACGCCCGCCCACCGCTTCCTCGGCTACGCGCAGACGCACGACCAGGTAGGCAACCGCGCGCTCGGCGACCGCCTCTCCGCGACCGTGTCCCCCGGGCTGCTGGCGTGCGCGGCCGCCGTGGTGCTGACCGGCCCGTTCGTGCCCATGCTCTTCATGGGCGAGGAGTGGGGGGCCCGTACGCCCTGGCAGTTCTTCACCGACCACACCGATCCGGAACTCGCCGACGCGGTACGGCGCGGCAGGCGGCGGGAGTTCGCCGCGCACGGCTGGGCGGCGGAGGAGATCCCGGATCCGCAGGATCCGGCCACCCGCGACCGGTCGTGCCTGGACTGGGCGGAGCCCGCGCACCCCGAGCACGCCCGGCTGCTCGCCTGGCACCGGGCGCTGATCGCGCTGCGCCGCGGTCAGCCGGATCTCGGCGACCCGGATCTGGCGGCGGTGCGCGTCGCGTACGACGAACAGGCCCGGTGGCTGACCTTCCGGCGCGGTGACCTGCGTATCGCCGTCAACCTCGGCAAGGAGCCGGCCGAGATCCCGCTCGGCGGCAACGGCACCCAGGTCCTGGCGGCGTGGGAGCCGGTGCGGCCGCCCGGCCCGGACGGGCTGCTGCACCTGCCGGGCGAGTCGTGCGTGGTCCTCGGCCCGGCGTGACCAGGGGGTGTCCGGCCGATGAGACCGGGCACCCCCCAGGGCCTGTCCGGCGGATCAGGGCCGGATAGGACGCGGCGTCTGGTGCGGTGCATCGCAAGGCGCCGGAGTGCCCTAATAGCGGAGCTATTCGGGCATTTCGGCAACGCGGCGAGGTGCCGTGCCAGACGTCGTGGCCCCGGCCAAGATCCGCCGGACAGGCCCTAGTTGTATTGATCACGAGCGTTGTTGACACTCGGTAGGTCTTGAACATGGCGAAGACCTCCGGTGTGGTGGGAGCTGTCTAGGAACTCACCGCACGGAGGTCTTCGTGTCCCACCGTAACGCCCGGCTGACCGTTCACGGCAGACGGATCCTGGTCGAACGTGTCGGTTCCGGCAGGCCGGTCGCCCACGTGGCCGCCGAGATGGGCGTCTCCCGGGCCAGCGGCCCACAAATGGATCCGCCGGTGGCGGTCCGAAGGCGAGCCGGGACTGCTCGACCGCCCCAGCAAGCCCCGCACGACGCCGCACCGAACCCCGCCCGCCATCGAGGCCCAGGTCTGCGAGCTAAGGACGGCACGGAAGCTGGGCCCGGCCCGGATCGGCCCCATCCTGGGCCTTCCCGCCTCGACCACGCACCGGATACTCACCCGGCATGGCCTGCACCGGCTTGCCTGGCTCGACAGGCCCACCGGCACCGTGATCCGCCGCTACGAACGCGACCGCCCCGGCGAACTGGTCCACATCGACGTCAAGAAGCTCGGGCGGATTCCCGATGGCGGCGGCCACAAGGTCCTGGGCCGTCAGGCCGGCCGGGCCACCCGCTCCGCCATGGGCTTCGACTACGTCCACTCCGCCGTCGACGACTACTCCCGCCTCGCCTACAGCGAGATCCACCCCGACGAGAAGGCCGCGACCTGCGCGGGCTTCCTCACCCGCGCAGCCGCGTTCTTCCACAGCCAGGGCATCACCCGCATTGAGCGGGTCCTCACCGACAACGCATGGGCCTACCGCAAGGGCCTGGCCTGGAAGGCCGTCCTGGCCGACCTCGGCGCGGCCGGCAAACTCACCCGTGCTTACCGGCCGCAGACCAACGGCAAGGTCGAACGCTTCAACCGCACCCTGCTCGACGAATGGGCCTACCTGCGGCCTTACACCTCAAACGACGAGCGGACCGCGGCCCTGGCAGACTTCCTCCACACCTACAACCACCACCGCTGTCACACCGCACTGGGCGGACACCCACCCATCAGCCGTGTCAACAACACTGCGGGTCAATACACCTAGTCCACCAGCGCCAGCTCGCGTGCGGCGGTGTTGAAGCGGCGGCCGCCTTGTTCGGTGACCGTCACGATGTCCTCGATCCGCACCCCGAAGCGGCCCGGCAGATAGACGCCGGGCTCGATCGAGAAGCACATCCCGGGCACCAGCGGCTGCTCCTCGCCCTCGATCATGTACGGGGGCTCGTGGGTGGTCACCCCGATCCCGTGCCCGGTGCGGTGGATGAACCGCTCTCCGTACCCCGCCGCCGTGATGACCGCCCGCGCCACCCGGTCCACCTCCTGGCAGGCGATCCCCGGCCGGACCGCCTCGAACGCCGCCTGCTGCGCCGCCCGTACGACGTTGTGGACGCGCTGTTCCTCCGCGCCCGGGGCGCCGACATGCACCGTACGGGAGATGTCGGAGCCGTAGCCGTGCATGAGGCCACCGAAGTCGAGGACGACCATGTCACCGTCGCCGATGACACGCTCGCCGGCCTCGTGGTGCGGGTTGGCGCCGTTCGGGCCGGAGCCGACGACCGTGAAGTCCACCTGGGAATGCCCGGACTCCCTCAGCAGCGCGGCGAGATCGGCCGCCACCTCGGTCTCCCGCCGCCCGGAGAAGCGGACCTTCAAGATCCGCTCGTACACGGCGTCGGCCGCCGCGCCGGCCGCCTCCAGCCGGGCGAGTTCGTGCGCGTCCTTCACCGCGCGCAGCATGGGCAGGGCCTCGGTCAGCGAGACGTACGACAGGCCCGGCAGCTCCTTCTGCAGGCCGAGCAGATGCAGGGCCCAGGCGTTGTCGCTGATCCCGAACCGGCCCCCGGCGTCCAGCAGCGGCGCCGTCACGCCGTACGGGTCCTTGCCGTCGGTCCAGTCACGCAGCGTGAGCGCGGCGGCTCCGGCGGCGCGCTCCGCGTCCGGGGCCTCCAGCGCCGGCACCACCAGGACGGGTTCCCGGCCGGCCGCCAGCACCAGAAGGGTCAGGCGTTCGGTGGCGGCGGGCGGCCGGTAGCCGGTGAGATGAACGAGATCCGGCCCCGGCGCGATGAGCAGCCCGGCGAGCCCGGCGTCGGCGGCGGCCCGCGCCGCCCGGTCCATCCGGACCCGGTAGTCGGCGGCGGTGAAGGGTACGGGCGTGCCGGTCATGGAAGCCTCCTTCTCGACGCCCCCATCCTGCCGGAGCCCGGACGCGGCCGCTACCGGGTCGTCCACGAGCCCCTCACCTCATCCGCTATGCTGTACGTGCACATGAACGGGCGCCTCGGCGCCCGTCTTGGTGGGTGTAGCTCAGCTGGTAGAGCACCTGGTTGTGGTCCAGGTGGCCGCGGGTTCAAGTCCCGTCACTCACCCTGTGAAGAGCCCTCGGGGGCACGAGATCCGTCTCGTGCCCCCGAGGGCTTTCGCGTTGTCGGCGCGACGGCCCCCTGACGTCCGTGGACCGGCGTGAGATCCTGACCCGGAGGTTCGGACAGAACGGTTCAGTTGTGTGCCGACAGGGGGAACTCGATGTTCGGGGCAGAGCTCTTCACCCAGACCGCCGCCACCGCGGCAGGCACCATGGTGGCCCTGATGACCACGGACGCCTGGTCCGCCGCCCGCCACCGGATCGCGCGGATCTTCGGCCGCAGGGGCGGCGCGATCGTGGAGGAGCTGGAACGCACCCGCGGAGTCATCGACGCGGCGCCCGCCGACCGGCAGGCCCTCGTCATACGCGAACAGCAGGACCAGTGGCGCTCCCAGCTGGCCGCGCTGCTGGCCGAGAATCCGGCCCTCGCCTCCCAACTCGGCGCGTTCGTGGAGGAGTTCCACGGAATGCTGCCGGTGGCGCAGCTGACCGTGGTGCACCAGACCATCCACGCCGACGGCCCCGGCGCGCGTTTCGAGCTCGGCGGCGCCGCCGGTCAGCCGCCCTCCGCCGGCACTCCGTCCGGCGCGCTGACCGTCTCCCCGCCGCTGGGCCGCCTCGACCGGCGGGTACGCGGCCGTGAGCCGCTTCTCGACACCCTCAAGCAGCTGGTCGGCAAGCCCACCTCCGGGGTCCATGTGCTGCACGGCATGGGCGGCAGCGGGAAGACCACGGTGGCCCTGGAGATCGCCGCGTACGCCGCCGCGACCGGCGTCGACGTGTGGTGGGTGTCGGCCGCGGACGAGGCCGTGCTGAGCGTCGGCATGCGCGAGGTGGTCGCCGCCCTCGGGACACCCGTGGACCTCATCGACCGTGCCTGGTCCGGCCGTTCGAGCGCCACCGACCTGCTGTGGCGGCGGCTGTGCGACGCCGCCCGCCCCTGGCTGCTGGTCGTCGACAACGCCGACGAGCCCGAACACCTCGCCCCGCACGGCCGGCTGGCCGAGGGCACCGGCTGGATCCGGCCGGCTGCCGAGCTCCCCGGCCTGGTCCTGCTCACCAGCCGCGACGGCAGCCCGGTCACCTGGGGCCCCTGGGCGACACTGCACCCGGTGGACGCTCTGGAGGAGGCCGACGCCACCGACGTCCTGCGGGACATCGCCGGTGAACGGGCCGGTCCGCGCGCGGACGCGCTGCTCCTCGCGCGCAGGCTCGGCTGCCTGCCGCTGGCGCTGCGCATCGCGGGCGCCCACCTCTCGGCCGCCTCCGCGTTCCCCGACTGGCCGGGGACCAGCGCCATCCGTACCTACGCCGACTACCGGGCGGCCCTGGACGACCGTTTCACCGAGCTCCTCGACGAGGACCCGCCCGGCGGCCACGCCCCGCCCGCCGGGGCCGTACCGGTGAGCCGTACCTGGGAGCTCTCGCTGGACCTGCTGGAGCGCCGCGGCATCACCCAGGCCCGTCCGCTGATGCGGCTGCTGTGCTGCCTGGGCGAGGCGCCCGTGCCGCTCGTCGGCCTGCTGCGCCCCGACCGCCTGGCGGACTCCTTCCTGCTGCCCGGTCTCACGCCCCACCAGCTGTTCACCGCGCTGACCTCCCTCGCCGACTTCGGCCTGATCGAACTGGACACGCCGCACACCGTCGCCGGCGGCCAGTCCGTACGCACCCTGCTGCTGCATCCGCTGGTACGCGACGCGGGCCGGCGTCAGCGGGACCTCGCCGAGCACCGGGAGGAGTACGCGTCGGCGGTCGCCGACCTGGTCGCCGCGGCCGTCGCGGACCTGAGCGTGGACGACCCGCGGGACTGGCCGCGCTGGCGGCTGCTGCTGCCGCACTGCGACGCCCCGCTGGCCATGATCGACGACCCGTACGAGGCGGATCCCGAGCTGGTCTCCAAGGCACTGCGCGCAGCCGCGGCCGGGGCCCGTCACCTGTTCCGGGTGGGCTGGCTGGACCGCGCCGAGGCGGTGCTCGACGCGTGCGAGCCCGTTGCCGCCGCCTGCGGCCCGCTGGACCCCGAAGCGCTGGACGTCCGCTCCGCCGCCGCCCACCTGCTCCAGTTACGCGGCCGCCTCGCCGCCGCGGAGACCCTGCTCCGTACGATCCTGGACGACACCCGCGCGCTCTACGGCGACGGCGCCGGCGAGACCGCCGACGCGCGGCACGCCCTGGCGGTACTCCTGGACGACCGCGGCCGCACCGCGGAGGCGGAGGCGGAGTTCCGCACGGTGTACGCCACCCGACGCACCCTGCTCGGCGAACGCTCCCCGCAGACCCTCGCGGCCCGCAAGGGCGTCGCCCGCATGTCCCAGCAGCGCGGGCTGCTGGCGGAGGCGGAGCAGGAGTACCGGCTGGTGCTCGACGCCTACCGCCAGGCGCTCGGCGACGGCCACCCCGACACCCTGACCACCCGGCACGACGTGGCCCAGGTGCTGCACGAGCGCGGCATGTTCCGGCAGGCCGAGCAGGAGCTGCGGGAAACTCACGAGATGTGCGCGCAACTGCTGGGCACGGCCCATCCGGACACCCTGGCGGTCCGCCACGACCTCGCGGACGTCCTGCGCGACCGGGGCCTGCTGGCGGAGGCGGAAGCCGAGTTCCGGACGGTGCTGCGGCTGTGCCGCGACATTCACGGCGAGGACCATCCGGCCACGGTGGCGGCCCGGCACGGACTGGCGACGGTGTTACGCGACCGGGGCTGGCCCGGCGACGCGGAGCTGGAGTTCCGCGAGGTGTTCGAGGTCCGCCGCAGACTGCTCGGCGACATGCACCCGCACACCCTGATGGTCCGTCACAACCTTGCCGACCTCCTCAAGGAACGCGGCCGGCTGGAGGACGCCGAGGCGGAGTTCCGGGCGGTGTACCAGGCCCGCCGTACCGTCCTCGGCGAACAGCACCTGCTCACCCTCTCCGTACGGCACGGCGTGGCCCGCGTCCTGCATCTGCGCGGCCGCACCGGCCAGGCGGAAACCGAGTACCGCACCGTCCTCACCGACTGCACCGGCACTCTCGGTCCCCGCCACCCCGGTACCCTCGCGGTCCGCCACAACCTCGCCGACCTCCTCATGGACCAGGGCCAACTGCTCCAGGCCGAGGGGGAGTTCCGCGAAGTGTACGAGGCCCGCTGCACAGTCCTCGGCGAACAGCACCTGCTCACCCTCTCCGCTCGCCACGGCGCGGCCCGCGTCCTGCACCTCCGCGGCCGCACCGGCCAGGCGGAAACCGAGTACCGCACCGTCATCGCGGACTGCACCGACACCGTCGGCGCCCGCCACCCCGGTACGCTCGCCACCCGCCACAACCTCGCCGGCCTCCTCATGGACCAGGGCCGGCTGGCCGAAGCGGAGGAGGAGTTCACCGAGGTGCACACGGCTTGCGAGGAGGTACTCGGCGAGCACCACCCCCGCACGCACGCGGCGGCGCAGGCGCTGCGCGAGGTGGCCCGGTCGCGGGCGGCCGGCTCAGGCGCCTGAACCGACCACTTCCGCGGGCTCGTAGGCGAAGCGGGCCGGGATCTGGCGCAGGTCCCACAGCGCCAGCACCTTGTCGTCGTAGAAGTCGTCGGACTCCTCGTCGTTCAGCACCCGCAGCGGCTCGGGCAGCCCGAACGGGGCCAGCCGCAGGTTGATCGGCCGCCACCATCCCGTGACGATGTCGGTGTTGGTCTGGGTCTGTGCGAAGGACGTGGTGAGCAGATACCGCGAACCGCTCTGCCTGAACCGGGTCAGCGCGTCCACCACATGCTGGTAGGAGAAGTGCACCAGCGCGTCCCGGCACAGGATGAGATCGACCCGGGGCACCTGCTCGGCGGTGAAGTCGAGCAGCTGGAAGGACCGGCCGGGGGCCTGGTGGCGCACCCGGTTGCTCTCGATCAGTTCCTCGACGATGTCACCCCCCGTGTAGCTGACGCCGTCGAGGTCGACGTACCGCATCCAGTTGAAGTCCCCGCACGGCGCGTCGAGGACCGACCGGACCCCCAACTCGCGGATCAGCGCGTTCAGTCGGGAGATGACGCGCTGCATCCGCAGCAGCTCGGACCCCGGCCCGGACCGCGTTTCGGCCGAACCCCAGCGGTTGGTGCGGTAGATGGCGGTGAACAGATCGGGAAGATCGGTCGCGCCACGTACCGCTCGGGTCTCGTCGGCATCGACATGTATGCGTTCGACCACGTCGTAGACGGGCTCCCCTGGATTACTGAGGTACCGCGAGGTCAATGACGTCCTCTTTCGCTGCCCGGCGGCGGGATGTATGGAGCCCACCGGCACAAGTCGGCAGCATAGGGGAATCAGTCTTCGGCCGGGGTCAGCCGCAGCGAGATCGAGTTGATGCAGTACCGCTGGTCGGTCGGGGTGGGGTAGCCCTCGCCCTCGAAGACATGGCCCAGATGCGAGCCGCAGGTCGCGCACCGCACCTCCGTGCGGCGCATGCCGTGCGAGCGGTCCTCGATCAGCTCGACCGCGTCCGTGTCCTTCGGGTCGTAGAACGACGGCCAGCCGCAGTGCGACGCGAACTTCGTGTCGGAGCGGAACAGCTCGGCCCCGCAGGCCCGGCAGGAGTACACACCGGCCGTCTTGGTGTCCGTGTACTCACCGACGAAGGCGGGCTCGGTGCCGGCCTGGCGCAGGACCGCGTACTCCGCCGCGGACAGCTCCTCGCGCCACTGCTCGTCCGGCTTCTCCACTTCGTACGCCATGGCGTCTCCTCAGTTCGACGGGTGGGCGAGGCCGATTGCCTTGAGGATCTCGGGACCGAGGTCGGTGACATCGCCCGCCCCCATGGTGAGAACGAGATCGCCCGGCTTCGCCATTCCCGCGATGATCCCGGGGGCCGCCGCCTTGTCGTGCGCGGCCGTCACCTCGGCGCCCGCCCCCTTCGCCGCGTCGATGATGAGCGCGCTGGTGATGCCGGGGATCGGGTCCTCGCGGGCCGGGTAGATGTCGAGGACCACCGAGGAGTCGGCTGCCGCCAGTGCCTGGCCCATCTCGGTGCCCAGCTCCTGCGTCCGGGAGAAGAGGTGGGGCTGGAAGACGACCAGGATGCGCGCGCCCTCGGCGGCGCCGCGGATCGCCTCCAGGTCGGCCGCCATCTCGGTGGGGTGGTGGGCGTACGAGTCGATGACCTGGACGCCGTTCGCCTCGCCCTTGAGCTGGAGGCGGCGCTTGACCCCGGTGTACTTGCCGAGCGCGGAGGCGAGGTTGTGGGCCGGGATGCCGAGGGCGACACCGGCGGCGAGCGCGGCCACCGCGTTGTGCGCGTAGTGGCGGCCGGGGACGGAGACGGTGAAGGTGAGGAACTTGCCGTCGAGCAGGACCGTCACCTCGCTGGTGAGGCCGCGCGGGGTGACCTTGTGGACGCGTACGTCCGCCGACTCCGACTCCCCGTACGTCACCACCTTGATCGTCGACAGGTCACGGACCCGGGAGGTGAGCTCGGCGGCGCCGGCCTGGTCCGCGGCGACGACGAGCGTGCCGCCGGGGACGATCCGGCCGACGAAGGTCTCGAAGGAGTCGTAGATCTCGTCCATCGAGGCGTAGTTGGCGTGGTGGTCCAGCTCGGCGTTGAGGACGATGGCGACCTCGGGCGCGTACTTGTGGAAGCTGCGGTCGCTCTCGTCGGCCTCGGCGACGAAGATCTCACCGTGACCGTGGTGGGCGTTGGAGCCCGGCGCGTCGAGGTCGCCACCGATGGCGTACGACGGGTCGAGGCCCAGCGCGGCGAGCGACACGGCCAGCATCGAGGTGGTGGTCGTCTTGCCGTGCGTACCGGCCACGGCGATGGGGCGCAGCCCGCCCATCAGGGAGGCCAGCGCGTCGGACCGGTGGACGACCGGGATGCCCAGCTCGGCGGCGCGGGCCAGCTCGGGATTGTCCGCCCGGATGGCGCTGGAGACGACCACGCAGGAGGCGTCGTCCGCGAGGTGCCCGGCGGCGTGCCCGATGTGGACCGTGGCCCCCTGGGCGCGCAGCGCCTCGGCGGTGGCGGACTCCCGGGCATCACTGCCGGCGACCTTGGCGCCGCGCTGGGCGAGGATCTTCGCGATGCCCGACATTCCGGCGCCGCCGATGCCGATGAAGTGCGGTCGGTCCATGGCGGAAGGAAGGCCGGATGCCATGCGTGTGTCTCCCCGGGGGTGTCTGCTGTCGTACGGACGTGGCTGCTGCGCGGAGGCCAGCTTATTCGTTGTGCGCGAAGAGCTTGAGCACCGGTACGCCGACCTTGTGGCGGGCGCGGGAGGCCCAGTCGCGGTGGAAGAACTCCTCGACGAAGTGGGGTGCGGTCAGGACGATCACCTCGTCCGCCCCCGTCTCCTCGACGACGGACTTCAGCTTGTCCAGCGGATGCTTCTCGATCACCTCGCCGACCGCCTCGTTGCCCGACGCGCGCAGGGCCTCCACCGAGTGGGCGAGGGCCCTCTCGGCCGCGGGTCTCGCGTCCTGGCCCTCCGGCTCGTCGCCCTCGCGGATGGCGTCGGGCAGCTCGCCGAGGGCCACGTCGTCGATGGCCCGGAGCAGCCGGTCCTGGTCGCCGCGCGGCTGCATGAGGACGACGAAGGAGACCCGGTCCTCGCCGTGCAGTGTGGTGACGAACTCCACGTCGACAGGCGTCAGGGGCTTCTCGATCATCAATACGCTGGTGAACACGACGGGCGCCCTCTCCTCGATGGGTCGTGGCCGACCCCTGCGGAAACCATCCTGCCCCGTGCGCGACGGGACCTGCGCATTTAAGTGTGCCCAGCGGAAACTAAGCGGAACGGTGAATTCCGGAGTGTCGGACAGGAGTGCCGGACGGGGGTGTCGGACCAGGGTGCCGGGCGGGGGTGTTCAGATCCGACGGTATCGGGTGAAAAGGAACCCACCCTCCTCCAGTATGGACGCCAGTGCGAACCGTTCCGGGGCGGCGAGAGCGGGTCCGCCCGCGATGCGCTGGGCGTCGCCGGCGGTGAGCATCGGCGCGACCGTCAGGCAGAGCTCGTCCAGCACGTCGGCCGCCACCAACTGACCGAGCAGCCGGGGCCCGCCCTCGGTCAGCTGCCGGGTCAGGCCCCGGTCCGCCAGCGCGCGCAGCGCGCGCGCCGGGTCGACGGCGGCCCCCTCTCCCGCGATCAGCACCTGCGCGCCCGCCTTCTCGGCGGCGTGCACCCGGTCGGCGGGTGCTCCCGCGCCGGTCAGGATCAGGGTCGGGACCAGGGGTGAGGCGAACAGCGGCAGGTCGAAGTCCAGCCGGAGGCTCGCGCTGACCACGGCGATGGCGGGGGCGGGTCCCTGTCCGGCCGCCTCCCGGCGGGCGGCGAAGGCCTCGCGGGCGCGGGCCGGCCGGTAGCCCTCCAGACGAACCGTTTCCGCCCCGACCACCACCACATCGGCCAGGCCCCGCAGGGTGCCGAAGATCCGCATGTCCGTCTCGCAGGAGATGGGCTGGGAGCGGCCGTCGTGCTGGGCCGCGCCGTCCAGGGTGGAGACCATGTTGGCCCGCAGCCAGGAGGCCTCCCCGGCCGGGTACGCGTAGGCCTCGGCCAGCTCGTCGAGATTCCAGTCCCACGCGCCGGCGGGTGCCGCGGCTCCGGCGGCTCCGGCCGCCTCCGGTGTCTGGTCGGTCACAGGGAACAGGCGTCGCATGCCGTGCAGTGTGGCACGGGACGTAGAGTGAGGAGTTGTGTCGTCCTCAACCACCGCGTCCGAGCAGAACCCGATAGCCGAGGCGGGGCCGCTGTCGCTGTGCGCCCGCTCGCCGCACGTTCCCGCCGACCGGCTGGTCGCCGAGATGGTGCCGCCACCCCGGTTCGACTCGGTGCGCTTCGCCACGTACGTGCCGGACCTGAACCAGCCCAGCCAGGCCGAGGCGGTCACCGTCCTGAGCGGCTTCGCGGCCGGCCTCGGCGGGGCGCACGCGACGGGCTCCGGCAAGCGCCGGTGGTTCTCGAAGAAGCCGGCCGCGCCGGCCGGTCCGCGCGGCGTGTATCTGGACGGCGGCTACGGCGTCGGCAAGACGCATCTGCTGGCCTCCCTCTGGCACGCCACGCCGGCCGCCCCGGAGTACAAGGCGTTCGGCACGTTCGTCGAGCTGACGAACCTGGTCGGCGCCCTCGGCTTCCAGCAGACCGTACGGACCCTGAGCGGGCACCGGCTGCTCTGCATCGACGAATTCGAGCTCGACGACCCGGGCGACACGGTCCTGGTCTCCACCCT
This sequence comes from Streptomyces mabaensis, assembly GCF_053763515.1. NCBI lineage: Bacteria > Bacillati > Actinomycetota > Actinomycetes > Kitasatosporales > Streptomycetaceae > Streptomyces > Streptomyces mabaensis. Next base: position 276,761 of record NZ_JBSOPZ010000002.1, read on the forward strand.
GCTCGGCAAGCTCGTGGACGCGGGCGTGGCGCTGGCGGCGACCTCCAACACCCTCCCCGGCAAGCTCGGCAAGGGGCGCTTCGCCGCCGCCGACTTCCTCCGCGAGATCCAGGGGCTGTCCGCCCACTTCCGGCCGCTGCGGATCGACGGCGAGGACTACCGGCACCGCGGGCTGCCCGAGGCTCCGCCGCCGTACTCCGACGAGCAGGTCGCCAAGGCGGCGTACGCCACCGACCAGGCCTCGCTGGACGATTTCCCGGGCCTGCTGGACCACCTGTCGAAGGTCCACCCGAGCCGGTACGGGGCGCTGACGGACGGCGTCCGCGCCGTCTGCCTCACCGATGTGCGGCCCGTCCCGGACCAGTCGACGGCCCTGCGCCTGGTGGTGCTCGCGGACCGGCTGTACGACCGGGAGGTGCCGGTGCTCGCGTCCGGACTGCCGTTCGACCAGCTGTTCAGCGACGAGATGCTGAACGGCGGGTACCGGAAGAAGTACTTCCGGGCGATCTCAAGGCTCACCGCGCTGGCGCGGGACGCAAAGGGCTTGGTGGCCCAGTAGGTTGGGGCGGTTGGGACCAATCCATCTGAAGGGATCCATCATGGCCACCAAGCGTCAGGCGCACACGGTGTGGGAGGGCAACCTGCTCGAGGGCGCGGGCACCGTGACTCTCGACTCCTCCGGCATCGGCGCGTACCCGGTCTCCTGGCCGTCGCGCGCCGAGCAGGCCAACGGCAAGACCAGCCCGGAGGAGCTCATCGCGGCCGCTCACTCCAGCTGCTTCTCCATGGCGCTGTCGCACGCCCTCGCGGGGGCCGGCAACCCGCCCACCCGGCTGAACACCCAGGCCGAGGTCACCTTCCAGCCGGGCACCGGTATCACGGGCATCCACCTCACCGTGCAGGGCGAGGTGCCGGGTCTGGACGAGGCGGGCTTCGTCAAGGCGGCGGAGGACGCGAAGGCCAACTGCCCGGTGAGCCAGGCGCTGACGGGCACGACGATCACGCTGTCCGCCTCGCTCGCCTGACCGCGCTTTCCCGAGGCGCCGTGGCCCGCATGGTTCCGTGTCACCTACACACGTGATACACACATGCGGGTCACATTCCTGGCCGCCAGCAGGGAGTTGCCTCATGACCGCAACACGACGTCAAGTCCTGGCCGGTACCGGCGCAACGGTCGCCGGGATCGCCTTCACCGGCTCCGTCTCGGAACTGTTCGCCGGCACGGCCGCCGCGCAGGGCCGGGGCAGGAGCGGTTACGGGCCGCTCGTGCCCGACCCGGACGGCCTGCTCGATCTGCCCAGAGGCTTTCGCTACAAGGTCCTGTCCCGGGAGGGCGATCCGCTTCGCTCCCACCCGGACGAGGGCCGGGTGCCCAGCAACCACGACGGCATGGCCGCCTTCGCGGGCCGCCGCGGCCGCGTCCATCTGGTCCGCAATCACGAGAACCGCCCCACCGCCAGAATCCGGGTGCCGGCCGTCAAAGGCCTGACGTACGACCCGAACGGCATGGGCGGCTGTACGGCCATCGCGCTGGACTCCCGCAACAACGTGCTGGGCGAACGGGTCGCCATCGCCGGTACGGCCGTGAACTGCGCGGGCGGTCCCAGCCCCTGGGGCACCTGGCTGACCTGCGAGGAGACCGAGGACAAGGCCGGCACCAACGGCTACACGAAGGACCACGGCTTCATCTTCGAGGTCGATCCGGTCGATCCACACCGCACCGGGGCCGTGCCGCTCACGGCGATGGGCCGCTTCCAGCACGAGGCGATCGCCGTCGACCCGAAGAGCGGCATCGTGTACGAGACCGAGGACGCCTTCCAGAAACCTTTCGGCTTGTTCTACCGCTTCCTGCCCGAGAAGCCGCTGGGCGGTAGGGGCTCGTTGCGCGCCGGGGGTGCGCTGGAGGCCATGCGCGTACCCGGCGTGCCGGACCTCTCGGCGATCCAGGAGACCGGCGCGAGCTTCGGCGGGGTGGAGTGGGTCCCGGTCCCGGACCCGCTGGCGAAGCAGACCCCGATCCGGTTGCAGGACTTCGGCCCGAAGGGCGTCACGCACGCCCAGAAGCTGGAGGGCTGCTACTGGGGCGGCCGGTCGGTGTACTTCGTCTCCAGCTTCGCGCGCAGCCGGGAGGGCTCGGCGGCCGACCACTTCGGCCAGGTGTGGAAGTACGAGCCGCACCGGCGCCGGCTCACCCTCGTCATCGCTTTCGGCCCGAGTACGGACATCCAGCTGCCCGGCGAGTCCCCGGACAACATCTGCCTCGCGCCGAGCGGCGGTCTGATGGTGTGCGAGGACGGCGACGGGGCGCAGCACGTCTACGGGCTGACCCGGCGGGGCGAGGTGTACGCGATGGCCAGAGGGGCCCAGAACCTTGGTACGCCCGAGGCGCCGGAGTGGGGCGAGTTCGCCGGCGTCGCCTTCTCGCCGGACGGCGGAACGATGTACGTGAACTGCTACACCCCCGGCACCACCTTCGCCGTCACCGGGCCCTGGTGACAGCGGTGCCCGCGCTCGGGCGGCTGCCGGCCGCGCCCTGACCTCAGCGTGCGAGGGTCAGCATGCCGTCGGGGGTACGGGCGACGTGGGTGCCGAAGCTTCGGCTGACCCGGTTGAGGGTCGCTTCCAGCCACGCCCGGTCCGCGGACTGGGCGTGCTGGAGGCGCAGCCGCCTGGACCTCAGGGGCGCGAGCCGGACCCCGGCCAGTGTGCCGGTGTCCGGCTCCAGCGCGGCGAAGTACAGCAGCCGCAGGTCGTCCCGGTACTCCTCGTAGCCCGTGATGCCCTCGTAGTCGTCGATGAAGTCGCCGCAGCCGTAGAGGATGAGCTTGTCGCGGTAGACCTCCACCGGGCGGGGGTGGTGCGAGGAGTGGCCGTGGACCACGTCGACCCCGCCGTCGATCAGCGCGTGGGCGAAGCGGATCTGGTCGTGCGGGATGCCGTAGCCCCAGTTCGAACCCCAGTGGACGGACACGACCGCCACGTCCGCCGGCCGCTTCGCCTGCTGGACGTGATGGACGATCGCGGCCGCCGCGGCATCCGACGCCTGGGGTACGAAGGCGACGCCGGCCCGGTCGTCGGTCGCGGCCCAGCTCAGCGGGATGCCGCTGGACGGCATCCCGCACGAGAAGACCAGGACCCGGCCGCCGCCGTCGACGGTGACGTCCGCGGGCCGCCACGCCTCGGCCGCGTCCCTGCCCGCGCCCGCGGTGCGCAGGCCGCCGCCGCTCAGGGTGTCGAGGGTGTCCGTCAGGCCCCGGGGGCCGAGGTCCAGCACGTGGTTGTTGGCCAGGACACAGGCGTCGGGCCGGCCCGCGGTCAGGCAGGGGAGGTTGGCCGGGTCCATCCGGTAGTGCACTTCCTTGCCCGGCGCGAAGTCGTCGCTTCGCGTGATGCTCGTTTCCAGGTTCACCACGAAGGCGTCGGGCGCGGCCTCCTCCAGTGCCTGGAGGGCGTCGCCCCACGGCCAGAAGTAGTCCACCGGGTGCGGGACCGGACCGTTGGCCGCCTCCGCCAGCTCGACGTACGCCCGGGCGTCGACCAGGTACCTCTCCCGCAGCTCCGGGTCACCGGGGTGGGGGAGGATCTGGTCGACGCCGCGGCCGAGCATCACGTCGCCGCAGAGGGCCAGCGTCACCAGGTCGCCGCGCACACTTCCACGCTAGGCCCTGTCCGGGCGGTGGTCTCGCGGAGCTTTCCGAAGGCCCCAGACCCCCCTCGTCGGTGCCGACGTCGGAGTCAGCCGTTCTGGCCGTTGCCGCCCGCGCCGATCTCCGCGCCCACCGCGGCCAGTGCGGTCGTCACCGGCTGGAAGAACGTCTCACCGCCGGCGGTGCAGTCTCCGCTGCCGCCGGAGGTGAGGCCGATCGCGCTCCCGTCGGGCGTGAAGAGCGCGCCGCCGCTGTCGCCCGGTTCCGCGCAGACACTGGTCTGGATCAGCCCGGTGACGGTGCCCTCCGGGTAGTTCACGGTCGCGTCGAGTCCGGTGACCGCGCCGTCCCGCAGCCCGGTGGTGCTGCCCATCCGGAACACCTGCTGGCCGACCGCCGCGTCGGCGGCCTGCGTGATCTGCACGGTCTGGCCGCCGCCGACATCCACCGCGCTGGGGGCCTCGACGCCGGGGTCGTCGTAGCTGACGAGTGCGAAGTCGCCCTCGCCGGGGAAGGTCGCCGCCTGGACCGTACCGATGGGCGCGCCGTTCGGGTCCTCCGACCACTGCTCGGTCGCGACACCGCAGTGCCCGGCGGTGAGGAAACCGGGCTGCCCGTCCTGAGTGGTCACATTGAAACCCAGGGAGCAGCGCGCGCCGCCGCCGAAAATCGCGTCGCCGCCCTCCAGGAACGGCTTGAACTCGCCCTGGGACTTCTGGATACGGGCCGTCCCCGTGCCCAGCGATTCCACGGCGCTCTCCAGTTGGTCCCACCGCTCACCGGTGACCGTGCGGTCCGCCGTCACCAGGATCTGGTTGGTCCTCGGGTCGACGGCCCACGCCGTGCCCGGGATGCTGGCCTGCCGGGTGAGCGTCCGCGTGGCGGACTTCAGTTCACCGGCGCTGTTCTCCACATCTCTGGGCACCGCGCCGGCCTTCTTGACCTGGACGTTCACGTTGTTGTTGTCGCCCACGACGTTGACGACGACCTGCTGCTTCTCCGCGTCGTAGTACGCCCCTCCGTAGGACTCGCCGAGCTGCGAGGCCAGCTGCGCGACGAGATCCGCCGCCGATGCGGCGCTCACCGTCTTGGGGGCGGCTCCTGACGAGGACTCGGACCCGGACTGCGAGGCATTGGCCTGGGGCAGCAGCACCGCGGCTGCGGCGATGCCCACGGCCCCGGCTCCTGCGAGAACGGCCTTTCGCTTCGGTATGCGCCTGTGACTCAACTCGTCGCCTCCTGCGGGGGTACGGAGCCCGGTTGCCGGCGGAAACCGGGGGGACGCGTCCGACCACAGATACGCGTGGGGCGGGAGTTGTGTTCATCGGCGGTGCGGAAAAAGGTTTCTGAGGGATCATCGTATATTTTCCGCGAGTGACCATTTTCGTACGAAGACTGGCGGCGGTTGCCGTTCTCGGTGTCGTTCTCGTCGGTTGCGGAAGCTCCTCCCGACCCGCCTCACCGCCCGCGCCGCAGCGCGCGCAGGCCCCCACCGCGGCAACGGCCCCCGGCGCGTCGCCGTCGAAGCCGCCCACCATGGCCCCGGGGCCCGCCGGTCTGACTCCCGTCTTCGAGCGCGCCCGCGCATCCGCCGGCGAGAAGACCGTCGCGCTCACCTTCGACGCCGACATGACGGCGGATCAGGGCCCCCGCGCGGCGGGCGGCGAGCGCTTCGACAATCCGGCGCTCATCTCCGCGCTGCGCCGGCTCAGGGTGCCGTCGACCGTCTTCATGACCGGCCGCTGGGCCGAGGAGTACCCGGACCAGGCCAGGTCCATCGGGACCGATCCGCTCTTCGAGATCGCGAACCACTCGTACAGCCACCACGCCTTCACGACGCCCTGCTACGGCCTGCCCGCCCTCGACGACCAGGCGGCGCGCGCCGATGTGGAGCGGGCGTTCGCCGCCTTCCGCAAGGCGGGGGCGCGCAACACCGTGCCGTACTTCCGCTTCCCCGGCGGCTGCTACGACGACCGGGCACTGCGCGCGCTCGCGCCCGCCGAGGTCACGGCGGTGCAGTGGGACGTGGTCAGCGGCGACGCGTTCGCGAACGACGCGGACGCGGTGGCGGAGCAGGTGCTCGCGGGGGTGCGGCCCGGTTCTGTGGTGGTCATGCACTGCACGCACAGCGCCGCGCCGGTCACGGACGAGGCGGTCGAGCGGATCGTGCCGGAACTGCGCAGGCGCGGCTACCGCTTCGTCAAGGTCTCCGAGCTCATCGAGAAGTGATCACGCAGCGAGGTGATCATGTAGCGCAGGCGATGCTGCGCTCCGCCTCCTGCCACTCGCAGACCGGACAGAGCACGACGCCCGGCGTCGCCACGTTGTACTCGGTCGGCTTGCCGCACCGCACGCAGTCGGCGTACGGCGGACCGTCGGGCACGGCCGCAGGCACGGGCGCGCGGCCGGCCGGCGTCTCGCAGTACGACTGGTTCTGGTCCCTGAGGTCGTCCATACGTACGAGCGTACTCAGGATCCCGGCGGCCCGGGTCCCCGGACGCCCGGCCGGTGTCAGCTCGAGGTGTCAGCTCGCGGCGGCCTTCTCGGGCCGGGCCTCGCTCGGCCGTACGACCACGAAGCCCTCACCCTGAAGCATCAGCTGGACGGCCTCGCCGGAGCCGCCACGCAGCATCGAGCCGACGCTCTGCGAGCGGTGCAGGGAGGTGTGCAGCTGGGCGCTCCAGCCGACGACCGCGTCGGTGTCGACGTACACCGGGGCCTGCTGGGAGACGGGGATGACCAGCGGGTTGCCCTCGCAGATCACGCCCAGCTTTCCGTAGCCGGTGAAGACGCTGTTGAAGAGCCCGCCGCCGGTCATGCCGGCGCCCTTCACGGTCTTGATCTCGTACGAGAGGGTCGAGTCGAAGCACAGCACGTTGCGGCCGTTGATGGTCAGCGCGTCGCCCTGGTCGAGGTCGACGATGAAGCAGTTGGCGGCCTCGTGCGCGAACCACGCCTCGCCCTGGCCGCGGACCGCCATCAGGGCCAGGCCCTCGCCGGTGACGGCGCGCTTGAGCATGCCGCCGATGCCCTGTCCCTTGCGTTCGAACTCGAGGTTGCCGCGGAAGGCGATCATCGATCCCTGTCGCGCGAGCATCTCCCCATTCACGGCGTACTTGATCGACTTGGCGTTCTGGAGGGTCATCCCGGGTGCGGTGGCGGGCTGGACCATGTTCTCGGAGGCAAACAGATCGCTCTTCATACGCCGCATCCTCACCCGGAGCCATCGCCTCCGCCAACAATGCTCACGTCATGCCCTGGCAAACTGAGCCACGTGAGCAGCCGGGTGAACACAGATGAGCGGACGCGGCGCGACGCGGCGCCGCAGTTCGTACTGCCGCTGGTCGTCCGCATCGAACGGGCCGAACCCCCGGCGCGTACCGACGCGCTGGAGACGGCGGCCCGCGCGGTGCTCGTCCTGCTCTCCGACGAGCGGTCGCACGGCGAGGGCGACTGGGCCGCGGCGGTGCGGGACTGGCAGGACGCCCGGATCCGCAAGGTCGTACGGCGGGCGCGCGGCGCGGAGTGGCGGCGGGCGGAGACCCTGCCGGGCATCACGGTCACCGGCAAGTCGGCGCAGGTGCGGGTGTTTCCGCCGGTACCGCTGGACGGCTGGCCCAAGGAACTGGCCAAGCTCCAGGTGTCCGGCACGGACCTCGACGATCCCGGGCCGTCGGCCGGTGCGGACCTCACCGCGCCGGTGCTCTGGATGAACCCGGACCTCGGGATGTCGGCCGGCAAGGCGATGGCCCAGGCGGGCCACGGTGCCCAACTCGCCTGGTGGGCTCTGTCCGAGGCGGAGCGGGCGGCCTGGCTCGGGGCGGACTTCCCGCTGTCGGTACGGACCCCCGGGCCGCAGCGGTGGCGCGAACTCACCGCGAGCGGACTGCCGGTGGTCCGGGATGCCGGGTTCACGGAGATCGCGGCCGGTTCGTGCACGGTGGTCGCCGATCATCCGGCGCTGCGCGGCTGAAACAGCCGCCCCTCGGGCCACTTCGCTCTCCCTTTGAACAGGGCGCCGACGAAATTCGTACACAGCAATACCTGCAAGTAGGTTGAACAACCGTTCAGTCGGCGGTTTGGTTCGACGGTGTAACGCACCTGCCCGGGAGAAACACATTGCGACGCATCAACGGAACAGCTCTCATCATCGCGGCCCTCGTCGCGACACTCGGCGCGCTCGCCTTCCCGATGTGGTCCTACGCGGACCGCTCCGGAACGGGCCAGGCCAATCTCAACGCGTCGACCGTGGCGACGCAGTGGGGACCGCTGTCCGCCACCGACCGGGACTTCCTGGTCAAGGTGCGGCTGGCAGGGCTGTGGGAGCTGCCCGCGGGACAGCAGGCGATCGAGCGCGCGCCCAGTGAGGCCATCAAGGCCGCGGGCGACCACCTCGTGGTCGGACACACGGACCTCGACAAGCGGGCACGCCTGGTGGCCGCCAAGCTGAGCGTCGAGCTGCCGAACGTGCCCAACGAACAGCAGCAGGGCTGGCTGCAGGAACTCTCCGCCGCGAGCGGCAAGACGTACGAGCGGAAGTTCGTACAGCTGCTGCGCAACGCCCACGGCAAGGTCTTCAGCCTGGTCGCACAGGTCCGGCACACCACCCGCAACACGCTCATACGGCAGCTGGCGACCGACGCCAACCAGACGGTCCTGGACCACATCACCATGCTGGAGAACACCGGGCTGGTGGACTTCGACGCCATCGCCAACGAGGCCGCCGGTGGCGCGACCGCCAGCCCGACCGGTCCCCCGCCGCCCGGCTCCGTCCTGCCGGCGCCGCCGGTTCCGGCCGTGCCGACGGGTACCGACCAGAAGTTCACCTCGCGGCCGTCCGCGCAGCCGACGGAGGAGCTGGAGAACGGGTCCGTGATCAACACCAACCGGCCCGAGCCGCAGGGGCACCGGGTGGAATAGCGGGCTCCGCGAGGTCCCGGGCCCCTGCGGGGCCCTCCTCGGCCCCGGAACCTCAAATGAAGCTCTGAACGTCCCCTCCTCCGGGTTCGCCGCGTTGCGCCGGGGTCATCACCCCAGCATCCGTCGAACGTACGGAGCAGCGGAGGGGGACCATGGAACTCACGACACGCCTGGGGATCGGGATCGGCTGGCGGCCCGAAATCGCCGACGCGGTGGAGCGGCTGTCCGGCGTCGACTGGGTCGAGGCCGTCGCCGAGAACCTCTGCCCCGGCCACCTGCCCGAGTCCCTGCTCCGGCTGTGCGAGCGCGGCACGCGCGTCGTCCCGCACGGGGTCTCGCTGGGCCTCGGCGGGGCGGACCGCCCGGACCCGGGACGCCTCGCGGACCTGGCCGCGCGTGCCGAGGCGCTCGGCTCGCCGCTGGTCTCGGAGCACATCGCGTTCGTACGGGCGGGCGGCCCGCTGACCGCCTCGCCCCGGCTGGAGGCGGGCCACCTGCTGCCGGTACCGCGCACCCGGGACGCTCTCGCGGTGCTGTGCGAGAACGTCCGGATCGCGCAGGACTCACTGCCCGTGCCGCTGGCGGTCGAGAACATCGCCGCGCTCATCTCCTGGCCGGACGAGGAGATGACAGAGGGCCAGTTCCTGGCGGAGCTGGTCGAGCGGACCGGGGTCCGGCTGCTGATCGACGTCGCCAACCTGCACACCAACCGGGTGAACCGGGGCGAGGACCCTGCGGTGGCGCTCGACGAACTGCCGGTCGAGGCGATCGCGTACGTGCATGTCGCGGGCGGCGTCGAGCGGAACGGCGTATGGCACGACACGCACGCCCACCCGGTATCCCAGCCGGTGCTGGACATCCTGGCCGACCTGCGCAGGCGTACCGATCCGCCGGGGGTCCTGCTGGAACGGGACGACGACTTCCCGCCGGAGACGGAACTGGCATCGGAACTGACCACGATCCGCGAAACGCTGACGCGCGGCGCGGCCGGCCCTTTGGCGCCGGGGGGTACGCGTGTCGAGCGCGACGACGTGGGCGAAGCCGCGCGCGGGGGCGGAGCACCCGTCGAGCCGGTCGGGGCCGCGGCAGACGCGGCCCACGCACGCAGCGCCCAGGACGCGCACCCCGCCGGGGGCCGGGGTGACGAGCTCGTCGGGGCCTCCGGGGCCGCAACCGACCGGCCGGGGCCGGGGGGTGCGCCCGACCCCGACGCCGCGGCCGGCGGGCGACAGGGCGGTGCACTCGCCGTGGCCGCTGGGCCCGTGGACGGGCCGTCGGGGGTGCGGAGCGCCGGACGTCGCGTCGGGCAGGCTCACGACGCTGACGCCTGCGCGCACCGCGGCGGCGTCGAGGCCGCGCGGGGGCGGGTTGCGCTGGCTCAGACCGCGTTGCTTTCCGCGCTGGTCGCCGGTACGCCCGCTCCGGAGCGCTTCGACGCCCGGCGGCTGCGCGTGCAGAGCCGTGCGCTCGCCGCCAAGCGCGCGGACGTCATCGGCAAGGTCGCGCCCGAGCTGCCGCTGATCCTCGGCGACGGCTACCGCCGCGCCTTCCTCGCGTACGCCACCGCCCGCCCCATGCGGGACGGTTACCGCCGCGACGCCCTCGACTTCGCCGAGCACCTGCTGATCGCCGGACTGCCCGAGGACCCGGCCGTACGCCGCCGGCTGACCGCCTGGTGGCGCGAACGTGCCGCCCCGCAGCCGCCCACCCGTACCGCCCGTGCCACCCGCTTCGTACGGGCGGCTCGTGCCGCCCTGGTCAGGAGGTGACCGTCATGAACGTCGTCGCTGTGCTCTGCTACCTCGTCATCGGCGCCTCGTCCGTCGCGCTGATCGCCGGACTGGCCGGTGCCCGCCGGAACGGTCCGTCCGGCAGCCATGTCCACGACGCGCTGGAGGGCGCGTTCCTGGCAGGTGGCCCCGCCAGGGTCGTGGACACCGCCATCGTCGCGATGGCGGCGGACGGCCGGCTGTCCGTCGGCGGCCCCGGCATCGTCTTCGTACACCCGCACACCGCCGCCCGCGAACCGGTCGAGCGCGCCCTGATGGCGGAGCACGCGGCCGCACCGAGCGGTGCGCTGCACACGCTCCGCTTCGCGGTGATGCGCAGTCCTGCCGTGCAGGAGATCGGCGACGGCCTCGCGGCCCGCGGCCTGATGGCGCACCCGCGCGACAACCGGAAGTGGCAGATCTGGGGCATCGTCCAGCTGTTCGCCTGCGTCCTGGGCTTCCCGCTCGCCTTCCTGCTCACCGTCGTGCAGTACGCGGCCGAGGATCCGTTCGACGGGGGGTTCCCCTTCCTCGTGATGGTGATCCCCGCACTGCTCGGCGGAGCCGTGACCGGCGCCGTATGCACGGCCATCGCCAGGGCCCGGGTCACCAGGGCCGGGCAGCGGGCGCTGCGCGAGTACCGCCTGGCCCACGCCTACGCGACGCATCCGGCGGCCCTGGTGGCCACCCGCGGGCTCGGCGCCCTGCCGGACCCCGTACTGCAGGCGCAGCTGATCGCGGCGGCCCGGATCCGGCCGGCCCCGCACTCGCGTCACGCCGCGTGGAGCACGGGCGACGCCGCCGTCGTGGTGTGGTGTGCCGGATCGAGCTCCGGCGGAGGCGGAGGAGGCGGCTGCGGTAGCGGCGGAGGCGGGGGTTCCAGCTGCAGCTCCGGATCGAGCTGCAGCTCGGGCTCCGGCTCCAGTTGCGGTTCGGGCAGCTCCGGCGGCTCGGGGTCGAGCTGCGGCAGCAGCTCCGGTTCGAGCTGCGGTGGGGGCAGCAGTTCCTGAGCCGCCGGAGGGCCGGGCACCCGTCAGGCCAGCCCGGCCACCAGCTCGGCAACGGACTTCCGGCGCCCGGTGTAGAACGGCACCTCCTCGCGTACGTGCATCCGCGCCTCGGACGCACGCAGGTGCCGCATCAGGTCGACGATGCGGTACAGCTCGTCCGCCTCGAAGGCGAGCAGCCACTCGTAGTCGCCGAGCGAGAACGACGCGACCGTGTTGGCGCGCACGTCCGGGTAGCCGCGGGCCATCTTGCCGTGGTCGGCGAGCATGCGACGGCGGTCCTCGTCGGGCAGCAGGTACCAGTCGTACGAGCGCACGAAGGGGTAGACGCTGACGTAGTTGCGCGGCGTCTCGTCGGCCAGGAAGGCCGGGATGTGCGACTTGTTGAACTCGGCGGGGCGGTGCAGCGCCATGTTCGACCAGACCGGCTCCAGCGCACGGCCCAGCCTGGTGCGGCGGAACAGGTTGTACGCCTCCTGGAGCTCGTCCGCGGTCTCCGCGTGCCACCAGATCATGAGGTCGGCGTCGGCGCGCAGGCCGGACACGTCGTACGTGCCGCGGACGGTGATGTCCTTCGCGGCGAGCTGGTCGAACAGCTCCTGCACCTCGTCGGCGTAACCGGCACGGTCCTCGGGGAGCACGTCGCGCAGCTTGAAGACGGACCACAGGGTGTAGCGGATGACCTCGTTGAGGTCCTTGGCCTTCTTGCCGGCGTTGGGAGTCTTTTCAGGAGCAGTCATGCGGCTATTGTCCCGCGTCACGCCCGGTGACCGGCCGCCAGGGTGGCCAGCACCTCGTCGGCCGCCCGGCGGGCGCTCGCGATACAGGCCGGGATGCCCACGCCGTCGTACACCGCACCGCACACCCGCAGCCCCGGCAGCCCGCCGACCGCCTCGCGGATCCGGGCCACCCGGCCCAGGTGGCCCACCGGGTACTGCGGCAGTCCGCCGTTCCAGCGGGTGACGGTGGAGGCGACCGGGCGGGCGGCGAGACCCACCGCCTCGCCCAGGTCGGCGAGTGAGACGTCGACCAGCTCGGCGTCGTCCCTCTTCAGGTCCGCCTCCTCGCCGTAGCGGCCCACCGAGGTGCGCAGGAGGAACAGGTCCGGGTCGCCCTCGGCGACCCAGCGCCACTTGTTGGCGGAGAAGGTCGACGCCTTGATGGTCCGGCCGTCCACGGGCGGCACCAGGAATCCGCTGCCGGTGAGCCCGGCGGGCAGGGCGGCCCGCCGGAAGGCCATGGTGACCAGGGCCATGGAGGCGTACTCGACGGCACGCAGCTCGCGCGCGGCAGCCGGCGCGGCCGCCGCGAGCAGGTCCGCGGCGGGGGCGGCGGGCGTGGCGAGGACGACGGCGTCCGCGAGCATCACGTCCGTCGTCACGATGCGCCAGCCGTCCGCAGTGCGGTTCAGTTCCCGTACCGGCGCGTTGGTACGGAGCTCCGCACCGGCGGCGCGGCACGCCTCGGCCACGGCGAGCGGCAGCCCGCCCACTCCGCCCTCGATGCCCATGAAGACCGGACTCTGAGGGTTCTGAGGGGCCGGCGCGGCCGCCTCCGGCCCCCCGGCGGTACGGCGCTGGAGTTCGCGCACCCCCTCGCCCAGCGAGCGGTGGGCCCGCGCCGCGTCGTAGAGCTGGGGGACGGCCGCGCGCATGGAGATGCGGTACGCGTCGCCCGCGTACACCCCGCCCAGCAGCGGTTCCACCAGCCGGTCGACGACCTCGCGGCCGAACCGGGCCGCGACGTACTCGCCGACCGCGACGTCGTCGCCGATCTCGGTACGCGGCAGCTCGGCGTCCTGCCGGATCCGGCGCAGGCCCTCCTCCGAGACGACTCCGGAGGCGGCGAGCGGCGCGAGATCGCCCGGCACGCCCATCACATGGCCCTTCGGCATCGGGCGCAGCGCACCGCGCGTCCACAGCGCGGCCGTCGCGGTGGCCGGCGGCTGAAGCCGCGCGCCGATCCCCACCGCGCGCGCCAGGTCCACCGCTTCGGGCCGCCTGGCCAGCATCGATTCGGCTCCGAGATCGACGCGTACGCCCGCGAGTTCGCCCGCGTACAGCTTGCCGCCGAGCCGGCCGGAGGCCTCCAGAACGGTCACCCGCACGCCCCCGCCGAGCAGCCGGTGGGCGGCGGCCAGGCCGGCGATTCCGCCCCCGATGACGACGACATGGCCCGTACGCTTGTCCGTTTCCCGCATGGGTCCACTCTCTCAGACCCGTTGCGCACGCCGTTACGAGTCCTGACCGTGACCGCATCGGGACCGGGAAAGGGCAACCCGGTCGCGGGGACCGCGCGTCGAACCTGCGACATCAACCACGATTCACCGGGGGGTAGCCGTAATGCGCGCAGCCAGTAGGTCCAGTAGGTCAGGGCGCCGACGTCTCGCGGCCCTGGCAGCCGTTCTGCTGACCGCCTCGCTCGCGGTCGGCGGCTGCGGCGCGGGTGACACGTCCGACCTGAGCAGCGGTGACCACAAGGCGGCCGGCCCGGAGGCGGCGGCGGACCGGGGCGGCGCCGCCGACACCGGGGCCAAGCAGCCCGCCGCGCCCGACGCGACCAAGCCGGACGCGAAGAAGCCCGCCGCGCCCCGGAACCACATCATCCGTACGGCGACGCTGACCGTGGAGGTGAAGAGTGCGGAGAAGGCGCTCGACACCGCCCGCTCCGCCGCCGAGTCGGCCGGGGGCTTCGTCGGGAACGAGACGACGGACCGGGAGGAGGACGGCCGGATCTTCTCCCGGCTCGTGCTGCGCGTGCCCACCGGCCGTTTCGCGGCCGTGCTCGCCGACATCGAGGGCACCGGAAAGCTGATCGGCCGCAAGGTCGGCGCCGAGGACGTCACCGAGCAGGTGGTGGACGTCGACAGCCGCATCAAGACGCAGCAGGCGAGCGTCGCGCGGGTGCGGGAGATGATGGACAAGGCGACCAGGCTCAGCGATGTCGTCATGCTCGAAGGCGAGCTGAGCAGGCGTCAGGCCGATCTCGAATCGCTGCTGGCCCAGCAGGCCTCACTCAAGGACCGCACGAGCATGGCCACCATCACGCTGGAGGTCTCCGAGGCCGAGTCCGCGCCGCGGGAGAAGAAGGACGACGGTCCCGGCTTCCTGGACGCCCTCGGCGGCGGCTGGGACGCGTTTGTCGCGACCCTGCGGTGGATCACGGTCGTGATCGGCGCGGTGCTGCCGTTCGCCGCGGCGGCCGCCGTACTCGTCCTGCTGTGGCTGCTGGTACGCAGCCGGCTGCCGCGCCGCCGGAAGGCACCGGCGGCGCCCGCCGCGTGGCCGGGGAATGTTCCGGCGGCCCGGAACGTCGCTGCTCAGGAGGAGCCGGAGCCGCAGGGGCCCGAGCGGGACTGAACCGCCGCTCGCACGTAGCGTGTTCCGCAGTCACGGACCGGAGGGACGCGCAATGGCAGCAGAGCGACTGGTGGTCGTCGGAGGCGACGCGGCGGGCATGTCCGCCGCGTCGCAGGCCCGCAGGCACAAGGGGCCGGACGAGATGGAGATCGTGGCCTTCGAGCGGAGCCACTTCACGTCCTACTCCGCCTGCGGCATCCCGTACTGGGTCGGCGGCCTGGTGACCGAGCGGGACGACCTGATCGCCCGTACGCCCGAGGAGCACCGCGAGCGCGCGATCGACCTGCGGATGCGGACGGAGGTCACGGAGATCGACGTGCCGGGCGGCCGGGTCCGCACCCGCGACCTGGAATCCGGCACCGAGGCGTGGACCGGCTACGACAAGCTCGTCGTCGCGACGGGCGCGCGCCCGGTCCGTCCGCCGCTGCCCGGCATGGACGCGGCCGGCGTGCACGGCGTACAGACCCTGGACGACGGGCAGGCGCTGCTGGACACCCTCGCGCGTACGGAGGGCCGCCGGGCGGTCGTCGTCGGCGCGGGCTACATCGGCGTCGAGATGGCCGAGGCGCTGCTGAACCGGGGCTACGAGGTGACCGTGCTGAACCGGGGCGCGCAGCCGATGTCGACGCTCGACCCGGACATGGGCCGGCTGGTGCACGAGGCGATGGACGGGCTCGGCATCAGGACCGTCTCGGAGGCCGAGGTGACCAAGATCCTCACCGGCGCGGACGGCCGGGTGCGCGCGGTCGCCACCCAGGACGCCGAATATCCGGCGGATGTGGTGGTGCTGGGCATCGGGGTGGAGCCCGAGACGGCGCTCGCCCGCGCCGCCGGGCTGCCGGTCGGCGCGTACGGGGGCGTGCTGACCGACCTGTCGATGCGGGTGCAGGGGCACGAGAACATCTGGGCGGGCGGCGACTGCGTGGAGGTGCTCGACCTGGTCGCGGGCCGCAGCCGCCATATCGCGCTGGGCACGCATGCCAACAAGCACGGCCAGGTGATCGGCGCGAACGCGGGTGGCGGCTACGCCACGTTCCCGGGGGTCGTCGGCACGGCCGTCAGCAAGGTGTGCGACCTGGAGATCGCCCGCACCGGCCTGCGCGAGAAGGACGCCCGCGCGGCGGGGCTGCAGTTCGTGACGGCCACGATCGAGTCCACGAACAGCGCGGGCTACTACCCGGGCGCCGCGCCCATGACGGTGAAGATGCTCGCCGAGCGCCGCACGGGGCGGCTGCTCGGCGCGCAGATCGTCGGCCGGGAGGGCGCGGCGAAGCGGGTGGACATCGCGGCCGTCGCGCTCACCGCCGGGATGACGGTCGAGCAGGTGACGGCCCTGGACCTCGGCTACGCCCCGCCGTTCTCCCCGGTGTGGGACCCGGTCCTGGTCGCCGCCCGCAAGGCGGCGACGGAGGTCCGGAAGGCCGGGGCGTAAGGGGTGTCGGTCAGCGCGCGGTCTCGGTGTGGACGTACTCCACCAGGCGGGTCAGCGCGTCCGGGTCGGTGGTCGGCAGGACGCCGTGGCCGAGGTTGAAGATGTGGCCCTCCAGGCCCGCCGCGGCGTCCAGCACCTCACGGGTCTTGGCCTGCACCGCCTCGGGGGTGGAGAAGAGGACCGCGGGGTCGAGGTTGCCCTGGAGCGCCTTGCCCGGGCCGACCCGGCGCGCGGCCTCGTCCAGCGGGACCCGCCAGTCGACGCCGACGACGTCCGCGCCCGCCTCGCCCATCAGGCCGAGGAGCTCGCCGGTGCCGACACCGAAGTGGATGCGCGGGACGCCGTACGCGGCCACCGCGTCGAAGACCTTCGCCGAGGCGGGCAGCACGGAGCGGCGGTAGTCGGCGGGGGCGAGGGCGCCGACCCAGGAGTCGAAGAGCTGGACGGCGCTCGCGCCGGCCTCGATCTGCACCTTCAGGAAGGCGGAGGTGATCTCCGCGAGGCGGTCCAGCAGGTCGGCCCACAGCTGCGGGTCGCCGTACATCAGCGCCTTGGTGTGCTCGTGGTTGCGGGACGGGCCGCCCTCGACGAGGTAGCTCGCGAGAGTGAAAGGCGCACCGGCGAAGCCGATGAGCGGAGTGGCCCCGAGTTCGCCCGTGAGCATGCCGATGGCCTCGGTGACGTACGCGACGTCCGCCGGCTCCAGATCGCGCAGCTGAGCCAGGTCCGCGCGCGAGCGGATCGGCTGGGCGACGACCGGGCCGACGCCGGGCTTGATGTCGAGGTCGATGCCGATGGCCTTGAGCGGGACCACGATGTCGCTGAAGTAGATCGCGGCGTCCACCTTGTGGCGGCGTACCGGCTGGAGCGTGATCTCGGTGACCAGGTCGGGCCGCATGCAGGATTCGAGCATCGCGGTGCCCTCGCGGACCTTCAGGTACTCCGGGAGTGAGCGCCCCGCCTGCCGCATGAACCAGACCGGCGTGTGCGGCACGGGTTCGCGCCTGCACGCCTTGAGGAAGGGGGAGTCGTACGTCTGGGTCTGCTGGCCCGTCGGGCGGTCGTTGGCACTCACGCCCAGAATCTTCGCACGTCACTCCGAAGTGCCCGCCGCGGGCAGGGTGTCCTTACCCGCGCGAGGGCCTCGTTCCGCCTAGTCTTCCCCGCATGGCTGCGGCTCAGGGACGATTTTCAGATGGCGCTGACGGTGTGGACGGCGTGCAGGACAGCGAAGAGAGTTCCGTCCCGCTCCCCTTCCGGCGGGCGGTCGAGGCCTTGCAGAAGGCGCGGCCGCGTCCGGGGCTGGAGATCGATCCGAGCCGGCCGCCGAAGCGTCTCGCGCCGCACGCCTACGCCCTCGAGGCGGCGGTCGTCGAGGGCGACGACGATCTGGCCGACGGGCGCCTGGTGCTCCTGCACGACCCGGCCGGGCACGACGCCTGGCAGGGGACGTTCCGGCTGGTGACCCTCGTACGGGCGGAACTGGAGCCGGAGATGGCGGCCGATCCGCTGCTGCCGGAGGTGTGCTGGTCGTGGCTGACCGGCGCACTGGAGGCGCGCGGTCTCGGGTACGCCGAGGCGAGCGGCACCGTCACGCGGGCCGGTTCGTACTACTTCGGCGGGCTGTCGGAGCGCAGACCGGCGACGCAGATCGAGATCCGCGCATCGTGGACGCCGCGCGAGGGCGTGGGCGGGGTGCCGGACACCGCGGCCCATCTCGCGGCCTGGTGCGATCTGCTGTACCAGATCGCCGGGCTGCCACCGGCCGGCCCCTCGGACACCACCGTGGTGTCGCTGCCGCAGCGGCGCGGCCCGCAGACCCGCTGACCCGCTCCCCGGCCCGCTCGCCCGCCGGCACGCTGCCTCGCCCCCCGCCGGCCCGCTGCCCGCAGACGGAGCCGAACGGGCCGAGCGCGTCGGTCGCGCGTTCGCTTCTGATCGCACTTGATCGATCGTCCGTCCTAATTGCCCGAATTGTTACTCACCAAATCGTGATCATTTCCTAAAGCCGGGTGAGTGACGTGCCGAAGAGGTCAGTGACCATCCGCACGGTTCGCCCCGGCTTCATCCCCGAGCCGGCCCCGTCCCGCCACTCCCCCCAGGAGGCCTGGTGTCCGTTCTTCTCGAGCAGCCCGCAAGCCTGGTCGCCTACCGCCCGAACAAGCCGACGGCCATGGTCGTCGTGGCCGACCCACGCGTCCGCTCCACCGTCACCCGCCACCTGTGGGCCCTCGGAGTGCGTGACGTGATCGAGGCGTCGTCCATCGCGGAGGCCCGTCCCCGCGTCGGCAACCCGCGCGACATCTGCGTTGCCGACGTCCACCTGCCCGATGGTTCCGGACTGACCCTGCTGTCCGAGACCCGAGCCGCTGGCTGGCCGAACGGCCTGGCCCTCTCCGCGGCCGACGACATCGGCGCGGTCCGCAACGCCCTCGCCGGCGGCGTCAAGGGCTACGTCGTCACCGGAACGCGTACGAACGTCGGGCTCCCCACCCGGCCCGGTGCCGCCCCCATCGGGGCGACCGCCGCCCGTATGCACCGCCGCCCCCCGGGTGCCCCGAGCCACCCGGGCGGCTACCGCGAGCTCTCCGGCCGTGAGGTCGAGGTGCTCCGGCTGGTCGCCGAAGGCCAGTCCAACAAGGCCATCGGCGTCTCGATGGGCCTGTCCGCGCTGACCGTGAAGAGCCACCTCGCCCGTATCGCCCGCAAGCTCGGCACGGGAGACCGGGCCGGCATGGTGGCCGTCGCCCTGCGCACCGGCATCATCCACTGACCCCAGACAGCCCCGTACGGCCCCGCACAGACCCACGCCGGGCGATTGGCCCGGAAAGCGTTGTACATCCACCGCGCGCCCGTCGACGGAACGTTCCGTCGACGGGCGCGGTGCATACACAGATACCCTTGACACGTGACCGACGCCCAAGAGACCGCAGCAGACGCACCACTGCGAACCACCGGGGGCGCTCCTCCGGACGACGTCGAACCGGCGCCGATTCCTTTGCTCGAGCCGCGCGAAGGCATTCCCCCGGTCGTCGCGACCGAGGAGGCCCTCGCCGAAGTGATCGCGGCCTTCGCCGCGGGCACCGGCCCCGTCGCCGTGGACGCCGAGCGCGCCTCCGGCTACCGCTACGGCCAGCGCGCCTATCTCGTCCAGCTGCGCCGCGAGGGCGCCGGCTCCGCGCTGATCGATCCGGTCGGCTGTCCCGACCTGTCGGGCCTCGGCGAGGCACTCGCCGGCACCGAGTGGATCCTGCACGCCGCTACCCAGGACCTGCCCTGCCTGCGCGAAATAGGCATGATCCCGACGCGGCTGTTCGACACCGAGCTGGCCGGCCGGCTGGCCGGCTTCCCGCGGGTCGGCCTCGGCGCGATGGTGGAGAGCGTGCTGGGTTACGCCCTGGAGAAGGGGCACTCCGCGGTCGACTGGTCCACCCGGCCGCTGCCCGAGCCGTGGCTGCGCTACGCGGCGCTGGACGTGGAGCTCCTCGTCGACCTGCGGGACGCGCTGGAGAAGGAGCTCGACCGGCAGGGGAAGCTCGAATGGGCGTACCAGGAGTTCGACGCGATCGCCTCCGCCCCGCCCGCGCCGCCCCGCAAGGACCCGTGGCGCCGTACCTCCGGCATGCACAAGGTGCGCCGCCGACGGCAGATGGCGGTCGTCCGGGAGCTGTGGAACGCGCGCGACCGCATCGCCCAGCGGCGGGACGTCTCGCCCGGCAAGGTGCTGGGCGACGGCGCGATCGTCGAGGCGGCGCTGGCGCTGCCCCCGAACGCGCACGCGCTCGCCGCGCTGCCCGGGTTCGGCCACCGGATGGGCCGGCGTCAGCTGGAGCAGTGGCAGGCCGTGGTCGACCGGGCCAGGGCACTGCCGGACTCCGAGCTGCCCCAGCCGGGCCAGCCGCTGACCGGGCCGCCGCCGCCGCGGTCCTGGGCGGACAAGGACCCCGCGGCCGCGGCCCGGCTGTCCGCGGCCCGCGCCGCGGTCTCCGCACTCGCGGAGGAGCTGAACATGCCGCAGGAGAACCTGATCACGCCGGACACCGTCCGGCGGCTCTGCTGGGAGCCGCCGGCCGAGCCGACCGAGGCCGCGGTGGCGGAGGTCCTGGCCGCCCACGGCGCCCGTCCGTGGCAGGTCGAACAGGTGACTCCGGCCCTGCTCACGGCCCTCGCCGCGGAAGCGGCCTGACGCGGCCCGAAGCGGCCCGACCCGGACCACTTCCGGACCCGCGCGGAACCCCCGGCCCTTCGGCCGGGGGTTCGCGCGTTGGCGGAGTGTGACCTTCACCGCTCCGGCCGGTAGGGGTGTGCAGCATGGTTACCCGCAAGTAGCATGAGGGAGGTGAGCGCGCGCTCAGCAGCGCGCCTCCCGCAGCAGTGCCATCCCGCACCTGGAGGAGAGCCAACGTGCCTCGTACCGTCAGGGATGTCGTCTTCGTCGACGGCGTCCGCACCCCGTTCGGCAAGGCGGGCCCGAAGGGCATCTATCACGAGACCCGCGCCGACGATCTCGTCGTGAAGGCCATCCGGGAGCTGCTGCGCCGCAACCCGGACCTCGACCCGGCCCGTATCGACGAGGTCGCCATCGCGGCGACCACGCAGATCGGCGACCAGGGCCTGACCCTGGGGCGTACGGCCGGCATCCTGGCCGGGCTCCCCCAGTCCGTGCCCGGGTACTCCATCGACCGGATGTGCGCCGGCGCGATGACCGCCGTGACCAGCACCGCCGGTTCGATCGCCTTCGGCGCGTACGACGTCGTGGTCGCCGGCGGTGTGGAGCACATGGGCCGCCACCCGATGGGCGAGGGCGTGGACCCGAACCCGCGCTTCGTCTCGGAGAAGCTGGTCGACGAGTCCGCCCTGTTCATGGGCATGACCGCGGAGAACCTGCACGACCGCTACCCGCAGATCACCAAGCAGCGCGCCGACGAGTACGCGGTCCGCTCGCAGGAGAAGGCCGCGAAGGCGTACGCCAACGGCAAGATCCAGCAGGACCTGGTACCGGTCTCGGTACGCCGTACCAACCCCGAGGCCGGCGAGACCGGCTGGGGCCTGGTCACCGCCGACGAGCCGATGCGTCCGGGCACCACTCTGGAGTCGCTGGCCGGGCTGAAGACGCCGTTCCGTGCGCACGGCCGGGTCACCGCGGGCAACGCGGCCGGTCTCAACGACGGTGCCACCGCCTCGCTGCTCGCCTCCGAGGACGTCGCGCGCGAGCTGGGCCTGCCGGTCAAGATGCGCCTCGTCTCGTTCGCGTACGCCGGAGTCGAGCCCGAGGTCATGGGCTACGGCCCGATCCCGTCGACCGACAAGGCCCTCGCCAAGGCGGGCCTGTCGATCTCCGACATCGGCCTGTTCGAGATCAACGAGGCCTTCGCCGTGCAGGTGCTGGCCTTCCTCGACCACTACGGCATCGCCGACGACGACGCCCGCGTCAACCAGTACGGCGGCGCGATCGCGTACGGCCACCCGCTCGCCTCCTCCGGCGTCCGTCTGATGACGCAGCTGGCCCGCCAGTTCGAGGAGCAGCCGGACGTCCGCTACGGCCTGACCACCATGTGCGTCGGCTTCGGCATGGGCGCGACGGTCATCTGGGAGAACCCGCACTTCGACGGAGGCACCAAGTGAGCAACACCGCTGAACTCCTGAAGGGCGCGGCCGAGCTGTTCCCGGACGAGGTCGTCACCCAGGCGCACGTGCGCCACCTCGACCTGCCGGGCGGCGTGGGCAGGTTCGCCCTCATCACCCTGGACAACGGCTTCGACCACACCAAGCCGACCACGTTCGGCCCGCAGTCGCTGGCGAACCTGAACGTGGCGATCGACCAGGTCGAGGCCGAGGCCGCGAACGGTGACATCGTCGGTGCCGGCATCACCGGCAAGCCGTTCATCTTCGCGGTCGGCGCCGACCTCAAGGGTGTCGAGCTGCTGAAGCAGCAGTCCGACGCGCTCGCCATCGGCAAGGGCGGCCACGACGTCTTCAAGCGGCTGTCCGCGCTGGCCGTGCCCACCTTCGCGTACTACAACGGCGCGGCGATGGGCGGCGGTGTCGAGGTCGGTCTGCACTGCTCGTACCGCACGGTCTCCGCGGCCCTGCCGGCCTTCTCCCTCCCCGAGGTCTTCCTCGGGCTGGTCCCGGGCTGGGGCGGCTGCGCGATCCTGCCGAACCTGATCGGTGCCGACCGCGCCGTCTCGGTGATCATCGAGAACTCGCTCAACCAGAACAAGCAGCTGAAGGGCAAGCAGGTCTTCGAGCTCGGCATCGCCGACGCGATCTTCGAGGGCGCCGACTTCCTGGAGCAGTCGCTGATCTGGACGGCGGCCGTCCTCAAGGGCGAGATCGCCGTCGAGCGCGCGGAGATCGACCGCGGCGAGGCCTGGGACCAGGCCGTCGCCCGGGGCCGGTCCATCGCCGACGCCAAGGTGCACGGCGCGGCTCCGGCCGCCTACCGCGCGCTGGACATCATCGCCGCCGCCAAGAGCGGCGACCTCCAGGCGGGCTTCGACGCGGAGGACCAGGCCCTCGCGGACCTGATCATGGGCGGCGAACTCCGCGCCGGTATCTACGCCTTCAACCTGGTCCAGAAGCGCGCCAAGCGCCCGGCCGGCGCGCCCGACAAGTCGCTCGCCCGCCCGGTCACCAAGGTCGGCGTCGTGGGCGCGGGCCTGATGGCCTCGCAGCTCGCGCTGCTGTTCCTGCGCCGCCTCGAAGTGCCGGTCGTCCTCACGGACATCGACCAGGAGCGCATCGACAAGGGTGTGGGCTACGTCCACGCCGAGATCGAGAAGCTGCTCGGCAAGGGCCGCATCAACCAGGACAAGGCCAACCGCCTCAAGGCCCTGGTCACCGGCGTGCTGGACAAGGCCGAGGGCTTCGCCGACGCCGACTTCATCATCGAGGCCGTCTTCGAGGAGATGGGCGTCAAGCAGCAGGTGTTCGCGGAGGTCGAGGCGGTCGCCCCGGCGCACGCGATCCTCGCCACCAACACCTCCTCGCTCTCGGTCTCCGAGATGGCGTCGAAGCTTCAGCACCCGGAGCGGGTCGTCGGCTTCCACTTCTTCAACCCGGTGGCGATCCTGCCGCTGCTGGAGATCGTCCGCGGCGACAAGACCGACGACGCCTCGCTGGCCACGGCCTTCGGCGTCGCCAGGAAGCTGAAGAAGACCGCGGTGCTGTGCAAGGACGCCCCGGCGTTCGTCGTGAACCGCATCCTGACCCGCTTCATGGGCGAGATCCAGAACGTCATCGACGAGGGCACCCCGGTGGCCACCGCCGAGAAGGCCGTCGAGCCCCTCGGTCTGCCGATGTCCCCCCTGGTCCTCCTGGAGCTGGTCGGCCCGGCCATCGGCCTGCACGTCTCCGAGACCCTCAACCGGGCCTTCCCGGACCGCTTCACGGTCTCCGGGAACCTGGCCGCGGTGGTCAAGGCCGGCAAGCGCGGCTTCTACGTCTACGACTCCGGAAAGCCGGAGCTGGACCCGGAGGTCGCCGCCCTCCTCAAGCAGGGCGACACGGTCCTGACCGAGGAGCAGACCCGCGACCGCGTCCTGGACGCGGTGGCGCAGGAGATCGGCCTGATGCTGGCGGAAGGTGTCGTCGCCGAGGCGCAGGACATCGACCTCTGCCTGATCACGGGCGCCGGCTGGCCCTTCCACCTGGGCGGCATCACGCCGTACCTGGACCGCGAGGGTGTCTCGGAGCGCGTGAACGGCAAGAAGTTCCTGGCGCAGGGCGTGGCGAGCGTGCCCGCGTAACGCCCGCTCGTACGACCCGTACGTACCGAACGGCGCCCGTCCGCAGCGAGACCGCGGACGGGCGCCGTCGCGCGTCCGGGACAGGCCCTAGGGTCGGCACATGACTGCTCGCACTCTCGTCGTCGTCGATGCCGCCAACGTGGTGGGCTCGGTGCCCGACGGCTGGTGGCGCGACCGTCGTGGGGCCGCGGAGCGGCTGCGGGACGGCCTCGTCGGACTCGGCGAGGCCGGGTTGGCCGGCAAACCCGGTCCCGTCGAGATCGTGCTGGTCGTCGAGGGCGCGGCCCGTGGGGTCGCGTCCGTACCGGGGGTACGGGTCGAGTCCGCGCCCGGCAGCGGCGACGACCTGATCGTGGAGATCGTACGGACGGCCGCACGGCCCACCCTGGTGGTGACCGCCGACCGTGAACTCCGGCGGCGGGTGGCGGAGCTTGGCGCGGAGTGCGCCGGCCCGCGTACCGTACGGCCCTCAGGGTGAACGGGCGTACAGGACGGCGCCGTCCACCGTCCCCAGCATCTCGTAGCGGCCCGCGAGCAGGCGGCGCAGGGCCGGGATGTGCGCGGGGGCGAACGGTTTGCCCCGGGAGTCGTCGACGATCAGGACCGGCGGGCGGCCGGCCATCTCGCGGGTGAACACCGGCCACGCGCCCTCGACGGCGTACTTCTCGCCGACCTGCGGGCCGTCGCGGCCGCCGCTGTAGTTGGTCAGCAGTCCCGCGGTCAGGAAGCGGCTGGCCGGCGGCCGGTCGGCGAGCCAGTACGTCTCGGGGTGTATCCCCCACACCAGGACGCGGTCGCCCGGAGCGGTGCGTGCCTCCACCACCGCCGCCAGCCGCTGTGCGTGGGCGAGTTCCGGGCGGGGGGCGAGCAGGCCCCAGGCCAGGAACAGCGCGCAGCAGCCCGCCGAGGTGAGCAGCGCGGTGACGTGCCGGCGCCGGGGCAGCACCCGCAGCGCCGCCGTGCCCAACAGGACCAGGGGCGGGATCAGTTGCAGGTAGTAGTGGCCGAAGAAGTGGAAACCGAGGACGACCGCGGCCGCCGAGGCGCCGAGCCACAGCCACAGATCGGCGGCGCCGGTACGGAGAGGACCTGCGGGGCGCAGCGCCCGTACGACCGGGACGATCAGGCCGGCGCAGGCCGCGGCGAGGAGCGCCGAGTTCGCCAGCGCCCGGAAGAGCACGTGGAGTTCGGAGCCGGTGAAGGACGCGTACGCGGCGGAACCGGTCACCGTCCAGAACACGAAGCCCGCCGGGTCGGTGAGCAGCGCGACCAGTACCACGGGGAGCAGGAAGCCAAGTCCCGTACGCAACCAGGCGGTCCGGCGGGGAGCGCTGCGCCAGAGCAGCCAGAGGACCGGGAGCAGGACCGCCCCGCCGGTCTGTTTGGTCAGGAACGCCGCCGCCACCGCGACGCCCGCAGCTCCCCACCGTCTGCGGTCGGCGCACCACACGGCGGCTGCCGTGGACGGCAGCATGAAGACCTCGAAGGTGGCCGCCTGCGTGTCCTCGGGGTTGAGGCCGACGGAGACCAGCAGATGGAGCACGCCCGCGGTGCACCCGGCCCGGTCGCCCCACCGGCGGCGGGCGAGCGAGGCGAGCAGGACGGCGGTGCCGAACTGGGCGAGGACGGCGAGCACTCTCACGGAGCGCAGCGACTCGTCGCCGAACACGGCGAACGCCGCCTGGTACAGCCAGGGAAGCAGCGGCGGCTTGCGGTCGACGACGGTGTCGTAGAGGTCTCCCCCGTCGGCCAGTATCCGCGCCTGGACGGCGAGATAGCCCTCGTCCGGATTCCACAGGGGGTGCCGGAAGGACGGGATACGGGTGATCAGCGCCAGTAGCGCGAGTACGGGAAGAAGGCGCCACCAGAAGCGGGTGGCGGGCGACCCGGCGCGGGTCAGCACGGCTCCGCGTACGGACCGTAGCGGGGTCGGCGGCTGCGTGAGCATAGGGGCCAAGCTATCCGGCCCCGCAGTCCGCATCGAAGCGGGACATACGGGGCCGGGCAAAGCCGGGTTCCAGGAGGTGTCGTCGCCTAGTACTTGGCGTCGCTGCCTGCGCGGCCGAGGCGGCTGTTGCGGCGGCCGTACACGAAGTACACGACGACGCCGAGGGCCATCCAGATGGCGAAGCGGCGCCACGTCTCGGCGGGCAGGTTGAGCATCAGCCACAGCGAGGCGGCCACGGAGACGATCGGCAGCAACGGCACCAGCGGGGTGCGGAAGGCGCGTGGCAGGTCGGGGCGGGTGCGGCGCAGGATGATCACGCCGATCGCGACGACGACGAAGGCGAAGAGGGTGCCGATGTTCACCAGCTCCGCGAGTTCTTCGAGGGTGGTGAAGCCCGCGAGGATGGCGATGATCACACCGAGCAGGATCGTCGCGCGGTAGGGCGTACGGAGCGTCGGGTGCGCCCGGGAGAAGAACCGCGGCAGGAGCCCGTCGCGGCTCATCGCGAAGAACACCCGGGTCTGGCCGAGCAGCAGGATCATGCACACGGTGGTGAGGCCGACGGCGGCCCCGAAGCTGATGAAGCCCGCGAACCAGGGGTGGCCGGTGGCCTTGAAGGCGTCGGCGAGCGGGGCGTCCACCGACAGTTCCGAGTAGTGCTGCATACCGGTGACCACGATCGACACCGCGACGTACAGCAGGGTGCAGATCAGGAGCGACCCGAGGATGCCGCGCGGCATGTCCCGCTGCGGGAGCTTGGTCTCCTCGGCCGCCGTCGCCACGACGTCGAAGCCGATGAAGGCGAAGAAGACCACCGAGGCCGCGGTGAAGATGCCCATCACGCCGAAGTTCGTCGGCTCGTATCCGAACAGGAGCTGGATGAGGGGGGCGTCGAGGCCCGATCCCCCGG
Organism: Streptomyces mabaensis; assembly: GCF_053763515.1. Lineage (NCBI taxonomy): Bacteria > Bacillati > Actinomycetota > Actinomycetes > Kitasatosporales > Streptomycetaceae > Streptomyces > Streptomyces mabaensis. The sequence continues at coordinate 303,504 of NZ_JBSOPZ010000002.1, forward strand.
TCTGCGGCTCGGCCGGCGGGATGAACGGGTCGTAGTTCGCGCCGTTGATGAAGAAGGCGCCGGCGATGATGACGACCAGGACCACGGTCACCTTGATGGCGACGACGACCGCGGTGACCCGGGCGGAGAGCTTCATGCCGAGGACCAGGATCCCGGTCAGGACGAGGACCAGCAGGAAGGCCAGCACGTCGAAGCCGAAGCCCTCGGCCGCGGCGGGCCCCGACAGTGCGTCGGGCATGCTCCAGCCGATGTTGTCCATCAGCGACCGGACGTAGCCCGACCAGCCGACGGCGACCACCGCCGTACCGAGCGCGAATTCGAGGACCAGGTCCCAGCCGATGATCCAGGCGGGCAGTTCGCCCAGGGAGGCGTAGGAGAACGTGTACGCCGAACCGGCCACCGGCACCGTCGAGGCGAACTCGGCGTAGCAGAGGGCGGCCAGGGCGCACACCACACCTGCGGCGACAAAAGCGAGGGCGGTGGCGGGGCCGGCGTTGTTCTTGGCCGCCGTGCCGGTGAGCACGAAGATTCCCGTGCCGATGATGACACCGACCCCGAAGACCGTCAGGTCCAGCGCGGAGAGGGACTTCTTGAGTGCGTGCTCCGGCTCCTCGGTGTCACGGATCGACTGTTCGACCGTCTTGGTCCGGAACACGCCACCTCCGGCGGGTCCCCTGTCCTTCTGCAAACTCACCGGCGTACCTCCACGCACTCGTCGTGATCGCCATAATCGGGACATCGGCGGTCCGGAAGGGCTCCGTACGGGTGGATTTCACGCGAATGGGCCGGTCGGACCACCCATACAGGGTGACCCCACCGGCCCATTTCATGCCTGGTTGGTCGTGTCAGTCGCGCGCGGCCTCGGCCGGCTCGTCCTCGGCGCCCTCGTCCTCGTACGTGCCGTCGAGCTTGGCGACCAGGCCGGTGACCTGCCGGGCGATGTCCGGGGCGGTCAGCCCGATCTCGGCCATGACCTCCTTGCGGGAGGCGTGGTCCAGGAAGCGCGACGGGATGCCGAAGTCGCGCAGCGGGACGTCTACGCCCGCGTCGCGCAGCGCCTGGGCGACGGCCGAACCGACGCCGCCGGCCCGGCTGTTGTCCTCGACGGTGACGACGACGCGGTGCTGCTCGGCGAGCGGCGCGAGCGCCTCGTCGACCGGCTTGACCCAGCGCGGGTCGACGACGGTCGTCGAGATGCCCTGCTTGTCGAGCAGGCCGGCGATCTCCAGGCACATCGGGGCGAGCGCGCCGACGGAGACGAGGAGGACGTCGGGCCTGTCCGCGCCGGCCTTGCGCAGGACGTCCATACCGCCGATCCGGCCCACGGCGGGGACGGCCGGGCCGACCACGCCCTTGGAGTAGCGGACGACGGTCGGGGCGTCGTCGACCTCGACGGCCTCACGCAGCTGGGCGCGCAGCTGTTCGGCGTCGCGCGGGGCTGCGATGCGCAGGGTCGGGACGCACTGGAGCATCGACATGTCCCACATGCCGTTGTGCGAGGCGCCGTCGTCGCCGGTCACGCCGGCCCGGTCGAGTACGAACGTGACACCGCACTTGTGCAGGGCCACGTCCATCAGCACCTGGTCGAAGGCGCGGTTGAGGAACGTCGCGTACACCGCGAAGACCGGGTGCAGTCCGCCGGTGGCCAGGCCCGCGGCGGAGACCGCGGCGTGCTGCTCGGCGATGCCGACGTCGTAGATCCGGTCCGGGAAGGTCTCGGCGAACTTCTTCAGTCCGACCGGCTGGAGCATGGCCGCGGTGATGGCGACGACATCCTCGCGGTCATGGCCGAGCTTGACCATCTCGTCGCCGAAGACCGAGGTCCAGCTGGCGGCGGCGGTCTTGACGGGCAGTCCGGTGTCGGGGTGGATCGGGCCGATGCCGTGGAAGCGGTCGGCCTCGTCCTGCTCGGCGTGCTTGTAGCCGCGGCCCTTCTCGGTGATGCAGTGGACGATGACCGGGCCGCCGAAGCGCTTGGCCCGCGCGAGGGCGGACTCCAGGGCCTCGATGTCGTGGCCGTCGATCGGGCCGACGTACTTCAGGCCGAGGTCCTCGAACATGCCCTGCGGGGCGATGAAGTCCTTCAGGCCCTTCTTCGCGCCGTGCAGCGTCTCGTAGAGCGGCTTGCCGACGACCGGGGTGCGGTCCAGGATCTCCTTGCCGCGGGCGAGGAAGCGCTCGTAGCCGTCGGTGGTGCGCAGCGTGGCGAGGTGGTTCGCGAGTCCGCCGATGGTCGGGGAGTACGAACGCTCGTTGTCGTTGACAACGATCACCAGCGGGCGGTCCTTGGCGGCGGCGATGTTGTTCAGCGCCTCCCAGGCCATACCGCCGGTGAGGGCGCCGTCACCGATGACCGCGACGACGTGGTCGTCCTTCTTCAGCACCTGGTTGGCCTTGGCGAGGCCGTCGGCCCAGCCGAGCACCGTGGAGGCGTGGCTGTTCTCGATGACGTCGTGCGGCGACTCGGCGCGCGACGGGTAGCCGGACAGGCCGCCCTTGGCACGGAGCCTGGCGAAGTCCTGACGGCCCGTGAGCAGCTTGTGCACGTACGACTGGTGACCGGTGTCGAGGAGGACCTTGTCCTTCGGGGAGTCGAAGACCCGGTGCAGCGCGATGGTCAGTTCCACCACGCCGAGGTTCGGGCCCAGGTGACCGCCGGTCTTGGACACCGCGTCGACGAGGAAGCTTCTGATCTCCGCGGCCAGCTGGTTCAGCTGCTCCGGGCTGAGCGGGTCCAGATCGCGCGGTCCCGTGATGCGGGTCAGCAGGCCCCACCCGTCGCCCACGGCCACCCTTGCACGACGCGCTTCGCGCGACTCCGTCACCGTGCCTCCTTGCAGTTGAACGCTTTTGCGTACCGGTCTGCCGAGTCTAATGTTCCGCCCGCGGCCGGAGGCACCGGGCGGTGCGATGTATGTCACGCGTACGGCCGATAACGCACGGATGCCCGGCGCCTGGTGCGGCGCCGGGCCCGTGCGGTGCGGGACCGCTGTCAGGCGCGGCCTGCGGTCTTCTGCGTCTTGCGGGTGATGGAGTCGATCACGACGGTGGCCAGCAGTACGCCACCCGTGATCATGTACTGGATCGGCGTGGCGATGCCTTCCAGCTGCAGCCCGTACTGGATCGAGACGATCACCATGACGCCGAGCAGCGCGTTCCAGGTCCGGCCGCGACCGCCGAACAGGCTCGTGCCGCCGATGACGGCCGCCGCGATGACGTTCATCAGCAGGTCGCCGGCGCCGGCGCTCTGGTTGGCGGCCGCGATCTTGGACGCCCAGAACAGGCCGCCGATGGCGGCGAACGTACCGGCGATGGCGAAGACCGAGATCCGGATCGCCGTGACGTTGATGCCCGCGCGCCGGGAGGCCTCGACGCTGCCGCCGAGCGCGAAGATCTTGCGGCCGTAGGCGGTGCGCCGGAGCACGAAGTCCGTCACCACCAGAACCAGGAGGAAGAGGACCAGCGCAAGCGGCAGACCCCGGTACTGGTTGAACATGAACGCGGCCGCGAAGGCGACCACCGCGAGCAGCACCGTGCGCAGCACGATGTCGACGAGCGGCCTGGACGGCACACCGGCTGCTTCACGGCGACGATTGTCGAAGAACGACGAGAGGAAGAACGCAGCCACGCCCACCGCGGCGAGCCCGTAGGCAGCGGCAATGTCCGTGAAGAAGTACGTAGTGAGCTGCCCGACTACGCCCTCGCCATCCAGGTTGATGGTGCCCTGATCGCCCAGGAGCTGGAGCATGAAGCCCAGCCAGAAGAGCAGACCGGCCAGGGTGACGGCGAAGGCGGGCGCGCCGATCCGGGCGAAGAAGAAACCGTGGATGGCGCCGATCACCGCACCCCCAGCAATGGCGACGAGCACCGCGAGCCACTCGTTCATGCCGTGGGTGACGCTCAGTACGGCGACGATCGCCCCGGACACACCGCTGACGGAGCCGACCGACAGGTCGATCTCACCGAGCAGCAGCACGAAGATGATGCCGACGGCCATCATGCCGGTGGCGACCATCGCGACGGAGATGTCGCTGAGGTTCTTCGCGGAGAGGAAGTTCGAGTTCAGGCTCTGGAAGATCGCTGCGATGACGATCAGACCGATGACCACGGGGATCGAGCCCAGATCACCGGCGTGCAGCTTGCGCTTGAACTCCGAGAGGTAGCCGGCGAAGCCCTGCTCGCGGACCAGCAGCCGGGGGTCCACCGCGGTGAGCGCGTCGTGCGCGGCCTCCGGATTGCCCACGGGGGCGGTGTCGGCGGGCGCGCCGGCCTTCGTGGAGGTCTTGTCGGTGTTCACTTCTGAACCTCCGTGGTGCGCGCCGCACGACGGGTCACGGCGTTGTCCGTGGCGCCGGTGATGGCGGAGATGATCTCTTCCTGGGAGGTCGACTTCACATCGAAGACGCCGTTGTTGCGGCCCAGCCGGAGGACGGCGACCTTGTCGGCGACGGCCTTCACATCGGCCATGTTGTGGCTGATGAGGATGACCGCGTGGCCACGCTCGCGGAGCCGCTCGACCAGGTCCAGGACCTGAGCGGTCTGCTCGACACCGAGGGCCGCGGTGGGCTCGTCGAGGATGACGAGCTTCGGCTCGCCGAGCATCGACCGGGCGATGGCGACCGTCTGACGCTGACCGCCCGAGAGCGAGGCGATCGGGATGCGCACACTGGGGATACGGATCGACAACGTGTTGAGGAGCTCGCGGGCGCGGCGCTCCATCTCCACCTCGTTGAGGACGCCGCGCCTGCGCAGCTCCCGGCCGAGGTAGAGGTTGCCGACCACGTCGATGTTGTCGCACAGCGCGAGGTCCTGGTAGACGGTCGCGATGTCGGCGTACACGTGAACGTCCCCACCCGCGTACGGATGAACGTCCCCAGTTCTTGATGCCTTGAAGGGACACCTT